>CASFKI010000049.1:0-66431 GCA_949295285.1 uncultured bacterium
ACAATATAAATGTAATAAACATAACTAATATTATATAAATAATAACTTTTAAAATATTTTTCATAAATCCTCCCAACAAACAAAAACGGTGTTTATCTTTCTATTTAATTATATCATTAAATTAATAATCTTTTTTAATTTAGCATAAATTATTTAAAAAAATTAAAATTTATGGTATTCTATTTATAGAGATTAGTTGTTTAGCAACTTTTACTATTAGAGTTTTGAATAACCTTTGTTATTGCTCCATAGTGGATTTAAACACATTACATGTGTTAAATAAGTTCAAGTTCATAATATTTAACTTTATGAACTTTTTCTTTTTATATACAAAAAATTTACATTTTTTTTGATAAAAATTAATGATTTTGATATAATTTGACATATAAGGAGAGGGTTATGAAAGAAAAAGTATTAGACAAAACAGGTTATCCTAGTATTGATAAAACTCATGAAAAAGGATATTCATATTTTCAATTGCATCCATTTATTCCTAATATGAGTATAGTAAATGCAGTTGAATTAATAAATTTCTTTAATGGAAAACAAGATGCTGTTGATAGCATTAAGTTAAGTGTTAATTATAAGGAATTAATCAAAAACAGTGAAATAGTTGCAAGGGCATTTAAAGAACTTGGTGTAAAAGCTGGTGATGTAGTAACAATTTGTATGGAGAATTCATATCAAGCTATACTAGCATTTTTAGCTGCTAATAAAATTGGAGCTATAACTACTTTTTTAAATTATAAAGAGTCACCTCATGAAATTAAAAAGTATTTAAATTTATTTGAGTCTCCAGTTTTCATTAATTATAATAAAGATGAAGCATATAATGAAGATATTAAGAAGGATACAAAAGTTAAAACAATTATAACTTTAAGTGAAAAAGATTTATATAAGAAAAAATTTAATGAAAAAGATGAAAATAAAAAATATGGATACAGTGATTTTATAACATTTAATGATTTAAAAACAATTTCTGAATATAAGAAAGGTTTGATAAATACATTATATGGTAAAAATCAAGATGCATTATTACTATATACTAGTGGTTCTAGTGGAAATCCTAAGACAGTTTTATTAACTAATGAAAATGTAATAGCTAATGGTATGTATTGTAAATCAACTATTAACTTACCACAAAATAAAAATGAGAGATGTTTAACATTTGTACCATTTAAATATCCATATGGATTTGCAACATCAGTTTTATTAACATTTCTTTGTGGTAGAACAGTTGTAGTTTCTCCAGAAGGGTTAACAAAAGAAAATGCTGCTAGTTTATTAAAAGATGTTAATTATTATTATGGAAGTCCTGCATTAATAGATACATTAATACGAACTGTTCCAGATGGTATTGATTTATCAAATGGTCATACATTTGTAACAGGTGGTGATTTTTGGACTGAAAAAACAGAACAAGCAGCGAATGAATTCTTTAGAAAGCATAACAATAATAAAATGATATATTGTAACGGAGCTGGTAATGCTGAGACAGTAGCAACTTGGTCAAGTTCAGTTGGAACACCAATTAAAAAAGGAACAGTTGGCAAAATATTAGTTGGTAGTGATCCGATGGTTGTAAATAGTGATACGATGGAAGAAGTTAAATACGGTGAAGAAGGAACGTTACTAATTTCTGGAAAACATGTATTTAAAGGATATTATAAAGATAAAGATTTAACAGAAAAAGAAATGGTTACAATTAATGGTAAGAGATATTACAATACTAGAACAGTTGGATCATTAGATGAAGATAGATATTTTAAATTAACTGGAAGAGAATCAAGATTTTATATATTAAATGATGGAAATAAAGTTTATTGTGAGAAAATACAAAACTTTATTTCATTAATAGATGTTGTAAGAGCATGTGTTGTTGTACCAAAACCAAATGATGAAACTAGATTTTCTGGTAAAGCATATATTGTTCTAAAAGAGGGAATAACTCCAGATGAAAATTTAAAAGAATATATTATTAATGAGTGTAGTAAAGAATATATTCTTCCTAATGGAGATAAAAAGAGTTTAGCATCATTTGAAGTACCATTGGATATAGAGTTTGTAAATGAAATACGTCATACAGATGCTGATAAAATAGACTTTAAATACTATGAAAAAGATGCTGAAGAAGAATATAATAATGGAAATAATCATTTGCTAAGATTAACGAAAAAATAATTAATAAAAGTAATTCTAAACGCTAGAGTTACTTTTTATATTTTATTTGAAATAATTTATTTCATTAATTTACAATTAAAATTATGTATGATATAATACAAATATAATACAATAGAGGTGGTTATAGATGGATTTTACTAACGTATTAATTTTTTGCCTAATTATGTCAATCATACTTATAATATCATTTTTTTCAAGGAATAAAATAACATCTGATGAGACTAATATTTATTCAAAAATGTTAATAATCAATATGATTGGAATATTACTTGAATTATCTTTTAATTTCTATGATGTTTATATAACTGGTTATTCTTTGAAAAAAATATTAATGGATTTATATTTTGTATATTTGCTTGGTTTTATATCGTATGTTGCGGTATATATAGTTAAAATATGTTTTACTAACAAAGGCGATGAATTCCATAAAATTTTTAGATATATAGTGTTGATTTCATTTTTAATATTTTCAGTTTTAGTATTTACTTTACCTGTTGAAATTAGAGATGGATATTCTATTGGTCCATCGGCTAATGTTGTATATATATATTCTTATATTTATTTTATAATTAGTGGTATAGCATTTTTTATAAATATAAAAACAGTTGCTTATGGTAAGATGCTTCCGATGTTTTTACTAGCTTTATTCTCTTCAATATTAACAATAATTCAAAAGGTAAATCCAGAGATTGTTATAATGACCGAGTGTCATTTTATGATATTGTTTATAATGTATCATACAATAGAAAACCCTGATGAAAAAGTAGCTAGAGTGGAAGCTGAAGCTAAAAATGAAGCTGAAAGAGCAAATAGAGCTAAAAGTGAATTCTTAGCAAGTATGTCTCATGAACTTAGAACTCCATTAAATGCAATTATTGGATTAAGTGAAGATATTGAAGCATCTAAAGAACACACAACACCAAGTATTCAAGAAGATAGTGCTGATATAATTAATGCATCTAACACTTTACTTGAATTAATTGGCAATATTTTAGATATTAGTAAAATTGAAAGTGGCAAATTAGAAATAATAGAAACTTATTATGATCCAGTTGAAGAAATAGAGTCATTAGTTAAAATAATGAGAACTAAAGTTGCCGAGAAACCAATCGAATTAGTTGTAAATATTTCTAATAATATGCCTAGAGTTTTATATGGTGATAGACTTAGAATTAAACAAATAGTTAACAATTTCTTAAGTAATGCTGTCAAATATACAGAAAAAGGAACAATAACATTAGATCTATTATGGCTTGATAAAGAAGATAAATTATCTATTAAAGTTGGTGATACTGGCAATGGAATAAAGAAAGAAGATTTGGATAAAGTATTTGGTAAATTTGAAAGATTACAAGTTGAGAAAATTAGTACTGCACAAGGAACTGGACTTGGGCTTGCAATTACTAAAAATTTAGTAGAACTAATGAATGGTGAAGTTGGTGTATATAGTGTATATGGACAAGGAACAACTTTTTATGCTGTAATACCACAAAAAATTGGTACATTAGGTGATCTTGCAAAAGTTAAACAATTATCGACTTATAAATCAATAGATTTAAATCAATATAGTGGCAAGAGAATATTAATTGTTGATGATAATCAATTAAATATTAAAGTATTAAAAAAATTGTTAAAAACATATAACTTTATAATTGATGAGTGTTATAATGGAAAAGAATGTGTTAATAAAATTTATAATGGAAATAAGTATGATTTAATTTTACTTGATAATTTAATGCCAGTTATGGATGGAGAAGAAACAATTAAAATATTAAAAGCAATACCTGGATTTAACACACATGTTATAGCATTAACAGCAGATGCGATGACTGGAGCATATGAAAAATATGTTAGTATGGGGTTTGATGATTATTTAGCAAAACCATTTACTCGTGATGCAATAGTTCAAAAATTAGGGACAGTATTTAGTGAAAATGATCAAGCAATTGGTATTGGTCCAATAGAAAAAATTGTTGATAAAAATAATATTATTAATTAAACATGAATTTATTTCATGTTTTTTTATACAATTTAATATGAGAAATAAAGATTATGAAATAAATATATTTAAAAATTTAATACATATTAAAAATTATAATAAAATAAAAGATATTGATTCGAAATATATCATTATTTGTTTTGATGATAATAGTGTTAAAATAAATGGAAAAAATTTAATAATTAATAAATTAGATGAGTATGAACTAAGTATAATTGGTGAATTTAAGGGAATAGATATCTTAAATGAATAACAAAGTTTTAATAGAAGTTAAAAGTATTTCGAATAAATTTATTAATTATTTAGTTTATCATAATATAAAATATTCATATTTAATAAAAAACAATAATTTATATAAATTAATAGTTAGTTATGATGATTATAAAAAAATTAATAGAAGATATGAAACTAAAATAATAAGATATTATGGATTAAAATATTATATTAAAGCAATAAATAAACACAAATATATTTTAATATCTTTTATTGTTAGTTTATTTTTGTTAAAATTACTTACAAATACTATTTTTAATATTGAAATAAAAACTGATGATATACAATTAAAAAATAATATATTAAATATTCTCAAAAATAATGATATAGATATTTACAAAAAAAAGAAAAATTTTAATGAATTAAATATAATTAAGAAAAAAATATTAGAGGAGAATAATGATATATTAGAATGGATTGAAATTAATGAAAAAGGAAATAAATATACTGTCAATTTAACACCTAAAGTTATTAAAAATAATATTGTTAATAATACACCATGTGATATTATTTCTGATAAAGAAGGTGTTATTAAACATATAGTAGTATATAGTGGAAGCAAAATAAAAGAAGAAAATGAGTATGTTAAAAAAGGTGATGTAATAATTAGTGGTAATGTTTATAAAGATGAAAGTATTATTGATCAAGTAAAAGCAAATGGCCAAATATATGCTGAAGTATGGTATACATCTAAAATAAATATACCTCTTAAATATGTAGATAGAGTTAAAACTGGAAAAATAGTAAATCATTATTATGTTGAATTGTTTAATCACAAGTTTAGTTTAATTGGAAAATATGAAAGTAAAAATAGCATGAATGAAAAAAAAGTATTAATTGATAAGCCATATTTAAAATTCAAATTATATAGAGAAATTAAAACCGAATATGAATATAAAGAGTTTAATTTAACACATGATGAAGCATATAATGAAGGACTAAAAAGAAGTGATGAATATATGGAAAAAACTTTATCAGATGGAGAATATATTATTTCAAAAAATGTTTTGAAAAAACAAGTAAATAGTAGTAAAATGTATATAGAAGTATTTTATAAAGTTTATGAAAGTATTGGGGTTACTTCTAAAATATTAGAAAAGGAAGATTTAAATGAGATCAGCAGTAATGCAAGTAGTTAATATGTCTTGGCCAACCATAGTTATTGTATCTTGTGTATTAATAATTATGAGAGTTACTATTTTAATAAAAAGCGATAGAAAAAATTTTGTTTTACATGAAGAAATATTTAATTTATTATTTATAATATACTTAATTGCATTATTTCAACTTGTTACTAGTCAAGATATTGCTGGTGGTGGGTCAAATTTTACTCCTTTTAAAGAAATATTTAGATATGAGTATGGAACTAGCGAATTTTATAAACAAGTATTTGGAAATATATTATTATTTATTCCTTTTGGATATTTTGTATCTAGATATTGTAAAATAAAAGGCATGTTTTCAATAACGATTATATCATTGATTTCAAGTGGAGTTATAGAATGTACGCAACATTTTATCGGTAGAAGTTTTGATGTTGATGATATAATACTAAATACTATTGGTGGTATTATAGGTTTTTTGATTTTTATTGGATTAAATGCAATAAAAAATCATTTACCTAAAATTTTTAGAAAAAGATGGTTTTATAATCTACTTAGTATATTAGTAATAATAATATTTATACTTTATTTGTTAAAAATTATATAAAGGGGGGACTATGAAAAATTATATTTTTAATGAAACTGATGAAGAAATTGACTTCACAGAGTTAGATCAAGTGATTAAATTCGCATGTAATTACTTAAATATTAAAAATCCTTTATTAAATATAGTAGTTGTTGATAATAATAGAATTCGACAAATAAATAAAGATTATAGAAATAAAGATGCAGTTACGGATGTTATATCTTTTGCTTTTGAAGAAGTAAAAGATGTTGAGTATAGTAATTTTAGATTTTTAGGGGAAATATATATATCTTATGAAAGATGTGTTAGTCAAGCTAAAGACTATGGTCATAGTATTAAAAGAGAATTTTGTTATTTAGCAGTTCATGGATTATTACATTTATTAGGATATGATCATATGAATGAAGAAGATAAAGAAGTCATGAGAGCTCTTGAGGAGGAGATATTAAGTAAATATGATATCAAGAGATGAAAGAAAAAATCAAAAAGGGATTAAAAAATTTATAAATAGTTTTAAATATCCTATTAAGGGACTTAGATATGCATATAATAATGAGCAAAATTTAGTAGTCGATGTAGGTATTGCACTAGTGGTTTGCATATTTGGAGTTTTATTTCATATTAATAAATATGAATGGGCTATTTTAGTTTTAACAATAGGACTTGTAATATCTTGTGAATTAATTAATACTGCTATTGAAGCAGTAGTTGATCTTGTAACACAAGAATATCATCCACTTGCTAAAGTTGCTAAAGATACAAGTGCCGCAGCGGTATTTATTTTTGCATTAGTAGCAATAATAGTTGGAATAATAATATTTGTTCCTAAAATAATCAGTTTAATATAAAGGAGTAGTATGAAAGAAAAATTAGAAAAATTATTGAATAATAGTTATGCCCCATATTCAAATATGCATTTTGCTTGTATAGTTGAGATGAAAAGTGGCAATTTTTATTCAGGCGTTAATGTAGAAAATGCATCATATGGTGGAAGTATATGCGCTGAGAGAAATGCAATAAATAATGCTATAAGTCATGGTGAAAAAGATTTTAAAGTATTATATTTAATGACAAATAGTGATAATATATGCTATCCATGTAATATATGTAAACAAACTTTTTTAGAATTTTTTGATAAAGAAGTTATTTTTAATATAATGACTAAAAGTGGGAAAATGGAAGTCATGACTTTTGAAAAATTGATGACAACTACATTCTCTAAGGAGAATTTAGTATGAAAAGTGGTTTTGTAAGTATAATTGGTAGACCTAATACTGGTAAAAGTACACTGTTGAATTCAATTATAAAAGAAAAAGTAGCTATTATTTCGCCAAAACCTCAAACCACAAGAAATTTAATTCAAGGGATATATAATGAAGAGGACACACAAATAGTTTTTGTTGATACTCCTGGAATTCATAAACCAATAGATAAACTTGGTGTAGTATTAAATGATCAAGCATATTATTCGATAAATGATGTAGATATAATTTTATTTGTAGTTGATGCTAGTGAAAAGTATGGTAAAGGTGATCAATTTATTATTGACAAACTTCAAGAAATAGATAAACCAGTTTTTTTAGTTTTGAATAAAATAGATAAATTAACTGATAATGAAATATTTTTAAAAATAAATGAATATAAGAATTTATATGAATTTGCAGAAATAATTCCAGTGTCTGCGCTAAAGAACGATAATACTGATAGATTAATAAAAGTTCTTAAAAATTATTTACCAGATAGTGTAAAATATTTTATGGATGGTGAAACTACTACAACTGAATTAGATTTTAGATTATCTGAACTTGTTAGAGAAAAAATATTTATACATACTAATGATGAAGTACCACATTCAATATCATGTAAATTAATTGGTTATGAAGAAGAAAGTGATATAGTTAAGGTGTATATAGATATTATAGTTGATAGAGATTCATTAAAAAAAATAATCGTTGGAGCAGGCGGACAAATGATAAAAACAATAGGGCATGAAGCGAGAGTGGATATGGAGAATTTATTAGGAAAAAAAGTATATCTTGAATTATATTGTAAAACTATAAAAAAATGGAGAGAAAAAGAAAAATACATTAAAGATTTAGGGTATTTAATTAAAAATGATGAATAATATTTTTAAAATCCCTGCAATATAATATTGTAAGGAGAGAAAATATGACTAAAAATGAAGCATGGAAAAAATTTAAGGAAACTGGAAAAATAGAATATTATTTAGAATATAAGAAAGGAAAATAAGCATAAAGATAATCTTTATGCTTTAATTTAAACATGAAGATTATTAGTGTAGAGGCAATAGTAGTAGGGGTAACACCATATAAAGAAAATAGTAGAATAATTAATATATTTACAAAAGATCATGGAATTATAGGATGTTATTCTAAAGGATGTAAAAATATTAAAAGTAAACTTAGATTAATAAGTGAAAGATTTGCATATGCTAAATTCCAAATATCTTATAAAGATAAAGGCTTATCTATTTTATTAGAAGGCGATATAATAAACTATTTTGATAACATTAAAAATGATATTATTAAGCTAAGTTATTTAACTTATATATGTGATTTATCAACTAAGGTATATAAAGAATGTGAAGATAGTGAAGTATATGATTTAATGATGAGTGCCATTAATAAAATAGAAGCTGATTTTAATCCTAAAATAATAACTAATATATTGGAATTACAATATTTAAATTATATTGGAATTAAATTAAATTTAGATGAGTGTGTTTGTTGTGGAAGTAGTAAAGTAGTAACATTGTCTCTTGAAAGAGGAGGATATGTATGTGCTAAATGCTTAAAAAATGAACCAATTATAAGTGAAAAAGTTATTAAGCTATTAAGACTTTATAATTATGTAGATATATCTAAAATAAATAATCTTGAAATAGATGAAGATGTATCAAATAAAATAAATATTATAATAGATGAATATTATGACAGATATTCTGGAATTAGTACGAAAAGTAAGAAGTTTTTAAAAGAAATTGATAGTTGAATTATCAATTTCTTTTTATTTGATACATAGTTGTGGGAGAAACTCTTTAATTAAAGTTGATGAAATCTTTAAAGTAAACATAGTACAAAATGTAAAATGAATATTTGCTTTTTTTTAAAATATAGTATAATATGAGCAGGAGATGATATTATATGAAAAATATTTACCTAGAATTGTTGATGATATTTTAAAAAATAAATTAGATATATGGGTGCAGTTGTAATAAAAGAACCTAAATGGTGTGGAAAATCAACAATGGCTAAACAAGTTAGTAAAAGTGTAATAGAATTGCAAGATTCTGATAAAAAAATTCAATATGATAATATTAGTGAAACTAAACCATCTTTATTTTTAGAAGGTGAAAAGCCAAGATTGTTTGATGAGTGGCGAATGTGTCCTATTATATGGGATTCAATTAGAACTAATATAGATTATACTGGTGAAAAAAGGCAATATATATTAAAAGGTTCAGCAAAACCATTCGAAGATTGTATCATGCATACAGGAACTGGAAGAATTTCCAAACTACTTATGAGAACAATTTCATTATATGAATCTGGTGATTCTAATGGATTAGTTTCTTTAAAAGATATTATTGATGGTAAAGAAATATCAGGTGTATCAAATTTAGAACTAGAAGATATTAAAAATGCTATGATAAGATGCGGTTGGACTGAATCATTAAATATTAGTTGAGAAAATAGATTTAAAGTTGCTAAAGAATATGCTTAAATTTTAGTTAATGAAGAAGTTAGAACTATAGATGGAGTAGAAAGAGATAAAATAAAGATGGAATCTTTATTGAAAAGTATAAGTAAAAATGTTTCTACATCAACAAATAAAAAGACAATATCAAATAATATGTCAATTATTTTTAAAGAAGAAATATCAGACCAACAGTAGATGATTATTTAACTATATTAGAAAAACTATTTGTATTAGAATATGTACTTGCTACAAATTTAAATTTAAGATCATCTATACAATTAAGAACTAATCCAAAAATAGAATTAGTAGATACTTCTATAGTAATTGCTTCTTTAGTATTATTTAATAAATGATTTAAATTTTATTGGATTTATATTTGAGAATATGTGTTATAGAGATTTAAAAATATATGATGATTCTTTAGGAGCTGAATTATTTTATTATAGAGATAATAAAGATTATGAAGTTGATTTTATATTACGATGTGAAAATGGTAAATGGGGGGCTATTGAGGTAAAATTATGTGCAAAGCAAATAGAAGAATCAGCAAATAATTTAAAGAAGTTTAAAGAAAAGGTTGATGTTGAAAAGAGTGGAGAGCCATCATTTTTACTTGTTTTAAGTGGGGGGAATTATCATATGTACGTAAAAATAGAATATATGTTGTATCAATAGGAAATCTAAAGAATTATTTGTTTTTAATACCAAAAATATAATAAAACACTTGCTCATCAATTGGATGATTTATGCATTACATTTTGATATTTATACTAGTTATATTTAATAAAATATGACTAGTTTTTATGTGATTATATTTATAAAAATACATAAGAATCAATTATCAGCAACTTTTTTCAAAACTTGACTGAGTATTGCTTCAATAGTATAATTTATATAAGATACAATAGTTTGAGAATGAAGAAATATATGAGAAATAAATTAAAAAATATTATAAAATATATTGTTATTTTTATTTTTGGTGGAATATTTTTCTCAGAATTAGTCTATGCTGAAATGTTATTTAATGCTTTGGAAGTAGAATATGATAATACAAATAATGGAGCTAATAGTACAGATGTACAAAGTGCGATAGATGAATTGATTTAACCGAAAATCATTGTCCAGACGGTTATAAATGTGAGATAATACCTGATGTTCCAGATCCGGTATCATTTGAGGATGATTCATGGGAAACAATAGCAAATGCTGTAAGGACTGGGAATTCAAGTGTATATAGAGTAGGGGATACAAAAGAAGTTGAATCAGGTGGTTATGGTACTTTTACTGTAAGAATAGCAAATATTTCAACGCCTACTGCATGCAAGAGTACAGGGTTCAGTCAAACAGCATGTGGATTTGTGGTTGAGTTTGAAGAATTAGTAACTAATTATAAAATGAATTCATCCAATTCAAACATAGGTGGTTAGAAAGATAGCGAAATGCGTATGTTTGTGAATACAACTGTATATAATGCACTTCCAAATGATTTGCAAAACGTTATAGGTGAAACATATGTAGTATCGGGTCATGGTGATAGAGATTACAGTAATTTTGTTACTACTGACAAATTATACTTATTATCCGCAAAAGAAGTATGGGGAAGTGGTAGTTTTTCTGCTGATTCATCAACAAGACAGCTAGATTATTATAGTAGTATTGGTGTAAATAGTACTAATTATGGTGGTGCAATAAAATATAATTCTAGCAAAAGTGCTGTAGGCTGGTGGTTGCGTTCTGGTCTAATAATTATTATCAATATTTTCATATTGTATATACCATTGGTGATTTACGTAATAATAATGCTAGTTATGGTAATGTTGTGATACCAGCATTTAGAATTGGTTAAAATAATATATTTATACTAGTTATATTTTAATTAAATATAACTAGTTTTTTATTGTTGAAAAAAATAAAAAAATTAGCACTCATATATTGACATTGCTAACATATAATATTATAATGTATTTAGCACTGAAAGAAAAAGAGTGCTAAAGGAGGTATATGATGATTATAACAAGACAAAAAGAATTACTAAAAACTATTGTTGAAGAATATGTTAAAACAGCTAGACCAGTTGGCAGTAAAGCTTTATGTAAAAAATTTAAATGTTCAAGCGCGACAATTAGAAATGATATGGCATTTTTAGAAGAACTTGGATATTTAGAAAAGACACATATATCTTCAGGTAGAGTGCCATCTGAGGATGGATATAGATATTATGTTGACAACTTAATGGAGCCTAAAAAAATTAGTGGAGAGGATATGCTTAGACTCCAAACTATATTTAGTAATAAAGAATTAGAATTAAATGATGCTATTACTAAAAGCTTAGAGATAATAAGTGATATCACAAATTATACATCAGTTATTTTAGGTAAAGAATCAAGTGATAATTTACTTCAAAAAGTTGAAGTAGTTCCACTAAATGATAGACAATTAATAGCAATATTAATTACAAACACAGGTCATATCGAAAATAAGAATGTTAACTTAAAAGAAAATATTCCATCTAATGAAATAGCAAAAACTACTGAGTTATTAAATAAAATACTTATAGGGACGCCAATAGATGATGTTCCAAGTAAGTTAGAATTTGAAGTAAAACCAGTTATTAGAAACTATATTCAAAACTATGAAGTAGTTTATAATGCTTTTTACAATGCTTTATCTAACTTTACTAATGAAAGGGATGTTAAATTTACTGGTAAAACTAATATATTAAAACAACCAGAATTCAATACAGTCGATGATATTAAAAATATTATAAGTAAATTTGAAAGCAAAGATATGGTGAGTAAAATTGAAGAGGCCAACGATGAGGTTAAGATATATATTGGTAGTCAAAGTGAAATAGATAATAATGTTACAGTAGTAAAGACAAAATATAAAGCAGATGGAAAAGAGGGAACAATTGCTATTATTGGTCCTAAGAGAATGGAATACGAACGCGTTGTAAATATGCTTGAATATTTAAAAGAAAATATTGAAGCGAAAAGAAAGGAAAATTCAGTTGAAAAAGCAAGTTAATGAGAATGAAATAAAAGATAAAAATGAATCTAACACTATTAATAACGAGCAAAAAGTCAATGAAGAAACTAAAACTACTGAAAATACGAATACAAGTGAAAGTACATGCAATGGTTCTTGTAATGAATGTAGTGGATGTGGAAATATTGATAATGAAACTCTTATTAAAATACTAGATTCAAGAAATAAAGAATTAGAAGAAAAATATATGCGTTTACAAGCAGAATATTTAAATTTTAAAACTAGAACTCAAAATGAAGTAAGTAGAATGCTTCAATATGAAGGAGAAGACTTCATTAAAGAGTTATTACCAGTTAAGGATAATCTTGAAAGAGCTGTTATGTTAGATGATAATGATTTAAGTGATGAAGTAAGCAAATTCTTAAGTGGAGTAAAATTAATACTTGGAAACTTAACAACATTATTTGATAAATTCCAAGTAAAAGAAATTGAATGTCTAGGACTTGAATTTGATCCTACACTAGAAGATGCTGTATTGGTTGAACATGACGAAAATAAACCTGAAAATGTGATTTTAGAAGTTCTTGCTAAAGGATATAAATATAAAGATAAAGTTATTAGACATGCAACAGTAAAAGTTAATAAATAATATAAGGAGATGAAATAATTATGTCAAAAGTAAATAAAATTATAGGAATAGATTTAGGTACAACTAATAGTTGTGTTGCTGTATTAGAAGGTGGTGAACCTAAAGTTATTCCAAATGCTGAGGGTAATAGAACAACTCCTTCAGTTGTAAGTATTAAAAATGGAGAAGTTAGAGTAGGAGATGTAGCTAAGAGAGAGGCTCAAACATCTACTAATGTTATTAGTTCAATTAAAAGATTAATGGGAACTAATGAAAAAGTTGAATTAGAAGGTAAAAAATACACACCAGAGGAAATAAGTGCTAAAATTTTAATGAATTTAAAAGAAACTGCTGAAGCTTATTTAGGTGGTGAAGTAACAAAAGCTGTTATTACAGTTCCAGCTTATTTCAATGACGCACAAAGACAAGCTACTAAGAATGCTGGTAAAATAGCAGGATTAGAAGTAGAAAGAATTATAAATGAACCAACTGCTGCTGCACTTGCTTATGGACTTGATAAACAAGAAAATGCACATACAATTTTAGTATATGATTTAGGTGGTGGAACATTTGATGTATCTATTTTAGAACTTGGTGATGGTGTATTTGAAGTTAAAGCTACTAGTGGTAATAATCACTTGGGTGGAGATGACTTTGATAATGAAATAATTAATTATATCATAAAAGAATTTAAGAAAGAAAATGGTATTGATTTATCTAAAGATAAATTGGCTATGCAAAGACTTAAAGAAGGTGCTGAAAAAGCTAAAAAAGATTTAAGTGGAGTTAAATCTACTCAAATTAGTTTACCATTCATCACTCAAGGAGAAAATGGTCCACTTCATGTTGATATGACATTAACTCGTGCAAAATTTGAGGAATTAATTAGTGATTTGGTTGAATCAACAAGAAAGCCAGTAAGAGATGCATTAAAAGAAGCTAAATTAAAGAAAACTGATATCGATAAGGTATTATTAGTTGGTGGTTCTACAAGAATTCCTTGTGTTCAAGAATTAGTTAAAGAAGAATTAGGTAAAGAGCCTAGTAAAGAAGTTAACCCTGATGAAGTTGTTGCTATGGGAGCAAGTATCCAAGGTGGAGTTTTAACTGGTGAGGTTAATGATTTAGTATTGCTAGATGTAACACCATTATCATTAGGTATTGAGACATTAGGTAATGTTATGACTGTATTAATTCCAAGAAATACAACAATACCAACAACTAAGAGTCAAGTATTTAGTACTGCTGCTGATAATCAACCTGCTGTAGATATTCATATTTTACAAGGTGAAAGACCAATGGCAGCAGATAATAAAACTCTTGGACATTTCCAATTAACTAACATACCACCAGCACCAAGAGGAGTACCACAAATTGAAGTATCATTTGATATAGATGCTAATGGTATTGTTAATGTTAAGGCTAAAGATTTAGGAACTAATAAAGAACAAGCAATCACAATAACTGCATCATCTAATTTAAGTGATGATGAAATAGATAGAATGGTAAAAGAAGCAGAAGCAAATAAAGAAGCAGATGCTAAACGTAAAGAAGAGGCAGAAATAAGAAATGATGCTGAACAAATGATATTTGCAACTGAAAAAACATTAAAAGACTTTGGTGATAAAGTTAAAGATAAAGAAAAAGAAGAAATTGAAGAATTAGTTAAAAAAACTAAAGATGCGCTTGAAAAAGATGATACTGATGATATCAAAAAATCAAGTGAAGAATTAAGCAATAAAATTATGGAATTATCTTCTAGAATTTATCAAGAACAAGCTGCTCAATCTCAAGCAGAAGCAGAGAATTCAGATAATGAATCTACTGATGATAGCGAAGATTCAAATGGTGGAAAATCTAAAAAATCAAAAGCTAAAGACGCAGAATTTGAGGAAAAATAATTATTAAATATTGGGGCTCTAATATGAGCCCTTATTTAATAAACTATAATGTAAAGGAGCAATATGAATTATAATTGGGATTTAACTAGAATGTTTAAAAATGATGAAGAATATAATAATGCAATTAATGAAATAAATAAAATGTTAAAAGAAGTATCTTCATATAAAGGAAGAATACTTGAAAATGAAAATACATTATATAATTTACTTGAATTAACTATTAATATTGAAATGATATTATCTAAAGTGTATGTATATTCATATTTAGGATTTTATGATAATATGTCAGATATAAAATTTCAACAATATAAAGAAAAAAGTAGTACTTTGAATGTTGAAATAAATAAAGTTGAAAGTTTTATAGAACCAGAATTATTAAGTCATGATTTTTCATTAATTGAAGAGTATATTTCAAAAAATAAAAAACTAGAAAAATATAGATTATATTTAACTAAGATATTTAGATATAAACCACATGTTTTAAGTGAAAAAGAAGAAAAATTACTAAATAGTGTTAGTGATTTATTTGATACTTCAGAAAATGCTTTTTCTAATTTAACTAATGTTGATGTTGATTTTGGGAAAATAAAAAATGAAGATGGTAAATTAGTTAAATTAACATCTTCAAATTATAATGTTTTTCTAAGTTCTAAAAATGAATCTATTAGAAAATCTGCATTTAAAAAAGTTTATAAGTTTTATAAAAATCATATAAACACTATTAGTGCTTTATATATTGGCAATATTAAAAATGATGTGTTTTATTGTAAAACTAAAAAATATAATTCTTCATTAGAAGGAAGTTTGTTTAGAGATAATATAGATTCAAAATTATATAAAACATTAATTAAGATAACTAATGATAATACTAAATATTTGAAAGAATATTATAATATTAAGTCTAAAGTAGTTGGCAAAAAATTACACATGTATGATACTTATTTGAATATTAGTAAGTGTCCAGATAAAAAAATAAAATATGAAAAAGCAATTGAAATAATAAATAAAGCATTAAAACCACTTGGAGAAGATTACTTAAATAAATTTAATTATTTATTAAATAATAGGTGTGTAGATGTATATCCCAAAGATAAAAAAAGAAGTGGAGCTTATCAGTGGGGAAGTTATAAAATACTCCCATATGTATCTTTAAATTATGAAAATAATATGGATAGTGTAAGTACACTTGCTCATGAAATGGGGCATGCTATGCATACATATTTTAGTGATTTAAATCAAGATTTTATTTATGCATCATATCCAATATTCTTAGCAGAAATAGCATCTACTGTAAATGAAATATTATTGTCTGAATATTTATTAAATAATACAAATGATAAAGACGAAAAGATATATTATATTGTAGAATTTTTAGATAAATTTAAGGCAACTGTATATAGACAAGTTATGTTTGCTGAATTCGAAGATACAGTTCATGAATATTATGAAGAAGGTAATGCTCTTACTAAAGATTATTTGTGTAATACTTATCTAAATTTGGTTAAAAATCAATTTAATCCAGCTGTTATAATTGATAAAGACATTATGTATGAATGGGCTAGAATTCCACATTTTTATAATTCATATTATGTATATAAATATGCTACTGGATTTATTAGTGCATTAATAATAGTAGATAAATTATTAAATGATAACACATTTAAAGATAAATATATTAATTTTTTAAGTAGTGGAAATATAAAATATCCTTTAGATTTACTTAAAGATTTAGATATAGATCTTACTGATGAAAAAACAATAAATAGAGCATTTGAATTATTTAAAGAAAAAGTTTCAATGCTTAATACTTTAGAAAGTGGTGAGTAATTATGGCTAAGAGAGATTATTATGAAATATTAGGAGTCTCTAAAGATGCAACAGATGCTGAGATTAAAAGTGCGTTTAGAAAAAAAGCAAAAGAATTCCATCCTGACATAAATAAAAGTCCAGATGCATCAGAAAAATTTAAAGAAGCACAAGAAGCATATGCTTGCTTATCTGATAAGGATAATCGTGCTAAATATGATCAATTTGGTCATGCTGCTTTTGAAAATAATTATTCAAATCCAGGTGGGGCTTATCAAGGAAATCCATTTGGTAATTTCGACTTTGGTGATATATTTGATGATTTATTTGGTAGTGGGTTTGGAGGATTTTCTTCATTTGGTGGCAGTAGTAATGCTAAATCAAGAGCTAAAAAAGGTGCAGATACTTTATATAGCATGAAAATAGATTTCATGGAAGCCGTTTATGGGTGCAAAAAAGATATTGAAATAGAATATTATGAACCATGTGATGAGTGTAATGGTAAAGGTGGCTATGGTGAAACTACTTGTGATGAGTGTAATGGTAGAGGATATGTTATAAAGCAGGTAAATACGTTTATTGGTGCTATTCAAACTAAAACCACATGTAGTGTATGTGGTGGAAAAGGAAAAATATTTAAAAATAAATGTAGTACTTGTAAATCAACAGGTAAAGTAAAAATAAGAAAAGTACTTACTATTGATATTCCTGCTGGTATAAATAATGGAGAGCAACTAAGAATTAGTGGAAAAGGAGAAGCTGGCATAAACGGAGGTCCTAATGGAGACTTATATCTTCAATTTAAAATAGCATCTCATGAATTATATAAAAGAGATGGTGATGATATTTATATTGATTTACCTGTTACAATTACTGATTTATGTTTAGGATGCAAGAAAACAATAATGACAATGGATGGTGAGGTAGAACTTAAAATCAAAGAAGGAACTCAACCTGGTGATACTTTAAGAATTAAGGGAAAAGGAATTAATAATCCAGATTCATGGAAAAAGGGCGATTTTTATTGCGTTATTAAATTAATTATTCCAACTGACTTATCAAGAAAACAAAAATCTTTATTAGAAGAGCTAGATGATACAAATTTGGAAGATGATATAATTTTTAAAAAATTTAGAAAATTAAATAGATAAGAAAGATAGTTATATCTTTCTTTTTTATATAGTTTATTTATAAATAAAAACTTGAAAAAATTAATTTTTTATGGTATAATATTGTAAATTAAAAAAAGGGGGGTTAAAAAATGAGAGATTATAATAAATATTATTATAATATTGATTATAAAATTTATAAAAATGATAATTACAAAACTAATAAAGAGATAAATTATTCACCGGACATAAAGTCATATGGAAGAATTTATTATGATGAACAATTGAAAAAATTATTATCTCGTTTAAATAAAAATCAAATTACTTGTTTAACTTATATATTAAATAGAGCTATTGCTGCAGGAATTAATGTTGATATAAATTATGTTATATTAATTATTAATTTAATTTTAAACAGCCCATCACAATCTATTGATAAACTATCAAAAAATAATGATTTAAAAATAAAATCTAATGATAGTATTGATGATTTAAGAAAATTAGAGGAAGAAAAAAGAAGAGAAACTGATAGAATAATTACAAAATTTTTAGCTGATATTACTCAAAGAGGTTCAAATAATAATTTTAGAGGATGGGTTTTGCCTAATGGATTATTATTAAGTCAATTTAATGAAACATCTGAAATTAGTGATGATCCAAAAAGACAAGATCATAGCTCATTGGTAAAAATATTTATTGAAGGTTTAAAGGAATATGATTTTGATATGTATCAAAAAATAATATCACTATATGATGAGTACATGAGAGAATTAGGTGTTAGTGGAGATTATAGTGAAAGTTTTGCTGTTGAAAGATTGGGGTGGATGCAAGTTTCTGTCTTTGGTCAAAAAATAATAGCCTATAGAGGCGACAGATGGCAAGATAGAATATTATCACCTTTCTTTAATGAATATGGATTTAAATATACTATTTATAATTCTGGTAAAGATTATGATTATAGATTTGATAAATTATATGATCATATAAATGAAATAATAAAATTAGGATTAAAAGGAAAATATTCAAGAAAATTAAATTAAAAGTAGTGTTTTAAAAAATTATAGCGTATATATTTATTGGAGGGCAAAAAAATGGCTTTTATATCACAAGAATTAATTAATGAGATAAAATCTAAAAATGATATAATTGATATAATAGGAAGTTATATTAATCTTGATGATAAAAATAAAGCAATATGCCCTTTTCATAATGATCATTCACCATCTTTTAGTGTTAGTAGCGAAAAACAAATATATAAATGTTTTAGTTGCGGAGAGAGTGGGAATGTAATTACTTTTGTTCAAAAGTTTAATTCAATATCATTTATTGAGGCACTTAAGTTATTAGCAGATAGAGTAGGAATAAATTTAAATATTCAAGATCAAAAAAAATCAAATAAGTATGATAAATATTATGAAATAACTTCTGTTGCATTAAAATATTTTAAAAATAATTTGATGTCTACTCAAGGAAAAGATGCTATAAAATATTTGAATAATAGAAAAATAGATAAAAATTTAATAAATGAATTTAATATTGGACTTTCTACTGGAAATAAATTATCAAGTATATTGACAAAAAAATATCCAATTAGAGATGTAATTGATACAGATCTTGTAAAAGAAATTAATGGATCTGAATATGATACATTTCAAAATAGAATAATTTTTCCAATTATGGATGAAAATAATAATGTAGTTGCATTTTCAGGAAGAAAATATTTAAGTGAAGATTTAGTTGATGATACTTTTGCAAAATATGTTAATTCTAAAGATACTGTAATATTTAATAAAGGAAAGATATTATTTAATTTAAATAATGCAATACCATACATTAAAAAGAAAAAAGAAATAATTATTACAGAAGGATTTATGGATGCGATTAGATTATCATCTATTGGATATAAAAATGTAGTTGCATTAATGGGAACAGCATTAACTAAAGAAAATAAAGAAAAGATATTAAAATATAAATGTAAAATAATCCTTAATTTGGATCAAGATAATGCAGGTAAAATGGCAACTATTTCAATAGGAGATGATTTATTAAAAAATAATGTTGATTTATCAGTAATAGTGTTTGATGATTATAAAGATAGTGATGAATTTATTATAAATAAAGGAAAAGAAGCATTTGATATTTCTTATAATAATAAAATTTCGTTTATTGATTTTAAACTTAATTATTTAAAAACTAATAAAAATATGAGTGATTCTGTTGATATTAGTAAATATATAAATGAAGCAATTAATTCATTAAATGAGTTAGATGATGATATATTAAAGGAATTAAAGATCAAAGAGATGGCTAATGAATTTGGAATTAATGAATCTGTTATTAAAGGAAAATTAAATAATAAATTAAGCGTTATAAAACCTAGGGAACAACAAATAAAAAAAAGATATAATAAATATGATATAAGTGAGGTTAGAATACTTTATTTAATGTTGCATTATGATGATGTTATAGTGATATTTGAAAATACATTAGGATATTTAATTCATGATAATATGTCATCACTAGCATATAAAATAATTGAATTTAAGAATGATTATGGTTATTTTGATTATAGTGATTTTATTGATTATATAGGTGATAATCTTATTCTTAATGAAACATTAAAAGAAGTAAATAAATATTATAATAAAGATGATTATACTGATGCTGAGCTAGAGTCTTATATTAATACAATTAAAGAATATTCAGTTAAGAAGAGAATAGAAGCATTAAAAAAGGAAATGAAAGAAACGCTAGATATAAATAAAAAAATAGAAATAGCTGAGAAAATAGAAAATATAAATAAGGAAGTGTTAAAATGGTAGAAGAAAATAAAACATTAGAAGAAAGAATAGATGAGTTAATTGTTTTAGGTAAGAAGCAAGGCTACTTAACTTATGAACAAATTGCAAAAAGAACGTTAGATTTAGATTTGAATAGCAACGCATTAGATGAATTATATAATAAAATTACTGAGAATAAAATAGAAGTAAGAGCAGAAGATGAAGATGAGGGTTCTGATAGTATTGATTTAAAAAATGAAATTATTATTGATGATGTTCCTGATGAAAGTAAAGATATGAGTGTTAATGATAATGTAAGAATGTACTTAAAAGAAATAGGTAAAATTAGTCTTCTTACATTAGAAGAGGAACAAGAATTATCAAGAAAAGTAGCAGAAGGGGATGAACATGCTAAAAATGTTCTTGCTGAATCTAACTTACGTTTAGTTGTTTCTATTGCTAAGAGATATGTTGGTAGAGGTTTATTATTTTTAGATCTAATTCAAGAAGGAAATATAGGGCTTATGAAAGCAGTTGAAAAGTTTGATTATGATAAAGGATATAAATTTTCGACTTATGCTACTTGGTGGATTAGGCAAGCAATAACAAGGGCATTAGCAGATCAAGCAAGAACAATAAGGGTTCCTGTTCATATGGTTGAAACTATTAATAAAATGGCAAGAATAGAAAGACAAATGACTCTTGAGTTAAATAGAGAACCAACAGATCAAGAATTGTCTAAGAAAATGGGATTAAGTGTAGAAAAAATAGCTGAAATAAGAAAAATAAGTCAAGATCCTGTATCATTAGAAACTCCAGTTGGAGAAGAAGATGATTCACATTTAGGAGATTTTCTTGCTGATGAGAGAACAATGTCTCCAGAAGATTTCGCAACTTATGAAATATTAAAAGATGAATTAAGAGAAGTTTTAGATACATTAACAGTTCGTGAAAAAGAGGTATTAGAACTTAGATTTGGTTTATTCGACGGTTCTAGTCATACATTAGAAGAAGTTGGAAAACAATTTAAAGTTACTCGTGAGAGAATAAGGCAAATTGAAGCAAAAGCTCTAAGAAAATTAAGACACCCATCTAGAGCTAAAAAATTAAAAGATTTCTTAATTGAATAGAATATCTTCAATATATTCTTTTATATCTTTAAATGATAAAGTAGTGGATGTAGGGTGCGATCAAGCAAAATTAAGTATAATGCTTTCAAAACGAAAACAATATTCAATCGCTGCAGATATAAGTGAAAATGTTATTAAAAAAGCTAAAGAGGATATAAAAGACAATAAATATATAGATTTAAGGATATCAAATGGTTTAGAAAATATTAAAAACAATGAAGCTGATACATTAGTATTATCTGGTATGGGCAGTTATACAATAGTAGAAATATTAAAGAATACTAAATTAAGATTTAAAAAAATAATTACTATATCTAATAATAAACATTATTATTTAAGAAAAAATATGTTAGATTTAAATTATATTGTTGATAAAGAGCTAATAATTAAAGAGAATAATAAATATTATAATTTAATTATATTTAAAGAAGGAAATATGCAATATAGTGAAGAAGAATTATTAATTGGATTAAATCATCAAGACAATATAATATATAGAGAATATTTAAAATATTTATATGATAAGTATTGCATTATTAATAGTAAATCAAATTATAAAAATAAAGATGTTAATAAATATTTGAAAGTTATCAATAATAAATTGAATAATATAGTATAAAATTAATTTTATATAGCATACTATTTAGTGGTGATGAAGTATGCTTATGAATAATAAATTTAGTAAAAAGAATAAATTATTATATAAAATGAAATTTATTAATACTAGAAATACAGAATATAAAAATATCAATGATAAAGAATTTGGTAGAATAGAAAAATTTAGTGATAAGAAATGACACATTTTGAATGTGTCTTTTATTTTTTGTTAACATTTATTTATTTTTTTGATATAATAATTGCGAAATAGAAAGAAGGAAAAATAATGAAAATATTAAGTGTTAATGCTGGTAGTTCATCATTAAAATTTACTATGTTTGAGATGCCAGAAGAAAAGGTTATTATTAGTGGTACTTTTGAAAAGATAGGATTAGAAGATAGCTTTTATTCTATTAAATATAATGGTTCAAAAGATAAGAAAGAAGCTAAAATTAAAGATCATACAGCAGCAGTTAAAATCTTATTAGATGAATTAATTAATTATAAAGTAATTAATTCTTATGATGAAATTGATGGTGTTGGTCATAGATTAGTTCATGGTGGAGATAAATATACTGAAAGTGTATTAATTAATGATGATGTTATTGCAACTGTTAATAAGTTAATACCATTGGCACCACTTCATAATCCAGCTAATTTAATAGGAGTAGAAAGTTTTAAAAAAGTATTAAAAAACACTCCTATGGTTGCTGTTTTTGATACTGCATTTCATCAAACAATGGCAAAAGAACAATATTTATATGCTGTTCCATATGATTGGTATACAAATCATGGAGTAAGAAAGTATGGTTTTCATGGAACATCTCATAGATATATTAGTGCTCAAATGCATGAAATGTTAGGTAAAGATGCTAAGATAATTAGTTGTCATATTGGTAATGGTGCTTCACTTTGTGCTATTAAAGATGGTAAATGTGTTGATACTTCTATGGGATTTACTCCACTTGCAGGTGTTGTTATGGGAAGTAGAAGTGGAGATATTGATACTGGTCTTATTCCATATGTTATGTCAGAAACTAAAGAAACTTTTGATGAAATTATGAATGATTTAAATAAAAAAAGTGGTATGTTAGCATTATCTGGTATATCTAGTGATTTAAGAGATATCGAAGAAGGATATTTAAGTAATGACCCTAGATGTAAAATGGCTATGGATATTTATTCAGATAGAATCGCAGACTATATTTCTATTTATAATACTGAATTACAAGGCGCTGAATATATCGTATTTACTGCAGGAGTTGGAGAAAATAGTGATCTTGTACGTAAAATGGTTATTGATAAATTTGCATATTTAAGTGTTAAATTGGATGAAGAGAAAAATAGTACAAGAGGAATTACTGGTATTATAAGTACAGAAGATTCTTCTATTAAAGTTGTAGTTATGCCTACTGATGAAGAATTAATGATAGCAAGAGATACATATCAATTGATACAAAAATAGAAAGAGTTTTTAAAAATGAATAATATTTATAAAACTATATATAATGAAATTAAAAAATATAAAAAAATATATATAGCTAGACACATAGGAGCTGATCCTGATGCTTATGGAAGTCAAATAGGTCTTAAAGAATCTATTAAATGTACATTTCCAAAAAAAGAAGTTTATGCGCTTGGTAGTGGTGTTTCAAGATTTAAATTCATGGGTAAACTTGATAAGATAACAAATATTGATTATGAAAATTCCCTTTTAATAGTAGTAGATACTCCTGATAAAAAAAGAGTTGATATTGAAAATTTTGAACAATTTAAAAATGTTATTAAAATAGATCATCATCCTAAGGTAGATACTTTTGGAATATGTGAATATATTTGTGAAAATGCAAGTTCTGCATCAGAATTAGTTCTTAAATTAATAGAAAATACAAAACTAAAAAATAATAATGAAATAGCTAGTATATTATTTGCGGGAATAGTTAGCGATACCAATAGATTTTTATTTAATACAACTAGCGAAACATTTATATTAGTTAGTAATTTAATTAAAAAATACAAATTAAATATAGAAAAAATATATAAAGATGTATATTGTAAGCCTTTGAGCGAAGTAAGACTTATGGGTCACATAGCAACAACATTAAAAGTAGATAAATATGGTTTTGCATATATTGAGCTTGATGATGATATATTAAATACTTTAGGTGTTGATAATAGTGCACCATCTAATATGATAAATGATTTTAATAACATAAAAGAGATATTAGTGTGGGCATTTATTACAAGAGATGAAAAAAATAATTTATATAGAGTAAATATAAGAAGTAGAGGTCCTATTATAAATGAAATAGCTGCTAGACACAATGGTGGTGGTCATAAGTTTGCAAGTGGTGTTAGAACATCATCAAGAGAAGATATAGATAATTTATTAAAAGAATTATCTAGTGCTTGTATGGAATTTAAAAAAGAAAGTGAGTGATATTAGTGGAAGTAATTAGTGTTAATGATCCTATTACTGCTGTTAGATTGTCTCAATATCCAAAAGATAAAAAAAGTGAAATATTAATTCTTGGTAGGAGTAATGTTGGTAAAAGTAGTTTTATAAATACAATTATAAACAGAAAAAATTTTGCTAAAACAAGTGCTAAACCAGGAAAAACACAAACATTAAACTTTTATTTAATTAATGATACTTTTTATATTGTAGATGTTCCAGGGTATGGCTATGCCGCTGTAAGTAAAGCACAAATTAAAAAATTTGGTGTTATGATTGAAGAGTATTTAAAACAAAGACAGTATTTAAAACATATATTTTTGCTTATAGATTATAGACATAAGCCAACTGAAGATGATATTATGATGTATAAATTTTTAAAATATTATAATTTACCAGTTACAATAATTTGTACTAAATATGATAAAGTAAATAGATCACTTCGTGCTAAACAAGATGATTTAATTAAAAAAATAATTTCTCCTGCTTTAGGGGATGAAATAGTTAATTTTTCTAGCGTAACAAAATTTGGTAAAGATAGAGTTTATGAAATAATTGAAAAAGTTATATAAAAAATATCTTGAAAAAAAAATACTAATTTTATATAATTAATATAGAATAGAGGTTGAAGATATGAATAAAAAAGGATTTACATTGATTGAATTGTTAGTAGTAATCGCAATTATAAGTATTTTAAGTTTACTTGTAGTTCCAAATATTATTAATATTAATAGAAATGTCGATAAGAGATTATATGCGCAAAAAGTAGAGTACATTATATCTTCAGCTGAGTTATATGCAAGTAATAATCCCGAAATATTTAATGGTTCTGATGTTGTAGAAATTCCTGTGTATACTCTTATTGAGGCAGGTTATTTAAATCCTGATGAAGGAGTAGATTGTGATAGGAGTAAATATCCAGATGGTTGTATAGTTAACCCTGAAAATAATAATTTACTAAATGAAGAAACAGTAACTGTTACTAAAAAATCTGTTGGTATAGTCGGTGAATTTAATGGTACGCTCGATGAATCATCTATTTCTTCAAGTGAAGAATTAGTAAAAAAAGTATGCGCTGGATTTGGAAAATCATTCGATGGAAAATTTGGAACTGGTGAAAAAGATACGTGTGAATGCATTATAGAAAATAATGGTAATGTTAAATTAGTAAAGAGTAATACAAATGAGAGTGTGGACTATTGTATAATTGTTAGTAATAAGCCATCTGGTGAAGTAAATAACTGGTTAAAATATGGCTCTAATGAAGCAAATTGGCGAGTTGTTGGTCTTTATAATATTGATGGCAAAGTAAGTGCTAAAATGATTACTAGTGGAGTAGTAAAATAAACTTTTCAGAAATGAAAAGTTTTTGTTTTAAATAATCTTAAAGATTGTTTTTTTATGTTAATAAATGTATAATTTTATTAGGAGTATTTATGAAAGATTATTTTAAATATAGATTTTCAACTGATTTTGAATTCAATTTAAGTGAAAAAGATTTTACTACAATAATTGGAAATAATAATGAATTAATTATTTTCACTCTTTTAAATGGTCATAAAAAATGTAATATTTTTGTGGGAGATTTAGAACTTAATAGTATAACCAAATATGATGTATATAAAAAAATGAGCATGGTCATTTATAGATATTTAAATATTTTTGTAGCAGAGACTGTTATTGATGAAATTGCATTTGGTTTAGAAAGTCTTGCTATGAGTAGAGATGATATTATTAATTTAATTGTTAGTGAAAGTAGATTATTTAAAATAGAAGACATTTTAGAAAGAGATCCAAATAGTCTTGGTATTAGTGATAAAGTTAAAGTAAAAATATTATCAGCATTAATAGTAAAACCTAAAATATTAATATTAGATAATGTTATGTGTGAGCTAGACTATAATGATAAATTATTATTATTTAATATATTAAATGAATTTACTAAAAATGGTGGAATAGTTATTAATTTAACGAGTGATGTAGAAGAAACAATATATGGAAATAAAATAATAGTTATTAATGATAAAAAAATATTATGTGAAGATAAAACTATGAAAGTATTAAATGAAGAAAAATTGCTTAAGAGAATTGGCGTAGGCCTTCCTTTTATGATTGAACTTAGCAAATATTTAATGGATTATGAAATTATCGATAAATATTTTCTAGAACCTGATAAGTTAGTAGGTGGAATATGGAAATAAAATTTAATAATGTTAGTTTTGTTATGGATAGCAATACACCTCTTGAAAAAACTATTTTAGATAATATATCTTTTGAAATAAAAGAAGAAGGTGTTTATTCATTTGTTGGTGCTTCTAATAGTGGAAAAACAGCAATTGGTGATTTAATGCAATTTTTAATAGAACCTACAAGAGGTTTTGTTCAAATTGGAAAATACATAAATGATGGAAGTAATCAAAGAAATATTAATAATCTTAGATTAAATGTTGGATATGTATTTAAAAATCCATATGATATGTTTATGAATAAAACAATAGATTATGAACTTAAATTTTCACTAAAAAGATGTAGAAATAAAAAAAATATTTTAAAAGTAGATAATGTACTAGAGTTAGTTGAATTTAATAAAGAATATTTAAATTTAGATCCACAAATATTAACTATAAGCGATGCTAAAAAACTAGCTCTTGCATGTACTTTAATATCTAATCCAGATATTATTATATTAGATGAATATACTTGTGGAATAAACAATAAAGATAAAAAAGATTTAGAAAGAATTATAAGATTACTTAAAAATAAATATAAAAAAACTATTATATTTTTAACTAAAGATACCAATTTCGCATATCAAATAAGTGATAAAGTGTTTATCATGTATTTAACTAAAATAATTTCTTCTTCTGATAAAACAATACTTCAAGATGAAAAATTATTAACATCTTGTAATTTGGAGATTCCTAAAATAGTTAAATTTATAAATGAGTGTAATAATAAAGGACATGATATATATCAATATACAAATATTCTTGATTTAATTAAGGGGGTATATAGAGATGTATTCTAGAAATTCATTTGGATCATATTACCCAGTAAACTCACTAGTGCATAAATTAAATCCAATTATTAAATTTATTAATTTCATAATTATTATAATTGTTAGTATTTTAAGTGATTCTATTTATATTAATAGTTTTATATTGATATTAGTAATGATATTAATGTTATTAAGCTATGTTCCATTTAAATATTACACAGATACTTTATGGATACTTAGATACTTATATTTATTTATAGTATTTGTATGCGCATATTTTAATACTACACTACAAGAGTGCATTATGTATTTAATTAAAATTACAAATATAATAGAATATTTACATATAATAGCTTATACTACTAGTCCTAGTGAAAGTGCATATGGAATAGAAAAAATATTATCATCAATTAATATACTAGGACTTCCTATATCTAATATTGCATTTAAATTAAATTCAATGTTAAGATATTTGCCTCTTAATTTATCAGTAGAAAATAAATTATTAAAAACTATTTCTTCAAGAGGAATGGATTATTATTACAATAATATATTAGGAAAGATATGGATATCAATAAGTATTTATTTTAAGAAAAGAAGACTTTTAAAATTGAAAAATAAACAAATAAAAAATGCTTATAAACTTAGATTGTTTAATCTAAAAAAATATAGAACTAATTATAGAACAAACAAAGTGGGTTTTTATGATATTTTTTTCTTATTATTTCATATTATAATGATACTTCTATATTTAAAGGATAAAGGTGTAATATGAGATATTTAATTAATATGAGCTATGATGGAAGTAAGTTTTATGGATATCAAATTCAAGATGATAAAATAACTGTTGAATCAGAAATAGAAAGAGTATTATCTAAAATATTAAATACTAATATAAACACTAAATCATCATCAAGAACGGATAGGGGTGTTCATGCTTTAAACCAGTATTGTCATTTTGATTATTATGATGATATAAATGTAAATAAGTTATGTCATAGTATGAATTCATTAATAAATAAAAGCATATATATAGGAAGTATAAAAAAAGTAAGTGATGATTTTCATGCAAGATATAGTGTATTAAAAAAAGAATATATTTATAAAGTCAATATTGGAGAATATAATCCTATAGAAAAAGATTATGTATTGCAGTATAATAAAAATATAAATGAAGAATTATTAAAAGAGTTTACTTCAAAAATAAGTGGTAATCATAATTTTAAGAGTTTTACTTCAGATAAAAACAAAGAAAATTATCAAAGAAATATAACTGTTGAATATAAAATAGAAAACAATATAGTTTATTTAAAATTTATATCTAGTGGATTTTTAAGATATATGATTAGAAACATAATAGGATTATTGCTTGATATAAATGATAAGAAAAAAAATATAAATGATATAGACACAATATTTAATATGGAAGATAGAAGTTCATGTGGTAGATGTGCTAGTGGATGTGGATTATATTTAAACAATATTTATTTTAAAGGACATTAGTTTAATTACTAATGTTTTTTATATAATAAAATAAAATAAGTACTTTATTTTTTAAAAACATTTTGATACAATAATTTATAGAATAGAAAGGTATTGATTTTGATATGTTAGGACAAATATTAGCAATTAGTAAAAATGATTGTGTTGTTAAATTAGATAAATTAGTAGCAAATATATCTGATTTAATTAATATTCATGTGATATTTGAAGATAATAATAAAAAAATATTAGGTGAAGTCGATAGCATTGAAAATAATACTGTTAGGATTACTTTTTTAGGTGAAATTGTTGGTAATGATTTTATAGGTGGTTTAATTAAAAAACCAAGTTTAGATGCTAGAGTAAGAATAATTAACACTGATGAGTTAAAGATATTAACGGGAGTTGAAAATGAAAGTATTAATTTAGGAGTATCTCCTTTATATGATAATTATCCATTAAATGTTAAATTAGATGACTTATTTTCCAATCATACTGCTATTTTTGGCAATACTGGTAGTGGCAAAACTAATGGTGTTTCTAGAATAATTCAAAACATATTTCCTAACTCAAAAATTATTCCTTATAAAGCTAATTTATTTATATTTGATAATTATGGTGAATATATTAATGCTTTTAAAGATATATCTATAAATAATGAATATTATCAATTTAAAGTTATAACTACAAATATGAAAAAAGATTATGAAAAACTAAATATACCAGTATGTTTATTAGAATTAGAAGATTTATTAAATTTATTTGATGCTACTTCTTATTCTCAAATATCTATGCTAGAAACAACACTAGTTTATGTAAAAATGTTTGCAAGAAATGATAATGAGTCAAGAGAATTTAAAAATCACATATTAGCAAAAGCAATCATATCAATATTATATACAAACCAAACTTCTTCTAGAATAAGAGATGAAATATTTGAAATATTAGAAGAAACTAACACAAATGAAATATCATTAGATGTAGAAGTTCCTGGGATTGGATTTACAAGAAAATTTAGAAATTGTTTTGATATAGATAGTGAAGGTAGGTTTGCTGAAAATAAAATAATCATTGATTATTTAAAAAAATATATCAATGATGATAGAGCATGGAATTATGATGCGAGTAATGTATATTATTCATTACATGATTTAGAAGTTTCTCTTAATTTTACTTTGTATAGTGAAAGATATTTATTAAATGAAGCTATGTATGATAGTGCAATGAGTTTAAAAGTAAAATTACATGATTTGGTACATAGAAATTATGGACAGTTTTTTTCAAGTGATTCATACATAACTGTTGAAGAATATATTAAAAGATTACAAATAAAAAGAAATAAAAAATGTCAAATAGTTAATTTTAATTTAGAAGATGTAGATGATAAATTTGCACGTAGCATAGTTAAGATATTTTCACGTATGTTTATGAAATTTACAAAAGGATTAGAAAATAGAGCTTCTTTTCCAATACATATAATATTGGAAGAAGCACATAGATATATAGTTGAAAAGGATGATAAAGAATTAATTGGTTATAATATATTTGAGAGAATAGCAAAAGAAGGAAGAAAATATGGACTTATATTATGTATAATAACTCAAAGACCAACTGATTTGAATGAAAATGTTATAAGTCAATGTTCAAACTTTTTAATATTTAAGATAAATCATCCTGCTGATTTAGATTTTATATATAAGAGTGTACCAAATATGAGCGAAGATATTATAGAAAAACAAAAGACATTGCAACCAGGAACATGTGTTGCATTTGGTAAATTATTTAAAATACCTATGATAGTTAAAATGGAAAAAGCATCACCAGCGCCTACAAGTGATAATTGTAAAATATATAATAATTGGATGGTAAGATTAAAAGAATAAAAGGAGGTAATACCATGTATGATCTTGGAGAAAATTTTAGAATAAATTTAAAGAAAAGTAAAACACCAAGTTCTTACGTATTTAGAGGTGCAAAATATAGAATAAGTATTATATCTGATTCGTTAATAAGATTTGAATATAATATAGATGGTAAATTTAATGATTATCCAACTATGTTTGCTATTAATAGATCATTTGGTAAGCCTAAAATTAATGTTGAAGAAGATAATTTAATATTGGTTATCAGAAATGATAAATTTACTCTTGAGTATCAAAAAGATAAACCATTTATAGGAAATAGAATGTTTCCTGAACAGTATTTAAAAGTCGCTGTTAAAGATTCAGATAAAATATGGTATTTTAATCATCCTGAAGTTAGAAATTTTAATTCATCTGCATATAGTTTAGATAATTATGACGGAAATATAAAATTAGATAAAGGTTTATTTTCTTTAGATGGTTTTGCATCTATAGATGATTCTAAAACTCCTATATTAGATATAAATGGCAATTTGATGATACCAAATGAAAATAATATTGATACATACTTATTTATATACAATGAAGATTTTGGTATTGGTCTTAGAGATTATTTTAATTTGACTGGATTACCACCACTAATTCCAAGATATGCTCTTGGAGTATGGTGGGCTAAGAATGATTCATATAATGTTCAAGATATTCAAAATTTAGTTAATTCATTTAGAAAAAATAAGATACCATTATCAGTATTATTGTTGGGGGAATATGCTAGAACTAAAAATAAGTATTCTCCTTTGAGTTATACACTAGATAAAAAAATATTTCCATCAACTATAGAATTAAGTAAGTATTTACACAAAAATTATATACTTTTAGGAACGAATATTAAAACTGATGGAGTTTTAAGTATAGAGGAAGAAAATCACTCAAATTTTATTAAAATGTATCCAAAAGATAGTGATAAAAATATTCCTATCAATGTGTATAGTTCAAATTTTATTAATGCATTTTTAAAAACTATAATTAATCCTTTTTTAAATTCAGGTATTGATGTTTTATGGGTTGATGATGATAATAAAAATGATAAAATTAGAAATTATGCAATGAATTATTATTTATTTAATAATGATTCTGTTGAAGAATATAAAAAAAGAAATTTAATAATTTCAAGAAATTTTGGGATAGTTCCACATAAATATTCAATATTATATTCTGGAAAATTAAACATAAATTGGAAAACTCTTAAATTTTTACCATTTTATAATGCTAATTCATCAAATATTGGAGTTTCTTGGTGGAGTCATGATATTGGTGGATACAGGGGTGGAACTGAAGATTCTGAATTGTATATGAGATATGTGCAGCTTGGAGTTTATAGTCCTATTTTAAGACTTGCTAGTGAAGGTGGTAAATATTATAAAAGAGAACCTTGGAAATGGGATGCTAAAACATATAGTATAGTAAAAGATTATCTTGTATTAAGACATAGATTGATACCATATTTATATTCAGAGGCAAGAAAATATTCATCATATGGAACAACTCTAATACAACCATTATATTATAAATATCCAGAAACTTATGATGAGCCATTATATAAAAATGAATACTATTTTGGAAGTGAATTATTTGTATCTCCAATTGTAACAAGTAGAGATGCTATTATGAATAGAGTAGTTCATAGATTATTTTTACCAAAGGGAATTTGGTATGATTTTAAAACAGGCAAAAAGTTTATAGGTGGTAAGAGGTATGTAACTTTCTTTAAAGATGAAGATTATCCCGTATTTGCAAGGGGAGGTGCGATAATACCAATGTCCGTATTAAATCCAAATCAATTAAATAATACAGCTTCACCTAAAAAATTAGAAATCCATATATTTCCTGGTAGAAGTAATACATATAAATTATATGAAGATGATGGGTATACATTAAAATATAAAAATGGCTATAGTTTTACAACAGAAATTAATTATTATTATAAAGAAAATGACTTTTCAGTGTCATTAGAACCACTAGAAGGTAAATCAGGAGTAATACCTGAAAAAAGAGATTATGTAATAAGATTTAGAAATACTAAATTTACAGATCAAGTACAAGTTTTTTGTGACGAAATAAATGTTCCATATAGAAGATTTATTGAAGATAATGATTTTGTAATAGAGTTTGATAATATTCCGACTACAAGTAAAGTTTTTGTTTATTGTAAAGGTAAAGATATAGAAATAGATGCATCTCGTGTTATTAATGAAGATTTAGAAAGTATTATTAGTGATTTAACGATCACAACAGATTTAAAAATTGCTATAGATGAAATTATATTTAGTGATAAATCTATAAAAGATAAAAGAATAGCAATAAGAAAACTAAGAAAAAAAGGGTTATCTTCTATTTTTATAAAAATGTTTTTAAAATTATTCGAATACATTCAAGAAGTATAGGTATTATATGAAAAAGAAAGTTTTAATATTATTATTAATATTCATGATTTTGGCATTATTTCTAGTACTTATTACATTAGTATTTAAAAGAACAAGTCTTAATAGTGAAGAGTTTATAAATATACTTGAAAAAAATGAGTTTGAAGTAAAAAATATAATAAGAGAATATAACTATAATTTTGTAAAAGATGCGTATTTAGGTAAGTCTTCTGATAACTGGAATATAGAATTCTTAATATTAGATAATGATGAACATGCAAAAGAATTATTTAATAATTTTCATAAAGAATATAGAAATTTTAATGAAAGAAAGTCTTTTACTATAATATATGGATTAAATTATAATGTATTTACTTTAACTACAAGTAATTATTATATGTATATTTCTAGAATAAATAATACACTAATATATGTTAAATCTAACAAAAAATACAAAGAAGATATTAAAGAAACTGTTAAAATGTTAGGGTATTAACATAAAAAATATTGAATTATATAAAAAAATATTGTATAATCTATGTATATTTCGTTTGAGAAAAAGAGTAGTAGGTATTTAAATACTTTTTAGAGAGTTAGTGATTGGTGAAAACTAATATGTATTAGTAGCGAACTTGCTTTTTATAGAAATAAGCGTATATTGGCGTTAACAATTAAAGTGCATAAAACTTTATGAATTAAGGTGGTACCGTGGGAATCTCTCACCCTTAAGTTATAAAGTTTTTATTTTTTAGGAGAATTATTATGAATGAAGTATTAAAATTTTTATTTTATTTTATTTGGATATTTCTATTGATATTAATTATTTATACTATATTTATAAATAGGAAAAAGAGAAGTTATTCAAAATTAAAAGATAGTGATGAAATAAATTTATTTGTAAAAAGATATAATATTGATATTAAAAAACATAGTTTTAAAAGATTAAAATTTTTAATTGCTTTAATTAATTCATTTATAATAGCATTTACTAGTACACTTATTGTATATATAAAAAGTATTATATGGTCTGTATTAGTAGGATTTATAGTAGTTTTTATTCTCCTGTATTCAATATATGAAATAGTAGGAAGATATTATAAAAAAAAGGAGGAAAAGAAAAATGTATAATCATAGCGAAATAGAAAAAAAATGGCAAGATATATGGTTGAAAGAAAAATGTTTTGAAGCTAAAAATGATAGTGATAAGGAAAAATATTACTTTTTAGTAGAATTTCCATATCCAAGTGGTAATGGACTACATGTAGGTCATGTTAGAAGTTATACTGCATTAGATGCAATGGCAAGAATAAAAAGAATGCAAGGATATAATGTATTATATCCAATGGGTTGGGATGCTTTTGGATCACCAGCAGAACAATATGCGATTAATAATCATATTTATCCAGCAAATATGGTAAAAGAATGTATTCAAGTTTTTAAAAAACAAATGATGTCATTAGGATTTTCATTTGATTGGTCAAGAGAATTTGCAACTACTGATCCTGAGTATTATAAATGGACTCAATGGCAATTTCTCAAATTCCATGAAGCTGGTCTTGCATATAAAGCAGAAAAAGAAATAAATTGGTGTCCTAAATGTCTAACAGGTTTGTCTAATGAAGATTCTGAAGGTGGCATTTGTGAAAGATGTGGAACTAAAACAGTAAAAAAATTAAAAAGTCAATGGATGCTTAAGATGAGTGATTATGCTCAAAGGTTATTAGATGGTCTTGATAAAACTGAATTTATGAATAAAATTAAAATTGCTCAAATAAATTGGATTGGTAAAAGTGAAGGAGCAGAGGTAGAATTTAAAATAGATGGTGAGAAAGAATCATTAAAAGTATTTACTACAAGGCCTGACACTTTATATGGTGTAACTTTTATGGTTATGTCTCCTGAACACAAATTTATTGAAAAGTATGCGTATAAAATTAAAAATATTGATGAAGTTAAAAAGTATCAAGAATATGCAGCTAGTAAGTCAGAAATAGAAAGAACAGACCATACAAAAGAAAAAACTGGTGTTAAATTAGATGGATTTGAAGTAATTAATCCACTAACTAATGAAAAAATACAGGTATGGATTTCAGATTATGTATTAGCAACATATGGAACCGGTGCAATTATGGCTGTTCCTGCTCATGATGAGAGGGATTATGAGTTTGCTTGTAAATTTAACATACCAATAATTGAAGTAATTAAAGGAGGAGATATTTCAAAAGAAGCTTATATCGGCGATGGTGAAATGATTAACTCGGGTATATTAAATGGAATAACAAACAAAAAAGAAGCGATTGAAAAAATTATTAAATATTTAGAAGATAATAAAATTGGTAAAAAAACGATAAATTATAAATTGCAAGATTGGATATTTAGTAGACAAAGATTTTGGGGTGAACCTATTCCAATGATATATTGTGAAAAATGTGGATGGGTGAGAGTTCCCGAAAAAGATTTACCAGTAATTCTACCTGATGTTCCATCATATGAACCTACTGAAAATGGTGAGAGCCCTCTTGCTAATGTAGATGAGTGGGTTAATACCACTTGTCCTAAATGTAAAAGTCCTGCTAAGCGTGAAACAGACACTATGCCTAACTGGGCTGGATCTAGCTGGTATTGGTTAAGATTTATGGATCCTAAAAATGATAAAGAATTTGTTGGTAAAGAAGCACTTAAATATTGGGGAATGGTAGATTATTATAATGGTGGTATGGAGCATGCTACAAGACACTTATTATATGCAAGATTTTGGCATCAATTCTTATATGATCAAGGGTTAGTTCCAACTGAAGAACCATTTAAAAAACGTGTATCTCATGGTATGATCTTGGGTGAGAATGGCGAAAAGATGAGTAAATCAAGAGGTAATGTAGTAAATCCCGATGACATGATTAAAAACTATGGGGCTGATGCACTTAGAACATATGAAATGTTTATAGGTGATTATTCAAAAGACGCATCTTGGAGTGAAAATGGATTAAAAGGATGTAAGAGATTTTTGGATAAAATATATAGACTTAAAGATAAAGTGATTGATGGTGATGAATATTCTAAAGAATTAGAAATTAAGATAAATAAAACCATAAAAAAGGTTGATGAAGATATTAATACGATGAATTATAATACAGCAGTATCTGCATTAATGATATTATCCAATGAATATGATAATATAGAACATATTACACAAAAAGATTACAGAACAATATTACATTTATTAAATCCAATAGCGCCTCATATAACAGAAGAATTAAATGAGATAATGAAATTAGGTGAACCATTTTATAAAAGTAGTTTCCCTAAATATGATGAAAATAAAATTGTTGAGGATATTGTTAATATTGCTTGTAGTGTTAATGGTAAATTAAGAGCAACATTTAAAGCTAAAGTTAATGAAGACAAAGAAAAATTATTAAAAGAAGCCAAAAATCAAGAAAATGTTATAAAATATATCGAAGGTAAGGAAATAATTAAAGAAATTGTTGTAGTTAATAAGATAGTAAATATAGTTGTTAAATAAGATAAATCACAAAAAGAGATTTATCTTTTTTTCTTGTAAAAAATAAAAAAAATGTTATACTTATAATAGGTGATGATATGAGAAAATATTTAATGGTAGTTATAATATATCTGTTATTTATACCTTGTTTTGTTTATGCAGATAGTTTTGATGAAGCAGATAAAATAGCTAATGAGTACTTATATAATACAACATATAGAAATACATATAGTAAATATTTAATACCATGGATTAAAGAAATTAATGGTGATGGAAATGAAATTATTGTAAATGGTGGTTTTATAACTTATAATGATTTTTTAATAACTACTAATAATAAAAATGCAGCTTTTTCGTATCTTTATGATGGATTAGATTATTGGACTGAAACTTTTGATGAAAGTAAAAATAAATTTTATGTGGTTTCTGATAATTTAAATAAATTGGTTGATAGAAATAATACATCTCCAAAAACTAGGGTTGCTGAATATGTAAAATCTGATACTATTGTTTTTGGAAGTGGCAGTAGAAATGATCCTTGGATATTTAGTAATTTATATAATATTAAATTAGTTACAAATGGATATGGCTCATTATTATTAGCGCAGAGTGATAACTGTGAAGTAGGGACAGTTAGTAGTGAATTAAATTTAATATCAGGTGGTAAGAATGAAAAATTAACTGTTTGTTTAAAACCAAATACTGGTTATAAGTATGTTTCTAATTCATGTAGTGGATTTATAACATTATCTAATGATAAAAAAGAATTGAATATAGCTGGTGTAAATAGAGATTTAAATTGTGAAATATACTTTGGAAGATCTTCTAATGAAATAACTCTTGATCAAACTAATGCTGAAGTTAAATCTTCGCCTGAAAAATTATATTTAGTTTATAATGATGGGTGGTTTAGGGATGAAACTGGATTTACTAAAGCTTATAATTTAGATAAAGTTCCTAGTAGAACTGGGTATACATATAAAGGATATTATGCTATTAAAGATAATGGTAGTGAAGTACAAGTAATTGATAGTAATGGTAAGATAATTAGTAATGAAGAAACTATAAAATTATTCGATAGTCCAAATACTTTAAAATTAAAATTAGAACCAAATAAATATACAATTGTTTATAATGGTAATGGTGCAACTAGTGGAAGTATGGCAAGCACTTCTATGAGTTATGGTACAGCTCAAACATTAAGAAAAAATACATTTGTAAGAGATGGATATTCTTTCTTAGGATGGAATACTCAAGCAAATGGTACTGGTATAGCATATTCTGATGAAGTTGTTGTTAATAATTTGACTACAGCAAATGAAGGTACAGTTACTTTATATGCACAATGGAAAATAAATAAAATTTATTGTAATGATTTGAGTACACAATTAAAATGCGCAAACTTAAATACTGGATTATCTGATCCATTAATTAGTTATACAGGAAATTGTACTTATGTGTGTGATAATGCTACTACAGGCGATTATAGAATAAAATTTACAACAAGTGGTTTACTAACACTTAAAAGTGGTTTAAAATTCGATGTCTTCCTAGTTGGTGGAGGAGGCAACGGTGGTAACGGCGGTGGTGGTGGTGGTGGCTATACCAAGACTTTTAAAAATTTAAGCTTTGATACTGGCACATATACTGTTACTGTTGGCGCTGCTGCTCAAGCGTCTTCACTAATTGGAAACGGAGTAAGCACAAGTGCAGGCGCAGGAGGTAATGGAAGTTCTGCTGGTGGAAGAGGTGGCTCTGGTGGTGGCGGAAGAGCTGTTATGTCATACGGAAATGTATTTGGTGGATCTGGTGGATCAGATGGTGGAAGTGGTGATGAAGGATATGGCTGCACATATCCAGGTTGCTATGGTAGCCCTGGCGGTTCTGGTCAGGGAACAACAACAAGAGAATTCGAAGAATCTTCTGGTGCACTTTATTCAGGAGGAGGCGGTGGATCTAATTACGCATATAATAGTACATTTGGTTATTATGGTGGAACTGGAGGTTCTGGTGGAGGCGGAAATGCTGGTTCTAACGGAGTAGCTAATACTGGTGGTGGCGGTGGATCTGGCGCTAAGGGCGGATCTGGTATAGTAATTATACGTAATGCAAGATAAATATAAAGTCATAAGATTCTTATGACTTTTTTATTTGAAGAAATATTGAAATAATGTATCAAAAGTGTTATTATGTATATATACTAAGGAGGATAAGATGGATAAAATATTAGATTTTTTAGCAGATAATTATATTATATTTGGAATTGGTGCTGTTTTAATATTATTTTGTCTAATTGGATTAATTGTGAGTAGTAAAAAGAAAAAAAATGTTAGTGAAGATCTTGGTACACAACCAATTACAAATACTACTGATACTACTGCAGTAGAACAACCAGCTAATACATTAAATACACAAATTACTACCCCACAAGCTCCTATATCTTCAGTTTCAACACAAAATGTTGTTGAACCATCTTTAGATGCATTTGCAACAAATAATTCTGAGGTTAAAATTGAAGAAATAGCAAATCAAGCTAATAATCAGGAAATGCTTGTAATTGAAGATAAACCAATTGAACAAAATTCAACGCAGTCAATTGCTGATTCACAAATTGTAACTCAAGTACCAGAATCACAATCACTGCCAAATGAGCAAATAGGATTTAATCAACCAGTAAACAATATTCCTACATCTCAAGAAGAACCAGTTTTAGTATTAAATGATAATACTACACCAGTAGGTACAGAAACTAATAATATAAGTAATGTACAAGCACAAAATAATAATCAAACTACAAACAATCAATTATAATAATATTAATTATACGGAGATTTTATGTTAGAAAATAATAATAAAATAGATTTTACTAACTTAGCAATAAAAAAAAATAATGATATAATATATATATTGATTGTAATATTTATTTTAATAATTTGTGTTATTGCTACAATATTTATTTTTATTAAAAATTAAATTAAAAAAATAAAATTATATAATTTTATTTTTTTTTGTGCTATAATCATTATGAATAGAGAGGATAGGTTTTATGAATAATAATGAAAATAATACTATTTCTCAAAATACTGGGGAATCTAATGTAAGTAATAATCAAAATAATATTAGTGATATAAATCAAGATAGTAGTGCAAGTGTTTCGCAAATGGGAGTAAAAGTCGAAGAAACTTTAAGTGAGCCACCATGTGCAAGTGATGAAAAAATAGTTATTAAAACAATTCAAGAAAAAAAGAAATCAAATTTATTATCAGTATTAATTATAGTGATAGTTTTATTGCTGGGGGTTTTATTTATGGATGACATAATAGAATTGTTTGATAAATCTTCTAATAATAATCCAGTTGTAATTCCAAATGATGAAAAGGAGGAAAATTATAATTTAGTTGATGGATTTATAGTTGTAAATGATACTAATTCATATGTAAAGTTAAATGAAATCAAATTTTATAATTTTAAAAATGCTGCTAATCAAAAAACAATGACATTTAATTATTTATCAGATTCAACATATTCTTCATCTAATGATTTAGGATTATATATTGAACTATATAATTCTAAAAAAGAATTAGTGTATCTAACTAAATTTGATGCAGAAGATATAAATATAGATGAAATTAGAACTTATACAATCGATTTTAGTACTAATGTTGTGTCTGATATTAAATACGCTAAAGTAAAAAAACCTACAAATGAAGAATTGAATTCTACTAAGCAATTAATATGTAGAATGAAAAAAGTAGATCAAGGATATGATATAGTATATAGAAATACATATACTTTTAAAAATAATGAATTACAAGGATATGAAATATATAAAAAGTTAAATGTATCTATTGAAAGTGCGACAAGTAATAGTTTATTACTTGAATTACAAAATGAATATATTAATATAAAAAATATGGGAATATCTTCTACATTTGAAAACAATACACTTGTTTATAACATTGATGTAACTAAACCAATAACAAATTATACGCCGTTATATGCAAATAAAACAACATATGCAGTGGTAAAAAATAATGAGATGTTAGAGAATTGGGAATGTGAGTAATGGATGATTTATTAATTGGTGATTTTGAAGGACCACTTGATTTATTACTTCATTTAATAAAAAAATCTAAAATGGAAATATTAGATATTGAGATATCAGATATTACAAATAAATATCTTAAATATATTGAAAGTATGAAAGAATTAAATTTAGATATAGCTAGTGAATATTTAATTATGGCTAGTGAATTAATTGAAATAAAAAGCAAGAAACTTTTACCATATACTGAAGATAGTAATGAAAGTGATGAAGAAAATCCAGAAAATATACTAAAAGAAAGATTATTAGAATATCAAAAATATAAACAAAGTACAGATATATTTAGAAATTTAGAAGAAAATAGATCATTGTATTATACTAAAATGCCTGAAAAATTAAATCTATATACAGAACAAAAATTAGAAAATGATGGAAGTGTTACAGTATATGATTTATTAGATGCTTTTAAAAAATTATTAGAAAGACAAGAATTTAATAAACCTTTAAATACAAAAATAACAAAAAAAGAATTGTCAGTAAGAGAAAGAATTGATAAAATAAGAAGTATTCTTAACATCAAAAAGAAAATAAATTTTATTGATTTATTTGATGATTTTAATAAATCTTATGTTGTAGTTACATTTTTATCGATATTAGAAATGACTAAAAATAAAGAAATAATTATTAAACAAGAAAATAATTTTTCTGACATATACTTAGAAAGAGTTGATTGATGTGAATTTAAAAGCAATATTAGAAGGAATTTTATTTATAGTTGGAGATGAAGGTACTACTATTAATGAAATAAAAAATATATTAGAAATAGAAGAAGATGAAGTAAAAAGATTATTGCTTGAACTAAAAAAAGATTATGATAGTTCTGATAGAGGACTTAGAATATCATATTTGGGTAATGCATTTAAACTTACTACGAAAGAGGAACATAGATCATATTATGAAAAATTAGTAACTGATAATAAGACAGCAAATTTGTCAAATGCAGCTTTAGAAGTATTAGCAGTAATTGCATATAACGAACCTATTACTAGGTTAGAAATAGATGATATTAGAGGAGTAAATTCTTCTCAAATAGTAAGAAGATTATTAGCAAGAGGGTTTATTAAAGTATGCGGTAAGTCTGATAACATAGGTAAGCCTAATTTATATAAGACAACTAATGATTTTTTGGATTATTTTGGTCTTTCATCAAAAGACGATTTACCAGATTTAATAATTCAATCTAAAAGTGAAAATGACAATGATGATTTATATGAAAGTACATATAAAGATAAAAAATAGACTTATGTCTATTTTTTTGATAGAATATTCTTAGAAAAGAGGAATAGTATGAAATATATAAAAATAATATTAGTTGTTTTTTGTGTAATTATTATGTTTGGTTGTAAAGTAAAAACTTATAATTTTCAAACATTACAAGAGGATAATGAAATTGTATATCTTATTAATAACAATAAGTATATAGAAAGTGAACAAGAAACTGATTTAGTTAAAATTGATATTAATGGTTATGGAATAATAATTGCAGAATTGTATCCAGACATTGCGCCAGAAACAGTAAAAAATTTTAAAAAATTAGTTAATGAAAAATTTTATGACGATTTAATATTTCATAGAGTAATAAATGAATTTATGATTCAAACAGGAGATCCAAATGCAGATGGAACTGGTGGTAGTGATGAGACTATCAAGGGAGAATTTAGTTTGAATGGATTTGAAAATGATTTATCTCATACTAAAGGAGTTTTATCTATGGCAAGAAGAGGTTCTAATCCTGATACTGAAGAAACTATGAATTCTGCATCAAGCCAGTTTTTTATAGTACAAGCTGATGCTACATATTTAGATGGTAGTTATGCTGCATTTGGCAAAGTAATAGATGGAATAGAGTTAGTTGATGATATTGCAAAAGTACCAACCGATGAAAATGATAAACCAATAAACAATGTAATTATAAATAGTATTAGATTTGTAAAAGAAGGTGAATGATTTGATTGTACTTGATGGTAAAGATTTAAGTGCAAAATTAAAAGATGCACTTAAAAGTGAGATATCTTTATATGTTCAAACTCCAATAATAGCAGTAATAACTATTGGTGATGATGAGGCTAGCAAGATATATGTTAAAAATAAGAAGAAAGCATGTGAATATGTTGGAATTAGCTTTTTACATTTTGATTATGTATACAATGTAAAAGAAAGTGTTGTTATAGATAAAATAAAAGAATTAAATGAAGATAAAAGTATTAATGGAATATTATTACAATTACCAATACCTGATAATTATGATGTTGATAAAATATTAAATACAATAGATCCAGTTAAAGATGTTGATGGACTTACACTATTAAATAGAGGTAAATTAGCAAGTAATGATAATAGTGGAATAATACCATGTACGCCTAATGGAATATTAGAAATATTTAAATATTATAATATAAAATTAAAAGGTAAGCATGTAGTTGTAATAGGTAGAAGTAAATTAGTTGGGTTTCCTATGGCAGTATTATGTTTAAAAGAAAATGCTACTGTCAGTATATGTCATTCTAAAACAAAAGATTTATCATTGTATACAAGAACAGCAGATATTTTAATAGTGGCAACTGGTAATAAATGGTTAATAGATAAATCTATGATTAAAAAAGGTGTAGTTATTATTGATGTAGGTATAAATAGAGAAGATAATCATTTATATGGAGATGTAAATCCAAATACATATGAATTATGTAGCGCTTATACTCCAGTACCAGGTGGCGTAGGTCCGATGACAGTGATTAGTTTACTAATTAATACTTTTAATTCGTACAAAAAGATGAATGGAATTGATAATGAAAAATGAAGTAATTGAAAGAAGTATTATAAAAACATATAGAAAAGAAATATGGGCAAGATTTGTAAAAGCAGTAAAAGATTTTGAATTAATAAATGAAAATGATAAAATTGCTGTGTGTATCAGTGGTGGGAAAGATTCATTTTTATTAGCAAAATGTATGCAAGAATATAAAAAACACGGAAATGTTAATTTCGATATAGTTTTTATTTGTATGAATCCGGGATATAGTGAAGAACACTTAAATTTAATTAAAGAAAATGCTAAAAATTTAAATATAAATTTAAATATATTTAATAGTGATATATTTGATGTTGTTTCAAGAGAAAAAACTTCTCCTTGTTATTTGTGTGCTAGAATGCGAAGAGGTTATTTATATGCTGAAGCAAAAAAACTTGGGTGTAATAAAATAGCTTTGGGTCATCATTTTGATGATGTAGTAGAAACAATATTACTAAGTATGCTATATGCTAGTGAATATAAAACAATGATGCCAAAGTTACATAGTGATAATTTTAAAAATATGGAATTAATTAGGCCTATGTATTATATTAGAGAGCATGATATTATAAGATTTATAAATTCAAATAATTTACAATTTATTAATTGCGCATGTAAATTTACTCAAAAAAGTGATTATGAAAAAAAATCTAAAAGAAGGGAAATTAAAGAATTAATAAAAGAATTAAAGAAAACTAATCCATCAGCAGATTACAATATATTTAAAACAACATTTAATGTTAATTTAAATACGATACTTGGGTATTATAAAGATGATAATAAGTATAATTTTTTAGATGATTACAATAATAAATAGTGGAAAAATATAATAATTTACATTTCTTTTTAAATCTACATTGACAACAGATTTATAAAATTTTAAAATAGTAGTAGAAGTTTATACTTCTAGAAAGAGACAATGGAGGAAAATTATGAATGATGTAATCTTCTCCATTTTGCTTGTTGTAGTTGGATTATTTATGGGAGCATTTATAATGATAATGATAAATAAATTCAAAGTAAGTGCTGCTCAAAAAGAAGCTGATAAATTAATTCGTGATGCCAAAAAAGAGGCTGAAAGAGCTAAAAGAGATGGTATTTTAGAATTAAAAGAAGAAAGTTATAAACTAAAAAATCAAACTGATGCGGAAATTAAGGAAAAAAAGAAAGAACTTAATGAGCTAAATCAAAGAATAGACAACAGAGAAAAAAGTTTAGACAAAAGAGATGAGTTATTAACTCAAAGAGAAAAAAATCTTGAGGATAAAGATAAAGATTTATTGGCCAAGCAAAAAGAAATTCAAGATAAAGATGCAAAAATGGAGAGTATAATAAAAGAGCAAATTGCACTTTTAGAAAAAATCTCTGGTTTTTCTAAAGAAAAAGCAAGAGAACTTGTAATGAAAAAAGTAGAGGATGAGATGAATATTGAAATCGCTACTTATTTAAAAGAAAGAGAAGATGAAGCAAAATTAGAAGCAGATAAAAAAGCAAGAGAAATACTTGTTTCTAGTATGCAAAGATATTCTAATGATGTTACAAATGAACAAACAGTAACAACTGTCGAACTACCTAATGATGAGATGAAAGGCAGAATAATTGGAAGAGAAGGAAGAAATATAAGAACTATTGAAGCAGTTACAGGAGTTGATTTAATAATTGATGATACGCCTGAGGTAATAGTGTTATCTTCATTTGATCCTTTAAGAAGACAAATAGCTAAAGTTACATTAGAAACATTAATTAAAGATGGCAGAATACATCCAGCTAGAATTGAAGAACTTTATGATAAAGTTTGTGAGGATTATAAGAAAATTATTCGTGAAAAAGGAGAAGAAGCTTTATTTGAATTAGGAATTTCGAAAGTTGATCCTGAAATAGTTGAAGCGATTGGAAAATTAGCATTTAGGACAAGTTATGGACAAGATGCACTTGCACATAGTAAAGAAGTTGCACATTTAGCAGGTATAATGGCTTCTGAATTAGGAGAAAATGCTACTCTTGCTAAAAGAGCAGGTTTGCTTCATGATATTGGTAAAGCAATTGATTATGAAATTGAAGGAAGTCATGTAGAAATTGGGGCTGATTTAGTAAAAAAACATAATGAAGATAAGGTTGTAATTAACGCAATTGAATCTCATCATGGAGATAAAAAACCAACATCAATTATATCTGAACTAGTTGCGATAGCAGATGCATTATCTGCTTCAAGACCAGGTGCTAGAAATGATTCATTAGAAAATTATGTAAAAAGATTAGAAGAATTAGAAAATATTGGTAATTCTATTGATGGGGTAGAAAAAACATTTGCTATGCAAGCTGGCAGAGAACTTAGAGTTATCGTAAAACCAGAAGAAATTGATGATTTAACAAGTTATAAAGTAGCAAGAGAAATTAAGGATAAAATCGAAGATTCCCTACAGTATCCTGGTACTATAAAAGTTGTTGTAATTCGTGAAACAAGGGCTGAAGAGGTTGCAAAATAAATTTAATTATTATAAAATCAAGGGTAAGTAATTATATTTTGTTAATTTTTTCCTTGTTTTTATTTTATTAATATAATTATTAGGAGGATAAAATGAGAGCATTAATAACTGGTGCATCTAGTGGAATAGGAAAAGAATTTGCTTATAAATTATCTAATATGGGTTATGATTTAATACTTGTAGCAAGAAGAAAGGATAGATTAGAAAAAATTAAAGCTAATTTAAAAACTAATATTACAATAGAATGTGTGGATTTGAGTATTAAAGAAAATTCATATAAATTATATGAAAAATACAAAAATAAAATAGATTTACTTATTAATAATGCAGGATTTGGTTTGTGTGATAAATTTAGTAATACTTCTTTAGAAGAAGAAATAAACATGATAGATTTAAATGTTATTAATCTGCATATTTTAACTAAATTATTTTTAAAAGATTTTATCAATAAAGATAGTGGTCAAATATTAAATGTATCTTCAAGCGCTGCGTTTGAACCAGGACCATTAATGGCTACATATTATGCAACTAAATCATATGTGTATAGCTTAACTATGGCGATTTATGAAGAGTTAAGAGTTAAAAAAAGTAATGTTAAGATTAGCATATTATGCCCTGGGCCAGTTGATACTGAATTTAATAAAAGAGCTAATGTTAAATTTAATATTAAACAATTATCTAGTGATTATGTAGTAAATTATGCTATTAAACATATGAATAAATTAATAATAATACCAAGTTTAAAAATGAAGTTGGGTGTGTTTGGTACTAGATTATTACCAAGAAAATTATTGTTAAAAATTATATATAAAATACAAAAGAAAAAAATCTATAATAAATAATATTTTTAGGAGGGTTTTATGAAGAAAATAATTAGTGTTATTTTAATTTTTTTATTACTTATACCAAGTAGTATTGATGCAAAAGAAAAACAAATTAATATGTATTTATTTTATGGTAAAACATGTCCTCATTGCAAGGAACTAGATAAGTATTTAGATAAGTATTTAGATAATAAAGATAATATTAATTTATATACTTATGAAGTATGGAATAATAAAGAAAATAATGTTCATTTTAATAATATAACCAAACTATTAAATGCGGATAATACGGCAGTTCCATTTTTAGTAATAGGTGATTCTTCATTCGTAGGTTTTTTAAAGTCTTTAACACCTGATCAAATTGAAAATACAGTTAATTATTATGAAAATATAATATATAAAGATAAAGTAGGAGAGTATTTAGGCTTAGTAGAGAAGCAAGAAATTAATGATATAGAAGATTTAAGGTCAAATATAAGTAATATTCCATCTAATATATTTAATTTAATAAATAAAGATAAAATGTTATTATCAACTATAATAATTGGATTAATTGATGGATTTAATTTTTCGTCTATGTGGATATTATTATTTTTAATATCTATGATTATTGGAATAAAAGATAAAAATAAAAAATATATATTAGGAATCATATTTATATTAATATCAGGAATTATTCGTTTTTTCTTTTTAATATCCAAATTGAATTTATTGCCATTTTTAAATCTAATTCCTGTTATTAGAATAGTAATATCGTTAATATCTATAATATTAGGATTTATATTTATTATTCAATTTTTAAATAATATAAATAATTTAAAAAATAAAGAAAATAAAATAATTAATATAGTAAAAGAAAATTCCTTTTTATTATTTATTATATTAGTAATAATATTATCTATTTCAATGAATATTTTTGGATTATTTTCATCTTTAGGATTACCAGTATTATTTAAAGAAATATTGTCTATTATTAATACTAATAATTTCATAAAGATAATTTATTCATTGATTTATGTTACTTTTTATTTATTAGACGATGTTTTATTTTTAGTACTATTCATAAAAATATTAGAATTAAAAGGTATTAAAAATAAAATTAATAAATATCAATTAATACTTAGTGCTTTTATTATAATAACAATAGGTATATTTATAGCGTATATTCCTAAATTATTAATGTTATAATATCATTTATAATAATTTTACATATAATAATTTAGGTGATATATGTGAATGATAATCTTTTTAAAAGAATTGAAGAAAAAACAAATGTAGATAAAGATACTATAATCAGTTTAGCAAGAAAGTTACAAAATGGTAATTATAAAGATGAGAATACTTTAAAAGAAATAATACATGAGTTATCTAATATTACTGGAAGAGAAGTTAGTGAGGAAAAGGAAAGAAAAATAATAAATACTATAATAAATGATAAAGTTCCATCTGATATAGAAAAATATGTATAAAAAAAATAAAATATTTTATATTTTATTTTTTTATTGCTGGTCTGTAGAATTCTTTTTGTATTTTGTTTGTTGACCATAATAATTGGTGTAATGGTTTATTAACAATTAAATCTAATTCGCCAATATATTCATAAACATCAGGCTTAAACTTAAGCTTAAATTTATTTAATTCCCTATATGGATTAGTATCACTAAAATCAGCGGTAATTCCATTTAAATCAATATAATTATATCCTGCTTTTTTATATGCTTCTATTAGCTTAAAGTATAAAAAAGTTTTAATGTCTATTGATTTAAAATTAGTGTTTTCAGCAGTTGCGATTATTGTAACTCTTCCTTTATTTCTTACTATAAAAGCAGCTCCAACTATTTCATTATTATTGTTATTATCATCAAAATCAGCTTTCATATTCTCATTTGACATAGCTATTTCAGAAGAAATTTTTGCCAATATTTGATCTGATTTAGTTTTTGTATTATATAAATCTTCATTGTTAGGATTTCTATTAAATTCAGTATTTATTTTTTCATTTTTTTCCTGTTCATTAACATATTGCTTTTGCAAATATTTAACATATATCTGATAATCAATTTTACATAATATTAAATCAACCATATCACTCTTGCTAAAAGTATCATAAAAAAATTTATAATATGTTAATGTTTTATTATCTGTTTTATCTATAAATTTATAAAATATATTTAAGTCTTCTTTTGTTCCATTAATAAGTTTTAAACCATCTAATTCGTAATTTTGAATAGTTTCAAGTAAAGAATTATCAAGATTACTAAAATTATAATTAGGTAAATAAATAATTGGGGTATATTTTGGAAGTAGTGATTCAAAATATAAATTATCTCTTAATTTATCATATCCAAGACTTTTTAAAGTTTGAATTAGTTCTTTATTAGTTGTATTAATTGTTTTACTTTTAGTATCAAAATCTATTTTAGAATATGTTATTTCAGGATTTATTTTAATAAAAGCAAATCCTTTTTTAAAGAAAAAGTCTTTTACTTTTTTAGTAAATTCTTGTAATAATGAAACATTATAATAATCAATTAAAAATCCTCTTGGAGCATAACCATATTTAATATTTGATAATATATTTTTATACATAATTAAACTACCAGCTACCATTATATCATTATTATAAGCACCAATATACATAATAGAAAAATCACTATGTTTCATAAGGGATCCATATTCTTTTGTTTGATAAAAATTTTTGAGTTTATGTTCTTTAGCAAATTTATCAAATTCAAATTCATTAATTTCTTTAATTATCATAATATCACCTTTTAACTATTAAATATTGTATCAAATTTCTATTTAAAAGTAAAAAAATATTTAAGTTTATTTATATTCATGATAAAATAAATATGGTGATGATATGGTTAAAAGAAGATTGAATTATTATAGAATATTTGCATTCGTTTTTATAATTATATTTATTATATTTGGAATAGTTTATATAGTTAAAACTTTAAAATATAGAGAAACTTATGAATATAAATTGTTGAATATAGGATATAAAATTGATGAAATAAATAATATTCAAAACAATTTAAAGCCAGATCAAATTGATAAATTATTAACGATTAAATATGATGATAATATCGTTAATTTACTTAACGAAAAATATTTTATATTTGATTATTTAGAAAATTATATATCATATAAAAACGAAAATGATGAATTATCTCTTAACAATGTTGTTAAAATAATTAATACTAAGACTAATTTAGATTGGTTTGACAATGAATTTAAAACCGATACAACTAAAAATGAATTAATGTTAGTAAATAGATATTATGGTTTAAATAAAGATTATGAACCAGAGGATATAGTAGATGTACCAACTCAATACGCATATGATGGAAAAAAAATAAGTAATAGTATATTAAATAATATAATTGATTTAATAAGTGCTGGAAAAAAAGTTGGATATACTTTTGTAGTATCTGATGGATATAGATCTTACAAGGAACAAGAGGAAATATATAATAGTTTTGTTGATAGTTATGGACAAAGTGAAGCTGATGAATTAGTTGCTAAACCAGGACACTCTGAATATCAAACAGGGTTATCATTTGATTTAAAACCATATAATAAAGTAATAGAAGATGTTAGTACTAATGAAGAATACCTATGGTTAAAAGATAATGCTTATAAATATGGATTTATTTTTAGATATGATAAAGAACATGAAGAAATAACACAGTTTGAACCATCGGCGTGGAGATTAAGGTATGTAGGAGATGCTGCGTCATTAATTTATAGTGAAAATATAAGTTTTGAAGAATATTATGCATATTTTGTTGAAAATAATGGATAATATTTAACAAATTTTAAAAAATGACTTGACTATTTTTATATATTTATGGTAGTATTATTTTGCTTGATTGTTATCAAGTGCCTACCTTAATGGGGAATTAGCTCAGTTGGCTAGAGCATCTGCCTTGCACGCAGGAGGTCGCGGGTTCAAGTCCCACATTCTCCACCATTTTAAATATTAATCAATCAGAAATGATTGATTTTTTGTTTTTATATTTTAAAAAAATATGTTATAATTAATATGTGTTAATAAGGAGTAGATATGAAAGTATATATTTGCAAAAAATGTGAAAATTTAATAAAAACTGATAATGAGAAAGATGCTTTTTGTTGTGGAGAAGCAATGCAAAATTTAAATGCACAAGAAAAAGATGGCCCAGTTGAAAAACATTTACCTATATATAATGTTGAAGAAAATAAAATTAAAGTTAAAGTAGGAGAAGTAGAACATCCTATGACAAATGAGCATTTTATTGAATGGATTGCTCTTGAAACAAAAAACAATATTAAAAAAGTTAAATTATCTTATACTGATAGACCATATTGTGAATTTGACATAGATTCATCTGATGAAGCAGTTGCTATTTATTCAAGTTGTAATTTACATGGAATATGGAAAACTAAAAATATAAGTAATTATTAAGGAGGTATTTTATGGCACAAATACAAAGGACTAGAAAAGATATAGTTAAAATGTTATTAAAAAACAAAGAGTTAGAAAATGAAGATGAAGAACAATTAATGGAAATATTATTTAATGAACCAATATCAATAGATGTTGATAAATATGTAGCAGAAAGTGAAACTAGAAAAGATAGACTTGCTGATAAATTAACTGAGTTTTGTGGTAGTTGGGGATTTATTATATGGTTTATTATATTAATCGCAGCATGGATGATCGCTAATATTATTTTAATTAAATTAGATTATACAGCATTTGATCCATATCCATTTATATTATTAAATCTGGCTTTATCAACTATATCAGCTTTGCAAGCACCTATAATAATGATGAGTCAAAATAGAGCTGCAAAGAAAGATACTTTAAGAGGAAAAAATGATTATAAAACAGATTTAAAAAGTGAATTAATATTAGAAGTATTACATGATGAAATTAGAAAAGTAATTTCAAATCAAAATAAAATTATTAGAATATTAAATGAAAATAATGATGATGGAGATAAGAAAGAATAAAATAGAACTTAATTAAGTTCTTTTTGATTGCTATCCATTAAAAATAATGTATCATAGCAGTTAAAATTAAATTGTATGTTTTGATATGATATAGGCTGAAAAAATTTTACAATAAAAATTAAACAATATTATCCACATATAGTAATATCATGTTTGCTTTTTAAAAATCATACTAATATAGTAATAATTTGCAATACAAAGATAGAATTTAAATAGATTTTAATTTTTAAAAATTATTGGGGATGTTAATTGGCAAATAGTTAATAAATAATAATTAAAGAAAAAACATTTGAAATTATTTTTATTTTTGATATTATTGTTTTATGTGAGGGTTTTATGAATAGTATAAAGTTTGATTTATATGATGAATTAATTAAGTTAATATCTTCTGATAAGAATATAGATGAGGTATCTTCAATATTACTTTTTGATAAATCTTTTGTTAAGTCTAGTATTAAACGATTAAAAACAAATATTATAAAAGAATTAAAAGAAGAATATTTTTATTTAGTACCAATTATTAATAAAATATTAAATATAAACAAATACTATTATATTAATTACAAATTACTTTATATGTTAGATTATCCTGATGAAGAAATATTAAAAAAATTAAATTTGAATGATAAAGCATTTTTAATGTCTTTAAAATCATTATATTTCAGTGTATATATGTATGGAAATAAAAATGACAGAAAATATTTAAAAACAATTAAAGATAGAATTAATAAATATAAATATATAGAAAACAAAAAAAATTCTAAAGCAATAATTGCAAATCATGATAAAATAGTTGTTAATAATAATGATATTTTATCTACAATTAATAGTGAATATGGAAATATATATTCTTTTGATAAAAGAAAATGTATTATAATATCAGATACTCATTTTGGTAGTTTATTTGAAAATGTGGATTATTTAAAAAAAGTATATGAGTATGCTTCAAAAAATGGCATTGATAGTATTATACATACTGGTGATTTAATAGAGGGATCTTTTGCTAATTATGAAAGATGTAAAAAAGATTTTAAAGATTATAATGCTCAAGTAGAACATGTTATAAGAAATTATTGTTATGATGAGAAAATTAGAAATTATATTCTCCTTGGAAATCACGATTTGTATCCATATTTAGATTATGGTGCGAATGTAAGTGAAATGTTAAAAGAAAGAGATGATTTTGAAATATTAGGATATAAAGAAGCATATTTAAAATTATTTTCTGAATATATTACTTTAAAACATAAAGTATCTAAAATTAAGAATGTTACATCAAATGCACCAACATTTTTAAATTTTATAGGTCATTCTCATCAATATAGATGTACTTATGATAAGAATAATATTTATGTAAGAGTTCCAACTTTATCTGATGTATATAGTAATAGAAAATATATTATAAATAAAGGATTTTTAGTTAGTGAAATAGATGGAGATAGTATTTCATTAGAGTATATAGATACTCATGGCAAATCTTTAAAATTAGAAAAAAGAATAAAATGATGTGCATTTTATTCTTTTTCTATATCTAGTATTACTGGAATAATTATTGGTCTTCTTCCAGTTAATTCTATTACATAAGAATTTATTTCCAATATAATTCTATTTTTTAAATCTGTTAAATTGAAATTATCTTTTTGTAATTCGTTTAGTGTAATTATATTTGTTTTATCTTGAATTTTCTTTATTAAATCTTGATTATCATTTACTACTACAAAACCACGGGTAGTTATGTTTGGTTCTATTAATATTTTTCTATTTTTAATATTAACATTTAATATAACAATTAATACACCATCTGTAGACATTATTTTTCTATCTTTTATTATTGATATTCCTGTTTCGCCAATTCTACTTCCATCAACATAAATATCATTAATTGGTATACTTCCTTTTCTATATACATTACCATCTTTCATAGCTAAAATATCTCCATTTTTACTAACGAAAATATTTTCTTCTTTAACATCACACAATTTACCAAGTTGTGCATGTGATTGCAACATTCTAAATTCACCATGCATAGGCATAAAATATTTTGGTCTAATTAATCTTAATAATAATTTTAATTCTTCCATTCTTCCATGACCACTTGTATGAACATTTATATCACTCGCATTAGTATATACCTTAGCACCTTTTAAATACAATTTATTAATAGTACGATTAATAGACATTGCATTACCTGGAATAGGTGAAGATGAGAATATTACTGTATCATTTGGCATAAGAGTTATGTTCTTATCACTTCCATTAGCAATTCTAGATAAAGCCGCTAATGGTTCTCCTTGACTACCTGTGCATAATAAACATACTTTTGATGGATCCATTTTATTAGCTTCTTCGCTAGAAATAAATATATCTTTATCCTTAATATATCCACATTCAATAGCTATCCCTATATTAGTATTCATACTTCTACCAAAAGTAACAATTTTTCTATCATTTTCTTTACAAGTTTCAACAATATGAGTAAGCCTGTATATATTACTTGCAAATGTTGCTAATATTATTCTTGATTTTGTATTCTCAGAAAATATTTCTGATAGTGCTTCATCAACAACACTTTCACTATTAGAAAAACCTGGTAATAAAGCATTAGTAGAATCACTCATTAGTAAAGTTACACCTTCATTTCCTATCGCCGCTATTTTACCCATATTAGCAACAGGTCCAATAGGTGTAAAATCAAACTTAAAGTCACCTGTTTCTACAAGAGTTCCATTAATTGTTTTAATAGCCATACCAAAAGAATCAGGAATAGAGTGTGTAGTAGTAAAGAATTCAATATCAAATTGTTTTGTTTTTATATGTAAATCTTCATTAATAATAACCATTTTAGGTTGATATATATTTCTTTCTTCTAATTTGTTTTTTATTAATTTGCTTGCGATGTTTGGTGTGTATATCACAGGTATATTAATATTTTGTAATAAAAATGGTATACCACCAATATGATCTTCATGACCGTGCGTAATTATTAATCCTTTAATTTTATCTTGTTTATCTTTTAATATACTATAATCAGCAAGAACATAATCAATACCCATTAAATCATCTTCGGGAAACATAACTCCACAATCTATAATAAATATTTCATCTTCATGCATAACTATATACATATTTTTTCCAACTTCACCCAAACCACCAAGAGCGCAGATTAAAGTTTCTCCGTTTTTACTATTCATATATATTCATTTCCTTTCAAAAAGTAAAATTTGTAAATAGATTATATCAAAAAAAATCATGTTTGTCAAAAATAGTTATATAAGGTATAATATTTATATATTGAAATTATTATGAATTTAAAGAAAGGAAAGTAATTATGGGACTTTTTAATAAAATTAAAAATATATTTAGAAATGAAGAAGAAGAAAAAATTAAATCTTTAAATAACGAAATTAAATTAAGTGAAGAAAAGAAAGAAGAAATAAATGAAACTCAAAAATATGTAGATTGTCTTAGTAAATCAAGAGATAACTTTGTAAGTAAGTTATCTATATTAGGAATAAAATATACTAAAATAAGTGATGAATTTTATGATGAGCTAGAAGAAATTTTGATAACTGCGGATATTGGTGTTAATACAGTAATGGATTTTATCGATAGACTAAAAAAAAGAGTAAGTAAAGAGAATATAACTGATTTTGAATATTTAAAAGAAGTAATTGTAGATGAGTTATTTATGATATATGTAGGTGATGATATTTTATCATCTAAACTTAATTTAAAAGAAAATAAATTAAATGTAATTTTATTTGTTGGTGTAAATGGTGTTGGAAAAACGACAAGTATTGCTAAAATAGCTAAAAAATATAAAAATGAAAATAAAAAAATTATGTTGATAGCAGCAGATACATTTAGGGCTGGTGCAGTTACTCAATTGAAAGAATGGTCACAAAGAATAGATGTTGGTTTTTTTGGAGATGATAGAAAAGATCCATCAGCAGTCATATATGATGGGTTAAATAAAGCAAAATTAGAAAATTATGATTTAGTATTAATTGATACGGCTGGGCGTCTTCAAAATAAAACAAATCTTATGAAAGAACTAGAAAAGATGAATAAAGTAATTGGTGAGATAGTTACTGAAAATCCAGTTGAAACATTACTTGTAATAGATGCTACTACTGGGCAAAATGGTATAAGTCAGGCTAAAAGTTTTAAAGAAATAACGAATATTACTGGAATTATATTAACAAAGATAGATGGTTCTGCGAAAGGAGGAATAGTTCTTGCTATAAAAGAACTTGTTAATATACCGGTTAAATTTGTAGGACTAGGAGAGAAAGAAACAGATCTAATTCCATTTGATATTGAAAAATACATATATGGTCTATTTAAGGAGTTTTAATGAAAGATAGAGAATATATAGAAAATTTATACGAAGTTTATAAAGAATTATTATCAAATAGAGAAAGAGATTATTTTGAAAATTATTATTTTGAAGATTATAATTTACAAGAAATAGCAGATAATAATGAGGTTAGTAAGGCATATGTTGGTAAATATATAAATTCTATTGAGGATAAATTGTATAATTATGAAAAAGTATTAAAACTATATGAAAAAACAATCAAAATTAAAGATGTAATAAAATATATAGATGATATAGAAACAAGAATTAAAATAGAAGAAATTCTAGATAAATAATGAAAAATGTTATATAATATGGTTAAGGTGATTATATGAAGTGGGGACTTAGAGTAGAATTATTATTTATATTGATATTTATTGTATGTTTAATAATATCTACTATTGGCTTAAATCAATTAGGTATTTTAGGTAATAAGAATGAGTTTTCTAATAATGGTTATTCTTATTATGAGCTTGAACAGATTGTTTCTTCTGGAGCATTAAAATTTTATGAAGAAAGATATAGTGCTGGTGAAGATATTATTATAAAAGTAAGCACACTTATTTCAAATGGGTATATACCAAATTTGTATGATGAAAATGGTATGGCTTGTAATGGGTATGCTAAAATAATAAATTCAAAAGCAAGTATTGCATATATTAAATGTCCATATTACCAGACTAGTGGGTATGATAGTAAAAATGAGTAATAAGTTTTTAGCATTGTGGGGTTTTATAATAATTGGAATATTATTTAGTATATTATTAATTGGATTTAATGAAAAGGATTTAAAGTATTTTAAGTTAGAACATAATCTTAAGTTAGCAAGTAGAGCATATATTAAAAATAATAAAATTAATACTAATATTAATGATTCTTATGTAATATTTAGTAGTGATTTAAAAGAAAAAGGGTATATTACTAAAGATGAATTAGATGAATATTGTATTGATAAAGTTACATATTATAATGGTATTATCTTTGATAAATATATTGTTTCAAAAAACTGTGAATAAATAAAGTAATAAATATTGATTTATTTATTACTTTTTTAGTATAATTAAATTAGAGAGGAGTAAATTATGTTAATTATTTTAATTATTATTTTAGTTGTTATTTTACTAAAAAGTATTGTGCAAATTGATGAGTTTGAAAGGGGAATAAAGTTTACACAAGGAAGATTTACTGAAATAATGGAACCAGGGTGGAAATTAGTATTGCCAATTATTCAGTCTTATAAAAAGGTTGATGTGAGAACTAAAGCAGTAGATGTACCAGAACAAGATGCAATAACTAGAGATAATGTTTCTATTAAAATAAATGCAGTTATCTATTATAAAATATTTGATGCAAGTAAAGCAATTTTATCTGTTGAAAATTTCTTTTATGCAGTAAGTCAGTTGGCTCAAACTACAATGCGAAATGCAGTAGGTTCTGTTTCTTTAGATGAATTATTAGCTGAACGTGAAAAATTATCAGAATCAATTTGTAAAATAATTGATGAAGCAACTGATTCATGGGGAATTAAAGTTGAAAATGTTGAATTAAAAGATATTCAATTGCCTGAAGATATGAAAAGAGTAATTGCTAAAGTAGCAGAAGCTGAACGTGAAAAGTTGGCTGTTATAACTAAAGCTAAAGGAGAAGTAGAAGCATCTAAAAATTTAGCAGAAGCTGCTAAAACTATGGCTAGTACACCAGGTGCATTACATTTAAGAACTTTATCTACTATTAACGATGTAAGTAGCGATCAATCTAATACACTAATTTTTTGTATTCCAATTGAAATGATAGATAGTTTTAAAGCAGGAAATGCTCAAAATGCTGTTAAAGTAATAGATAATATTAAGAATAATAATGGAAAATAATTTAGAAAGCCTTTTTATGTGAAATAAGGCTTTTTAATATGTGTTAATTTTTAAAAAAATATGATAGAATAATTATGAAAGAAGGGATAATATGCTAAAAGTTGAGCCAAGAACATTACCAGGATTTATGGAATTATATCCTCATGAACAAGTAGAATTTGATAGAATAAAAAATATTATAGTAAACACTTATAGACAATATGGTTTTTATCCTCTAGATACTCCCATTATTGAATATTCAGATGTTTTACTTGCCAAGGCTGGTGGTGAAACTGAAAAACAAATATATAGATTTAATAAAGGAGAAAATGATTTATCACTTAGATTTGATTTAACAGTACCCCTTGCTAAATATGTTGCAAAGAGATATAACGAACTTGCATTTCCATTTAAAAGATACCAGGTTGGAAAAGTATTTAGAGGAGAAAGACCTCAAAAAGGAAGATTTAGAGAATTCTATCAATGTGATATAGATGTTATTGGTGATGAAGAATTATCAATTAAATATGACAGCGAAATATTAAACATAATATATGATATATTTAGAAAATTAAATATTGGTGATTTTGTTATTCAAATTAATAATAGAAAAATATTATCTGGATTCTTTAATAGTCTAAATTTAAATGAAAAAGTAACAGATATATTAAGAATAATAGATAAAATAGATAAAATAGGTACTGATGAAATTATAAATGAACTTAAAAATATTGATATTTTTCAGGAGCAAATTAATAAGATTATGAATTTTATTAATATAGATGGATCTAACCAAGAAAAATTAGATAAATTAAAAGCATTAAATATTAATGATGAAACTTATAATAAAGGTATAGAAGAATTAGAAAGTGTTATTAATGATTTAAGAGCAAGAAGAATGATAAGCAATTATTATGAAATACAATTAACTATTGCACGTGGATTAGATTATTATACTGGTAGTGTATTTGAAACTAAATTGAAAAATTTTCCAAGTATTGGCAGTGTTTGTTCAGGAGGAAGATATGAGAATTTAGCTGAATATTATACAGATAAGAAATTACCTGGTGTTGGTGTTTCAATAGGACTTACAAGATTGTTTTATCAACTAGTATCTGAAGGAATAATAAAAACAGATAAATGTAGTAGTTGTGAATTATTAATCATACCTATGTGTGATAATTATGAATATGTATATGAAATACAAGATACATTAGTTAATTTAGGAATTAGTGTTAATATCTGTTATCTTGATAAGGGATTAAAACAAAAATTAAAATATGCTAACAAAATAATGACTAAATATGTTTTGATAATTGGTGAAAATGAAATAAATAAAAATACATTTATTCTAAAGAATATGGATGAGGGTATCCAATTTGAAATATCAAGGGAAGATATAAATACTATCAAAGAAGTATATTTACAAAATTAATTTGACAAATATCGTACATGTGTTTTATAATATGAAATATAAATCGTTGATGTGGAGAAGTAGTATATATGTATTTTGAAGAGAGTTAATGTATGGTGAAAATTAATAAATAATATATATGAATAACACCACTGAGTGGAATATTGAAATTAAGTAAATATTCTCGGCAAGACCGTTATATTAAAAAAGATAATATTAGGATGGTACCGTGCTTATATGCACTCCTTATGCCATCTTTTTTTATTGATTGAAAGGAGAGCGATAATAATGGATGTAAAAGATTTATTTAAAGATATTAAAAAGTATGAAAACAAAGAAGTAATGTTAGAAGGATGGGTTAGAAATAATAGAAATCAAGCTAATTTTGGGTTTATTGATTTTAATGATGGAACTTATTTTCAAAATTTGCAACTATTTTACGAAAAAGATATAAAAGATTTTGATGAAATTAGTAAAATTCATGTAGGTAGTGCAATTAGAGTAAAAGGAATAATTGTTAAATCAATTGGAAGTGGACAGTCTTATGAATTAAAAGTATCAAATATTGAAGTACTTGGAAATTGTCCTAGCGATTATCCAATTCAACCTAAGAGGCATACTCGAGAATTTTTAAGGGAAATTGCTTATTTAAGACCAAGAACTAATATGTTTAATGCAGTTTTTAGAGTTCGTAGTGTTGCTGCCGAGGCTATACATGAATATTTTCAAAAAAATAATTATATATATTTTCATAGTCCAATAATAACAGGAGCAGATTGCGAAGGAAGCGGACAAATGTTTAATGTAACAACGTTGGATTTAAATAATTTACCATTAACTGATGATAAAAAAGTCGATTATAAAAAGGACTTATTTGGCAAACAAACTTATATAACTGGTTCTGGACAATTGCATGGTGAAACTTTTGCTATGGCATTTAAAAAGATTTATACTTTTGGTCCAACAATGAGAACTGAAAAGTCAAATACTAAAACACATGCTAATGAGTTTTGGATGATTGAGCCAGAAGTAGCCTTTTGCGATTTAAATGGAATAATGGATATTGAAGAAGAAATGCTTAAGTTTGTTATTAAATATGTTATGGATAAGTGTCCATTAGAAATAAATTTTTTTGATAAATTTGTAGAAAAAGGATTAAAGGAGAAATTAGAAAAAGTTATAAATTCTTCTTTTGTTAGGATTACCCACAAAGAAGCAATAACTTTACTCAAAAAAGCAAAAGTAAAATGGGAATTTACTCCTGAATATGGAGAAGATATTGCTAAAGAACATGAAAAATACATTACTGAATATTTTAATGGCCCAGTATTTATAACAGATTGGCCAAAAGATATTAAAGCATTTTATATGAAACTTAATGATGATAATGAAACAGTTGCTGCGGTTGATTTAGAAGTACCTGGTTCTGGAGAACTTATGGGTGGTAGTCAAAGAGAAGATGATTATGATAAATTAATAAATAGAATGAAAGAATTGAATATTCCAACTGATGATTTAATTTGGTATACTAATTTAAGAAAATTTGGAGGATGTTATCATTCTGGATTTGGTTTGGGATTTGAAAGATTAATTATGTATTTAACTGGAATTGAGAATATAAAAGATGTTATTCCTTATCCAAGAACTCCAAATAATTGTGATTATTAACAAGGAGGATTTATGAATTTTACAGATGAAATGATAGATAATTATGCAAATAATTTATTAATAGGATTAACTGATGATGAAAGAAGAATGATTAAAGAAGAGTTTTCATCTATTGAAAAAAATATAGATTTAATAAATGAAATCCCAAATATCAAAGAAGTAGATCCTCTTAGCTATCCATTTGAAATGGAAATTGATACATTAAGAAACGATGAAAATGAATCTAGTGAAATACCAATAGATATATTACTTAGTAATTGTGATAAAGTAGATGGAAGAGAAGTTGAAGTTCCAAAGGTGGTAGGATAATGTTAGAAAAGAATATTAGAGATTTACATAAAAGTTTAATAAATAAAGAAATAACTAGTGATGAATTAGTTAAACTATCTTTAAATAAATGTCATGAAGTTCAAAAAAAATGCAATGCTTTTGTTACTATTTTAGATGATAGTAAAGGTAGCGAAGTAACCGATAATCTATTATCTGGTATACCTTATGGTATTAAAGATAACTTTTCAACAAAAAATATACTAACAACAGCAAGTAGTAATACATTAAAAGATTATGTGCCATTTTATGATGCTACATGTGTAAAAAAATTAAAAGAAGCAGGATGCATTGGAGTCGCTAAGACTGCATTAGATGAATTTGGAATGGGTGGTAGTGGAATTACTTGTCACACTGGTCCTGTTAAAAATCCATGGGATATAAAAAGAGTTGCTGGTGGAAGCAGTGCTGGTAGTGCAGCTAGTGTAGCTAGTGGATGCTATCCTTTTGCTCTTGGAAGTGATACTGGCGATTCTATTCGTAAACCAGCTGGTTATTGCGGAATAGTAGGATACAAGCCAACTTATGGAATGATCTCTAGATACGGACTTTTACCATATGCATCTTCTCTTGACACAGTAGGTGTCTTAACTAGGTGTGTAGAAGATGCCGCAATCGTAGTAGATGCCATGAAAGGTCAAGATGAAAATGACATGACCTCTTTTGATAGTAGTAATATTAATTTAGAGAAAAATTTAACTAAAGATGTTAAAGGATTAAAATTATTTTATATTAAAGAAATAGCTGATATTAATAGCTATAAAAATCCAAGTGAAGAATTAAAATTACACATTGAAAATTATAATAAAACCTTAAAATTATGTGAAGAATTAGGAATGAGTATTGCATCGGTAAGTATAGATAAAAAAATATTAAATGCACTACCTGCTATATACGATGTCATTTCATATGCAGAAGCAACTAGTAATATGTCTAACTTAACAGGAATATCCTTTGGTCCGCGAGGAGATGGGAAAACTCCAAATGAAATTATTAAGGACCATAGAACAAAAGGCTTTTCTTCATTAATTAAAAGAAGGTTTGTGATAGGTTCATTTGTGTTACAAAAAGAAAATCAAGAAAAATATTTTTTAAATGCTAAGAGAGTTAGAAGATTAATAGTTAATATAATGAATGAATTCTTTAAAAAATATGATGCTATGATTATGCCTGTTGGAAGTGGAGTGGCTAAATATTTAGATTCATCTTTAAATTTTATCAATGATGAGACTAAGATATTAGAAGAATCTTTGCAAATTGCTAATCATGGTGGATATCCATCAATTACTATTCCAAATGGATTTATAAATAATTTGCCAGTTGGAGTAAATATTACTGGTATGATTATGAAAGATGAGAAAGTACTAAATATAGCTTATTTTCTTGAAAATAAATTGGGCTATAAAAATCAAATAGCTAAAGAGGTGAAATAATGGAGTATAAAGCAGTTATAGGTTTAGAATTTCATTGTGAAATGAAATCTCATACAAAAGTTTTTTCAAAAGCATTAAATGGATATTCTAAATCTTCAAATTCTAATGTTGCACCTCTTGATATGGGATTTCCAGGAACATTACCATCAGTGAATATGAAATGCGTTAAAAAATCGCTTATGATGGCACTTATTCTTGGATGCAAAATACCTAAATATTTAGAGTTTGATAGAAAGAACTATTATTATCCAGATTTACCTAAAGGATATCAATTAACACAATTTTTTAATCCAATTGGAAAAGATGGTAAAATTAAAATAGATGTTAATGGAAAAGAAAAAGATGTATTAATACATGATATTCATTTAGAAGAAGATTCAGCATCTTTAGATCATTATTATGATACATCAAATATTGATTATAATAGATCAGGAGTTCCACTATTAGAATTAGTAACTGAGCCATGCTTTAATAGTGCAGATGAAGCTCTTACATTTTTAGAATATATCAAAAGTATATATCAATATACTGATATATCAGATTGTGATACTAAAAAAGGTCAAATAAGAGCAGATGTTAATGTTTCAATAATGGATAAAGATTCAAATGAACTTGGAACTAAAGTAGAAGTTAAAAATGTTAATAGTTTTGATGCAATTAGAAAAACAATTGAATATGAAATTAAAAGACAAAGCGAATTAAAAGAGAATGGGAAATATGATGAAGTAGTTCAAGAAACTAGAAGATGGGATGATGAAAAAGAAAAAACCATTCATATGAGAAGTAAAGAGGATGCAATAGATTATAAATATTTTACAGATCCAAATATTCCTAGATTTAGATTGAGTGATGAATTAATTAATGAAGTGAAATCACAAATTCCACAATTAGCTCATGAAAGAAAAGAAAAGTATATTAAAGAATATAATTTATCTGAATATGATGCAAAAGTATTAGTTAAAGATAAAAAGATATCAGATTACTTTGAAGAATGTTTAAAATTAGGATGTGAAGCTAAAAGTGCTTGTAATTGGATTACTACTAGATTACTTGGTGAGATAAATTCATCTGATGAGATAACTATAGATAATATATTTATAAGACCCAAAATGGTCTTTGAATTAATAAAACTAATAGAAGATAAAAAAATAACTAATAATCAGGGAAAAGAAGTATTTATTAAAATGTTAGAAGAAAAATTAACGCCTAATGAAATTGTAAAAAAATATAATATGGAAGTTATTGAGGATAGCAATTTAATTGATAATCTAGTTAATGAAGTTATAATTGAAAATGAAATAGCAATTGAAAACTATAAAAAAGGAAGAACTAATATGTTAGATTATTTGGTAGGTCAAGTAATGAAAAAATCTAAAGGAAAAGCAAATCCTATTAGTGTAAAAGAAAAATTATTAAAAAGAATAAATAATTAAAAAATTTAATTTTAAAATTTCTTTTTTATTATATATTGAAATAAATTATGTAAAATGTTATCATATTTATAGTAGGTGATAATATGATAAAAAGAATAAAAAAAATCGTGTTTTTATTATTGTTATTCATGCCATTTCTTATTAAAGCTGATGAGAATTATTCAAGTGCTGTAAAATTTGCTAATTCATATATTGATAGTTTTATTGAATATGATAAGTATATTTTATTTCCAAAAGATGGCTATTTTTTCAATGAAAGTAAGAAAAATGGTAATTTTAAACATGGAGGTTTTTTAAGTAGGGGAGAATATTTAATAACTAATGTTAAAAATAACTCTTATTTGGCTCCTGGTATTCAATATTGGACATTAACTTCTGGGGTAAATGAAGTTGATAAGATGTTTGTAATTGATTATACAGATAAAGAAATCTCCCAAGATTTATTATCTGGAGTAAGGGTAACAGAATTTGTTTTACCAGAAACTAGAGTACAAGGGGCGGGTACTAGAAGCAATCCGTGGTATTTTTCTAATATGTATAGAGTTTCTATTTCTACTTCTGATTATACAAAAGGACAAATTTCTGCTAATAATGAAAATTGTAATAGTACAACAAGAAATACTTCTGCTTCAATTTATGAAGATCAAACAATTGATGTTAAATTATGCCCTGTTAGTGGATATGAATTTTATACATCTGATTGTAATAATATAACAGTTAAAAATCAAAATACAAATGTAATTAGTATAGCAGATGTTGATAAGAATTTATCATGTAAAATTAATTTTATAATTAAGGTATATAAAATTAACTTAGATACAAATGGTGGTAGTCAAATAAAAACTAAAAAATTGTATATAGCACCAAATAAAATGTGGTTTGCAAAAAAAGAAGATAGAAATAATGAGAATAAAATAACAAAAATTGACGAAGTTCCTAGTAAAGTAGGTTATGAATTTTTAGGGTTTTACACTACTGAAAATGGTGGAACTAGAATAATAGATGAAAATGGAAATATTGTTTCCACTTCTGGTTATAATTCAGAAGGAACAATGTATGCAAATTATAAACCAATTGATGTAGATGTAACTTTTGATAAACAAGGAGGTACAAGTGGTTCTAATTCTGTAACAGCAACTTATAGTAAAGCTATGCCAAGCATTACTATTCCAACAAGAACAGGATATACATTTAATGGATATTATACAGGTACAAATGGAAG
>CASFKI010000050.1:0-21203 GCA_949295285.1 uncultured bacterium
ATTTTATTATTTTTAATATAATATTTTGTTATATCAATTTTAGCATAACTATCATACATTATAAATAATATAATAATTATAAATATAATTGATATTATATATAACATATTTCCTCCTTTATTTTATACAAGATAATATTTTGGAATGTATATACTCATATCCCTTTTCAGTATAATGTAATCCATCTTTAGATATATAATTATCTAACCAATCATCCATTGTTGTACTATTATAAACATCACAATAATTAACATTTTCTAATTTTTCTGTACATGATTTTAATATATTATTAAACTGTTCTATGCTATAATTTTGAGCTTTTGTTTTTTCATCATTTACAGGATTTACAGAAACTAGATATATTCTATGATTAGGCTCAATTTCTTTAATAAAATCAGTATATAATGAACAATAATCATATGCATCTATAAGATCATTTACTCCATAGTTTAATATTATATTATATGTTTTATTTGGATTTTTACTAAGTTCTTTTTTTGTTTCTTCTGCGTTAATTATAAATTGTTGTGTTTTTCCACCACTAATTGCGAATTTTTTTTCATTATCTAATAAAACATTTTTAAGACCTACTGTTCTAGAATCTCCAATATATATATTTCCTGAATAATTATCATTAAAATAATTATTTGAATTAATCTTTGATTCTAAATTTTCTATTTTATCAAGAAAATTTACTTTAATATTATTATTTTTAATATTATTAATTATATTTTTTACTTCATTAATATCACTTATATTAGATGATTCATTTAAATTAGATATTCTTTCTTTAGCATGATTTATATAGAGTTTTTGTATAAGATCATTATTTACATTTATACAATTATTGTATTGTGGTGCTAAATGCACTAATATAAAACTAATTATTAAAGGTATAAAATATATTAATAATGAAATTATTGCATTTTTAAAAAATTTTTTAAATGTATTTTGTACTTCAAAATCCCATAATTTAACAAAAAACTTAATAAAATCATATATTACATCTAATATTAATACTAAAGGTATAATGGTTCTTAATAAGTTTATAACTATACTTACAATCATAATAATTTCTAATGAACTAGGTTCATCACATATATTCAACAACATGATATCACTCCCTAACTAGAATATTTTATCATATTTTAGTATTAAAAAGAATATGTTTTAAATAAATTAAAAGAGCATTACTCATGCTCTTATGCAATACAACTTAAATCATATCCAAATATGTTTCCAATTAATCTAAGAAGTGTTGGAAATAAAACTACAAGCACTAAAACAATTCCCATAGAAATAAGCTTGGATTTCGCTGAATTCAATTTATCTGGATTATTAATAGCAGGCACTAATGAAAGTGCTGAATTAACAATAACAATTATCATACCAATAATTCTCATAGCAGTTATTAAAACTTTAATAATAGCAGTTAAATTTGGCCCTAATAATTCTGAACATGTCATTTCTTCTTCTGATATATCGATCATTCCACCTGAATTATTATTGTTATTACTATTATTATCAGAATCATTAATAATTACTGGCTTTACTTCATTACATCTTTTTGAATCATTACTTCCTTCTTCATAACAATTCAATCCAATCGTATTTGCTTCTGTACCACCTTCATTATCAAGTTGAGAACTTACAGTCAAAGAAAATCCTTTATCGTAACTGTTTCTTAAATACATTCTAGGACATTGGGGTGTACCACTTGAAAATGATTCTTTAAGATAATTGATTTTATCATAACCTTCCGTTAATATACATAACTTTCCATTTTTATCTGGAGAATTATAATATTTACCATTTCCCACACAACCATTAATAGGTTCATACATATTATCTTCACTAAGAATGTATATTGTTAACTTATTTTCATAACCACCAATACTTAAAAAATTTCCATGAAGATTTGTTGCTTTAATTCTATAATTAATATATTTACCTTCTCCATTACTAAATCTATAATCACATGAATAAGTATATTCTTCTGATGCAGTAGCAGCATTAACCACAACAAAAAATAATGTAAAATTAATTAATGCAAATAATATTTTATATACAATTTTCATAACACACCTTCTTCAAATTAATGATACCATAAAATATTAAAATTACAAATAAAATACTTTAAAAATAAAATATTAATCACCTATTTTACATTAATTTTCGCTAATTAATAGAAAAAATGTATAAAATATAGTATAATTTATATGGTGATGGCATGAATAACTCATATAAAAATAGAGGTATGTTTCTAGAAAATATAATAAACGATTCTAATACATATTATAATAGTATAGAAAAATGTTTAATATATAAGAAACCTACTCCTATAAAAGTGTTAAGTGTAAGCTATCCCAAAGATAAAGGACATTTAATAGATAAAGCTGTATACTCCAGCATATCAACGCTTGATTATAATGGAATCTATAGAGAAAAATATATTGAATTTGATGCAAAAGAATGTCATAATAATTCTTCTTTTCCTATATCTAATGTTAAAGAACATCAAATTGAACATATTAAAAAAGTTATTAAACAAAAAGGAATAGTATTTCTAATAATATACATAAATAATAATTTTTACTTATTAAAGGGAGAAGATTTTATTAATTACATAAATAATAGTGATAGAAAATCTATTAAATTCGAATATATTGAGGAAAAGGGATATAAAATAAAGGAAAGTTACATTCCAAGATTAAAATATTTAGATGCTGTAGATATAGCATATTTTAAGGAGTGAATATGAAAAAATTAAAAATAAAACTTAAAAAAAGAAAAAAAGATATAATTTATAATGATAATGAAAACATTAAGCCTAAAAAGAAAATATTGAAATTTAAAAAGAAAAACAGCGATGAATCGCCTAATAAAAAAAGAAAAGTTAGAATATGGTATGGTTTGTTAATTACTGTTGTAGTTTTAGCTATAATTGTATTCATAGTCGGGCTTGGATTTTGCTATTATATTGTTTCAAGTGCACCTGAGTTTAATGTAGAAGAAATGTTTAATAAAGAAGCTTCTAGAATATTTGATGCTGATGGTAATATATATGCAACTCTAGGAAGTGAGCAAAGACAAAAAGTTACATTTGATCAATTGCCTCAAGTACTTGTAGATGCAATTATTGCTACTGAAGACTCTAGATTTTATCAACATAATGGATTTGATGTTGCAAGATTCGTAAAAGCATCTTTTAGTCAAATATTAGGGCAAGGAGGTGGTGGTGCATCAACTTTAACAATGCAATTATCAAAATTAGCATTTACATCTACTACTTCAGAAGGCATTGAAGGAATTATAAGAAAATTTACTGATATTTACATGGCCGTATTTAAAATAGAAAAAAATCTAACAAAAGAAGAAATAATAGAATATTATGTAAATACTCCATGCATGGGTGGAAATATATATGGTGTTGGTCAAGCGAGCCAGTATTACTTTGGTAAAAATGTTAAAGATTTAAATTTAGTTGAGGCTGCTCAACTTGCTGGAATGTTCCAATCACCTAATGGGTACAATCCATATGTTAATCCAAATGATGCAAATGAAAGAAAAAATACAGTTTTATATCTAATGAAAAGACATGGATATATAACTGATGCTCAATATCAAGCAGGAATTAAAGTTAAAATTAAAGATTTTCTTACAGAAGAAGAAACATCAACTAACGAATATCAAGGATTTATTGATACAGTCGTAGAAGAAGTAATAGAAAAAACAGGAAATAATCCTTACGATGTACCTATGGATGTTTATACTACTATGGTAAAAAGTAAGCAAGATATAATTAATAATTTTTATAATACATATAAATTTAAAGATAAAAAAGTAGAAGTTGGTATTGGTGCTATTGATAATGATACTGGCGCAATTATAGCTGTTGGTGCCGGTAGATATAAAACTGTAGCAAGATCATTAAATATAGCTACATTCCAAGGTGTTACTAAAAGAGCACCTGGTAGTACAATTAAACCTATTCTTGATTATGGTCCTGCCATTGAATACGAAAATTTAAGTACTTATGGTCCTTTTTTAGATGATAAAATTGTATATGCTGATAGTTACATGAGAAACTTTAATACTGGCTTTAAAGGATTTATGACTATGAATGACTGTTTAAAAAATTCAATTAATACATGTGCTCTTCAAGCATTTAGGTTAACTACTAATGAACAAAAAGTAGAATTTGCAAATAATTTAGGAATAACTTTTGAAGAAGATTATTTACCAGATTCATACTCTATTGGAACGTTTAATGGTGTATCACCAGTGCAATTAGCTGCTGCATATTCAGCATTTGGTAATGGTGGTTATTATACTGAACCATATTCATTTACTAAAGTAGTTTACAGAGAAAATGGTGAAGAATATGAACCTGATATTGAAAGAAAAAGAGTTATGAAACCTCAAACTGCTTATTTAATTACAAGTGTACTTATAAATGCAACGAATTATAGAGTTAAAGTATCTGGTACACAAATTGCTACTAAAACAGGTACAACATCATATGATCAAGACTATTTAAAAAAATTTGGTTTATCATCTAATGTAATACCAGATGCTTGGACATCAAGTTATTCCCCTGATTATGCTATTGCTATATGGTATGGATATGTTGATGGATTAACTAGTGAAACTGTTAAAAATAAATATTATTTAAAAAATTCAGAAGCTGGTACTGAAAGACTAAAAATACAAGCTGCAGTTGTAAATAATTTTTATGAGAAAAAATCTAAGTTTAAAAATCCTGGTGGAATAGTAAGTGCTGAGGTCGAGCTTGAAACTATACCTGCTAAATCACCAAGCCAATATACACCAAGTGAATTGAAAAAAACTTATTTATTTATATCTGGTACCGAACCAAGTGAGGAATCTGATAGATTTAGTAAATTATCTAATCCAACTGATGTTAAATATTCATTAAACGGTTCTAAAATTAGTTTATCATGGACTTCACCTGAAATTCCTAATGCAGTAAATATAAACTATTTAACAACCTATTTTAATGATGCTTACGCTCATTTATCTCCTAAAGATGAAGATTTAGCTCTTAAATATTTAAATAAACGAATTGATTATAATAATAATAAATTTGGTAATTATGGTTTTGATATTTACTTAACACAAGGTATGCAATCAACATATGTAGGATTTACCGAAGCTACAACATATGAAATTGATACACTTCAATACGCAGGAGCATTCGATGGAATTATCATAAAATCAACATATTCTAAATATAAAACTAATGCATCGGACGGAGCTAAAATAGTTTTTAATGAAACACCTCCTTCAAATGAAAATAATGATTCAAATATATCCGGTGGAAATAATAATGAAAATAATACAAATGATGATGTAACAATTAATCCAAATAGTATTAGTATTAAAATGAGTGGTCTTACATTGTCATTAAAAATAAATGCAACATTTACAGAATTAGGTACTTATGCAATAGATGATATATTATATAATAATACAAGTATAAAAAATGAAGTAGATAATTTATCGGTTATTACTAATTCTATTACTAAAGAAGGCTCTACTGCGCTTTTAACACCAAATGATATAACATCTTCAACTGGTAAATATAATGTTGTATATTCAGTAACATTTACATATAAAAATACATTAATATCCAAAAATTTTACCCAAGTTGTTGTTGTTAGTTAATTAAAAATTAAATTAATTAGAAACTAATATATTAATTAAAAAATAGATATTTTTAAACATTAATTTGAACTAAGTCAAAAAAATTAAAGGATTGTACCTTGTAGTTTACTGGTGACAATCCTTTTAATTTTATTTTAACATTAAATTTTTAACTTATTATTAGAGTTATTAAATACTTTAATTCGAATATTTTTTTCCAATATATAACTTTTTTAATCTTTAATTTTCAATTCTTGATTAAATATTAAAATTTCTATATTATTCAAATAAAAATTGCTAAGTTTAAGTTTTGTACTTACATATTTTTAATTATACTTTAATTAAATTTAATTTTAGACTATATTTGCTATTTCATCTTTAAATATTGCAATAACATCAACTATTTAACTAAATTATATCAAAAAAAGTAGTTCACATTTTTGTATGTATCTACTTTTATTTTATCATTTCAGTATAATTATTTTATCTAAAAAATACCTTATTTAAAAATGTATATTCTATATTTTTATTTATTTCTATATAAAAGTTACTCATAATTTATTTATTTCTTTATAATATTTACAAATTTCCTTAAGTTTACAATCTAAGCACTTAGGTTTCTTACTAGTGCAAAAATATCTACCAAATAACACTAATTGTGAATTTACTCTATTCCAAGAGTCTTTATTAAAATATTTCTTAAGTTTATTTTCAGTTTTCAATACATCATCTTTTTCTGTCGTTATTCCAAGTCTTTTAGAAACTCTATACACATGAGTATCAACTGATATCGTGGGCTCATTAAATAATTCTGATAATACCACACTAGCAGTTTTTCTACCTACTCCAGGTAGACTTTCTAAAAACTTTCTATCATTTTTTACATAACCTATTTTATATAATCTTGAAACAATTTCTTTAAAATTTTTAGATTTTGTTTTATATAATCCTATTTTTCTTATATATTTTGAAATTTCATCTATACTTAATAAATTAAGTTTATATAGTGAATCATATTTACTATATAAATCTTTTGTAACTTCATTTACACTTTTATCTGTAGTTTGAGCAGATAACATAACAGATAATAATAATTCATAATCTTTATTATAATTTAACTCACACTTAGGTTCATCAAAAAACTCATCCAATTGTTTTAATATTATATCTTTATTCATTATCATCTAACCAATCATAATCAAACATTTCATATTCCAATTTCTCTTCTTTAATTCGATTTTTAACTCCTTTTTTATTCCAATCATATATTATTTTATCAATATATTTAAAATTAGTAACCCCATTTAAAATAGCTTCTTTTAACGCTTCTTTAATAGTATTTTCTTCAATACCACTTTCTAACCATTTATTAATTAATTCATATTCAAAACTTGACAATACTCTACCAAGTTCACGCTCAAACAAAGCAAAGATATCATTATTTTTATCATCCACTTGTTTATTTAATGCAAGCCTATCATAAAATGGATTTAAACTAATATTTTCTTTTATTTCACCATTTTTATTAACTACAACCATATCAATATATTTTTTATTTAACAACCCCATAAATGTACTATTTATTTTATCATCATCAAATCCTAATCTTTCTTTGATACTATTATTATCCAAATCAGTAGAAACATTAATAAAATATAATATAAGTAAAAACTCATCTAATGTAATATCTAAACTACCAATACATTTTAATATATTAGAATTAATAATAAAATCTTTAGTTAAAAATGAATTTCTTAAATCTCCCATACTACAATTTCCTTAAAAACATCTCTATAGAATAACTATTATTCTCCAAAGATCCTTCAATAATTTTCCTTTCTATTAGCTTATATACTTTCTTTAAGTCTTTTATATTTATATACCTCAGCATAAGATCTAATGATAAATCAATATCTATTATACTATTTAATCCATTAAATTTCTTAATTTCCTTTACTTTGTCTTCTATATTAAGTATAGCTGCAGCATTATATATAACATCATCATCATAAGTAGTTATATCACTTAAATAAATATCATTCTTTTCAATTAACTTTTTAATATTATTTATAATTTTCTTTTCTTCATTAGAAAATGGTAAATCAGTATCTATTTGAGCCCATATGCCATACCTATTATACACTTTTTTTATATTAGAATATGATTTAATATTAAAATAATCTTTTAAATTATATCTTTTTATATAAAAGAAAAACTTATTATAATTTTCACTATCAAATATTTTATCCAATTCATTTTTTTTATACTCTTTTGGTACTTGATTAATTAAATGAGCATTATTAGATAATAAAAAATTTAATATATCACTTGATAAATCAAAATCTAATGTACATGCAAATCTAATAGCTCTAATAATCCTAGTTTTATCTTCTATAAATTTTTTATTAGTATCACCCACTGTTTTAATTATTTTAGAATTAATATCATTAATAGAATTCATTAAATCAATTAGTTTTCCATTATGATCAATTGCAAGAGTATTAATTGTAAAATCTCTTCTTTTCAAATCAGTTTTAAGATCTTTTGCTAAAGTTATTTTAGTAGGTTTATTTTTTTTATATTTTAGTTCTATTCTATACGATGTTATATTAAAAGAAATGTTATTTTCAATCATATGATAAGAATAATATTCTTTATATGGTTTTCCCCTATCCTTAAATAAATAAATTATTTCATCAATAGAAGCATTTGTACAAATATCTACATCATTAGATTTTATGCCAAGCAAATAATCTCTTACATATCCACCTACTATATAAGCTTCATACCCATTTTTTACTAATAAATCAATTATTTCTTTCATAATTTAATAATAACACAATAACAATATTTTTAAAAGAAAAATAAATTATCTCAGTTTCAACTCTTCACTGCTACCAAGAGCATCTATATCAATTATACTTTCTTCCTTTGACATTTCCCTAAGTGGAATATCAAGATTATAGTATTGCATATATATAGCAATATTTCTAAGTGAATTATATTTTCTAACAATATTTTGAATAAACTCATCATCAACTTTTTTTGATAAAATACTTACTTTAATAAGTTTTAATAATCTAATGTCTATAGCTTTGAATTTATCTCTTGATATGTTTTGAAAACTAATAAATTCATTTCCATAATTAGTAGAATTTCTATAAGCTTTAATACTACTATCAATTAAAATATCAACTTGTTTCTCATTAAATGGATCATATTCATCTTCTTTATTGCTTAAATCACCCATTCCAGGAATACTTAACGATATTCCATCGCTACCATTAATATGAGAAGATGTATCTGACATTAATTGTAATGTTTCATCAGAATAATGCTTTATTCCAAATGAATTTATTGCATTTAAATCTAATAATCCATATTCTATTATTGAAGATGTTCTATGATACTTAGTGTTGTGATGATATTTAGCATCTTCTATAACTTTATTATATCCAACCATAAAATCATTTAGTTTATCCATAATATATTCTAAACAATATTTTTTTGAAACAACAATTTCTTTCATTATTTTCCTCCCGAGTGAACAATTATATCATAATTAACATTAAAAATCTAATAAAATTTAAGTTATTATTGTAATTTTTTTTATAATGTGATATAATATACAAAAATTTTAAAAGAAGGGGATGAATTATAAAATGGAGAAAAAAAATAAGAATGCGTGGAAAGCATTAGTACTTGCATCTTATGTTTTTTTAGTTAGTTCTTGTTATTCTATAAAAAAAGCAAAAAGTATAGAAAGTGATAAACAAAACGTTCCACAAAAAGTTGTGCAAATAAATGATAATAATATTTTAAACATTCGTGGGAATGATGAAATTGTTATTATTGATGAAAAAAAAGATAATAATACCATTGCTTATGAAGTTATTGATGGCCTTTGGGGAAATGGTGAAGAAAGAAAAAAATTGCTTACAGAAAATGGATACAACTATGATGAAATTATGAACATAGTTAATGAAATTTTATGCTACAATAATTGTGAAAGTCAAAATTCTAATCTTAAAGTATCAATTAATGCAGCATACATTAATAAAGATAAAACTATTTTTTATGATGAAAATGACAATGTGATATGTTTTTTAGATAAATATGAAAAAGTATTTTTAAAAGATAATTATCATGATGATAAAAGATTAGTAAATATTCCTTCAATTGGTGATGGATATATCGCTAATAATACATTTAATGTATTACCAAATACTTATATAGAAGTAGATATATCTGAACAAATTGTTAAAATGTATATAGATGATGAAGAAGTTTTTCGTGCTGATATAATCAGTGGGAATCCTAATATAGGAAATACACCAGGTACAAATTTAGGATATACCGAAATAATGCAAAAATTATATAAGACTTATTTAACCGGACCTACTTGGAATAGTTATGTAGATATTTTTATTCAATTTAATGATAGTGCTGAAGGTTTTCATGATGCTGATGGTTGGAGAAGCGATGATGAGTATAATGATAAAGAAAGATATAAAACAAATGGCTCTCACGGATGCATCAATATGAAGCAAAAAGATGCTGAAACGCTTGATTCTCTATGCGAAGTTGGAACAAAAGTATTAATTCATAAATAGAAGTTCATAATATAATAATTAATAAGATCACCGAAATACAAAACAATTAAAGCTCCTATTAATAAAAATGGTCCAAATGGAATAATATCACTTTTTTTATTTTTTAACATTATTATAGAAAAAATTAATGCTAAGACTGACGATACAAATAAAGAAATAAAACTATTTAATATTCCAATACTAATTCCTATTACTATCATTAATTTTATATCTCCATCACCAAGAGATTCTTTTTTAAATATTGAATTTCCTAATATCTTTATTCCAAGCATTACAACAAATAAAATAATACCACTTAATACCCTAAATATTATATCAATAAAATCAAGATAAAAATACATTGAAAGTATAATTAATAATTCACCTATAATAAGAACCCTATCAGATATATAATAATATATAATATCACTAATAATAGTTACAATTAATATACAAGAAAGAACACTAGAAATATAAAAATTTAATGAAAAGCCAAATAATTTATAATTAATTATAAATAAAAGTGCACATAATATTTCGCAAAAAAAGTATATAAATCCAATTTTCTTTTTACAATAATAACACTTACCTCTTAATAATATATATGATAATATAGGTATATTCATATACCACTTAAGAGTTTTTTTACAATTAGTGCAAAAACTACTTGGATAAGTAGTTTTTATTTTATTAGGTATTCTATATCCCATGCAAGATAAAAAGCTTCCAAGAACCGCACCAAGAGTACCTAAACATATGTAATAAAATATTTCCATATATCCCCCATTATTTATGCAATTGTAGAATATATACCAAACATCGGTACTAAAATTGCAACTAATATAAATCCAACAACTATTGCTAAAAATAATATCATTGCTGGTTCTACAAATGTCTTAATCATACCAACTGTATTTTTTTGTTGTTTTGTATAAAAATCTGCAACTTTATCCAACATTTCAGCAAGTTCTCCTGTAGACTCTCCAGTTACTATCATAAAATATGCAACATCTGGGATAGCCCAATGATTTTTAAATGTTTCACTCATTTTATTACCTTTAATTAAATTTTGAATTGTTCTAAGTTCCAATTCTCTATATATTTCATTACTAGTTATTTTTGCAAGAATATCAATACTGTCAATAAGAAGCACATTATTTTTTTGTAAAGATGAAAAAGTTCTTGAAAATATACTCATTTCTTTAGATATTATTAACTGACCAACTACTGGTAACTTCATAAATATTGTTTGCATCAATGTTCTAAATGCTTTTATCTTTTTATAAGAGAACAAAAAGGTAAATATAACAGCTACTATTATAAGTATTAAGAGTAAATATTGTTCTTGTAAAAATGCTGATATATTTAATGTTATTTGTGTAATTTTAGGTATTTCACTACCCATTGATGCATAAACATCAACAAATTTAGGAACTATATATGTTAACATAAAAATTACAATTACAATAGCGAATAATAATACTATTGATGGGTATGCCATAGCACTAATAATAGCTTTCTTAGTATCTTCTACCTCTTGATAATAATTACTCATTTCATCAAGTGTTTCTTCTATACTACCAGTCATTTCAGAAGACTTTATCATATTTATAAGCAATTGAGGAAACGATCCTTCTTGTTTAGCCAATGCTTCAGAAAATGTCTCACCCATTGTTAACTCATAAATAATCGCTTCATATAATCCTTTATATTTCTTTCTTTTATCTTGTTGTGATAAAACTTTTACAGAGTCAGTAAGAGGAATACCAGCTTTTACATAAGTAGATAATTGTGCTAACCAAAAAACTAAATCTTTAGTTTTCATTTTAGTTTTCTTTCCACCAACATCACCATGTAAAAAATCTATAACTTTACTTGTCCTAATCTTATAAATTGTCATTTTTTCATCTGTTAAATAAGAATATACATCTAAAGTAGAAAATGCTGGAAAATGGCCCTTAACTAATTTGCCTTTTTCGTCTTTAGCTAAATATTCATATGTATGTTTAATATTACTCCTAATTGAATCTTTTTCTTTATCTAAAACATACGGTACTAAAGATTTTTCTCTTTCTTCATTTTTTTTCTTAACAGATGGTAAATTTTTATACCAATTATCAATTGAATCAGATAAGCTTTTAATCAATCCTTTTTTTCCAGTATTTATTTCGTTAGGATTTCTATTTTTAACTTTATCTGGTTTATCATCTTTTTTATCTAATTTAAATATTTTTTTAGGAATAGTAATAAATACATACTTAAATCCGTTACCAATTCCTAATATAAATTGAGAAAACTCTTTATTAATAGTTTTAAAAATATTTTTCATTATTTTCACCCACACTTAAATATCTTATCTTTATTCTATAATAAATTATAACATAACAATAAGAAAATAAAAATATATTTTTATTATTTTTGATAAAATGTGAAACTTTAATAATAAAAACAATAAAATATATTAGGTGATAGTATGAGTTTCTATGATAAATTTAAATCAATAGATATATCTAATATTGCTAGAAATACTAGTAGTACACTTAATGTAGTAAAAAAAATAATACCAGTATATAAAGAAATAAGACCATATATTTCAAAAGAAAAAACTATTTTTAATAATAAAGAAAAAGAAAGTGAAAATATTAAATCAAATAAAGATGATTATAATAATTCTCTTACTTTCTTTAATTAGTCTTCATTGCTATCAGAACTTAATATTGTTAAGAATGCTTCTTGTGGGATAGATACACTACCTACTTGTTTCATTCTTTTTTTACCTTCTTTTTGTTTCTCTAATAATTTACGCTTACGGGATACATCTCCACCATAACATTTAGCTAAAACATTTTTTTTCATAGCTGGTATATCTTCACGAGCTATAACTTTTGAACCTATGCTTGCTTGTATTGGTACTTGAAACATTTGTTTTGGAATAATTTTCTTTAAATTTTTACATATAATATTTCCTCTTTTATATGCAAAATCTTTATGCACTATTACACTTAGAGCATCAACTATTTCGCCATTTAATAATATATCCAATTTCACAAGCTTACTTTCAAAATTACCTATAAAATCATAATCGAACGAAGCATAACCTTTAGTATAACTCTTTAATTTATCAAAAAAATCATAAACAATCTCAGATAATGGTAAATCATATATTATATTAACTCTAGTAGAATCAATATATGACATATTTTTATATATACCTCTTTTATCTTGACACAATTGCATTACTGGGCCAACATATTCGTTTGGAACATAAATGTTACATTTTACATATGGCTCTAATATTTTAGATATTTTAGTCGGTTGTGGCATTTTTACTGGGCTATCTACCATAACACTATTTCCATCATTTAATATTACTTCATATATAACACTAGGAGATGTAGCAATAATATCTATGTTAAATTCTCTTTCAATTCTTTGCTGTATAATTTCCATATGAAGAAGTCCTAAAAATCCACATCTAAACCCGAATCCTAAAGCAACTGATGTTTCTGGTTCAAATACAAGTGATGCATCACTTAATTTAAGTTTTAATAATGCTTCTTTTAATTGATCATATTTAGAACTATCAATTGGAAAAATACCAGAAAAAACCATTGGCTTCATAGATTTATATCCTTTTAATGGTTCGACATCCTCACCATCTATACATATAGTGTCACCTACTTCTACTTCACTTATACTTTTAATAGAAGCACTAATAAATCCAACTTCACCATAAGATAAACTCTCTTTCTTAACTTCTTTTGGTGTATGCTTACCAAGTTCTAAAACTTCATATACTGCATTTGAATTAATAAATTTTATTTTATCCCCTATTTTAATCGTTCCATCCATAATTCTGACTAAGATAACAACACCTTTATATGAATCAAAGTAGCTATCAAATATTAATGCTCTTAATTTGTTACTATTACTTTTAGGACTTGGTACTCTATTTATAATTGCATCTAATAACTCATCAACACCCTGCCCTGTTTTTCCAGAACAAAGTATTATTTCATCTTTTTCAAATCCTATTGTATCTATAAGTTCATTAGTAACTTTTTCTATATCCGCATTTGGTAAATCAATTTTATTTATAACAGGAATTATTTTTAAATTTGCATCTAATGCCAGATATAAATTAGCTAAAGTTTGTGCTTCTATTCCTTGTGTAGCATCAACAACTAATATAACACCTTCACACGCAGCAAGACTTCTACTTACTTCATAACTAAAATCTACATGTCCCGGAGTATCTATTAAGTGTAGTGTATATCCTTTATATTTTAATTCAACAGCATTTAATTTAATCGTTATTCCTCTTTCTCTTTCTAAGTCCATTGAATCTAATATTTGCTCTTTTTTTTCTCTTTCACTTACAGCACCACAAATGTCTAATATTCTATCAGCTAAAGTACTCTTTCCATGATCTATATGGGCTATAATACAAAAATTTTTTATATCTTCTCTTTCCATAAAATAAATTTTATCAAAACATTATAATTAAATCAATAGTTTAAAACACATAAAAAATTCTTAAATTAATAAGAATTTTTAATTTAATTTTTCTAACTCAATTTCTAAAACAAAATACATATCACTTTTATATTCACTATTTAATGAGAATAACCAAATATAATATATTTTTTCTTCATTATTATTGATTTTAAAATCATTTATTATATATTTATCAATATCTATATATTTAATAACATTAATTTTATCATGACTACTCCCAATAGCAAGGTATATATCATTTATATAATTTAAATATTCTTTATTATATAAATAATCATCTCTCAATTTAAGTTTAATAGCAACATTAGAAGTTTCAATATTATTTTTAATATTTACTATATATGGAGTTTCTAATATGGCATACAATTGGTTATCATAATTATTTATTTTTTTTAATGATACTTTATTATCAATCACTTTTACGCCTATTAAATTATTATAATTATAGTATTTTTTATCACACGATTTATCTAAACAAAACGAAATATCAAAATCATTCTTACTTTCACTATAATTATCAATTTCAAAAAATAATATATAACTAACTGATAATATAAATGTACTTAATGTCAATACTATAACAATAAGAGTTAATGTTTGCCTTTTAATTATATTATTTATGTGCATATTTTTTACCTTGCTCTAAATTGCTTTTTTGCCTTTTCTTCCTAATTTCTTGTTCGATTTCTTTCATATATTTAGACATTTCTGAAGCTATTTTTTCCTTGCTTCTACTATTATCAGTTATTTGTATTTTACCACCCATTTGATTTACTTTTCTAACAGACGCATAAACAAAATCATGTATCATATCAACAATAAACTTTTGCTTATCATAAAATATGCTTTTAGTTATTATTTCATTTCCAACTCTCAAATGTTTCTTTTTATTTTTAAATTCATTATATCCACCATCTAAATTATATAATTCAAAGTAAGATAATAAATTATCACTTTTAATACTAGCTTCTTTAGTTTTTGAATTTTCTTTTATTATTGGATTTTCTTTTCCATACAATGATGTAACTAAATTTTTATATTTTTTATTTGCAAGTGATATTAATTTATTATATTCAATTATTCTATCAGATTTTTGAGTTGATTTGATTTGTTTACTATCAACCCCATTAAACTTTAAATCTGCTAAATTAAATATTGTATTTCTTAATTCATTTTCATATTCACTACTAGTTAAAATGTATGGTGCTGTTTTTTTATTATTAAATTCTTTAGCATATTCAAAGTTTAAACTATCTAAATTTTTAGATAATATCACCCCTTCAATACCAAAATATTTTAATAATATATTTTTTCTTTCATCTGATAATTTATTAATTATTTTTCTTCTTTCTATTGCTTGCTTAGAAGCAGGGTTTAAAGTAACTAATTCTTTATTTAATTGTATTATATCATGATTTATTCTATTCAATGCAGCTATTTCAGGATCTGAAGATACATTACTTTCCAATATATTATCTGGTTCACCCTTAATTTCTTTTGGTGTTACAAAATCTCTTTTTGTTGGAGAATTAAGTGGTGTGATTTTTTTAGATACATCTAAAAAAACACTAACAATCACATTAATTGCCTCTACTTCATGAGGTAATTTTGATGCTTTTGTTTTATTCAAATTTGATATATAATTCATTATATCGCTTATACTATTCATATTATAAATATCATTATATAATTTATGTAAATAATCATATTTAGCAATCTTGGACTTATCTGATTTTGCTTCATTATAAACTTCTACAAATTTACTATAAATATCTTTTTTGATTTTATAAATTAATTGTTTTTCTCTTTGTTCTTTAATATTTTGCCCATTATTAGACTTTTGTTTGTTTTGAATATTTTTAATAATTTTATCATATATAATTTGTATTTCACTAATAACATTATCATGATTAAAATATTCTATCATTTCACTAGGAGACATTTCATTTAATTTTTTATATTCAGCTAATAAAGCATCATATTTACTTTTCAAAGTAGAATTTCTATTTTTAGAATATTCTTGATATATTTGCGATAAATAATTATAAATTTCTCTTTTAATTTTGTTTGCAGTTTCTAAATTCATATTAACTCCTTACTTATAAATATAAGTTATTTTTTCATATGTACATCTACTTGTTTATAAGGAATTTCTATTTTATATTTATCAAAAGCTATTTTTATTTCCTCCATTAAGTCAAAATATAAATCCCAATAATCATTTTTATCACACCATACTCTAACGGCAAAAACTAAAGCATTTTCTCCTTGTTCTAACAATCTAATAGTGATTTGCTCATCTTTTAATACATATTGATGCTTTTCTACTATATCATTCAATACTTTTTTTACTTTATTAATGTTTGAATTATATGAAACTGAAATTTTTAAATCAACTCTTCTATTTTTACAATAAGTATAATTTACAATATTAGAATTAGATAAATTTCCATTTGGTAATTGAATAGTTTTATTATCTACAGAAATAATTGTTGTGTAAAACATTGTAATTGATTTAACTGTTCCTTCAAGTGAATCAACAAGTATATAATCTCCAACTTTAAATGGCTTAAATATTAATAACATAAGTCCACCAGCAATGTTTGATAATCCGCCTTGAAGAGCAAGACCTATTGCTACAGCACAAGAACCTAAAACAGTTATTAATGATGCCATTGGTATCCCAACTATCATCAACGATATAATAACTAACATTATTTTTAAAGCAATAACTATAAAGCTAACAATAAACCCCTTAGCACTAGGATCTAGTTTAGTTAATTTATCTTCTTTTTTTAACCTTTTTTCAATAAAATTAATAATCCTAAAACCTATTGCTAAAACAACTAAAGCAAGTGTAATATCTAATAATAATTTTGTTGTAAATTCTGTTAAATTTTTTATTATTTCATTTATATCCATATCGCATTCACCACTATTATAATTTTATCAAAATTAGATTTTAAAGTCTATAAAAAAGATATAGTTTTTTAATCTATATCTAAAATTTTTGATAAATATTGTCCAGTATATGATTTTCTATTTTTAGCAATTTCTTCAGGTGTTCCAGTTGCTATTACTTCTCCACCATCACACCCACCATCTAGTCCCAAATCAATAACATAATCAGCAACAGAAATAATATCTAAATTATGTTCTATTACAATTACAGTATCTCCATTATCAACAATTCTATTCAATATTATCAATAACTTTTTTATATCATCTTGATGCAAACCAGTTGATGGTTCATCTAATATAAAAATACTTTTTCCAGTAGGTTTTTTTTGTAGTTCTCTAGCTAATTTAACTCTAGATGCTTCACCACCTGATAGTGTAGTTGCACTTTGTCCTAATTTAACATAATCAAGACCTACTTCACTCATAACTTTAAGCACTTTATATACTTTTGGTACATTTTCAAATATTTTTAATGCTTCGCTAACTCTTAAATTCAATACTTCTGCTATATTTAATCCTTTAAATTTAATCTTTAATGTTTCTTTATTATATCTAGTTGCATTACATACATCACAAGGTACATATACATCTGGTAAAAAATGCATTTCTATTTTTTTAACGCCATCTCCCCAACAAGCTTCACATCTACCACCTTTTACATTAAATGAAAATCTTCCTTTATCATATCCATGTATTTTAGCTTCATGTGTCTGAGCAAATACATCTCTTATACTATCAAACACTCCAACATAAGTGGCAGGATTACTTCTTGGTGTTCTACCAATAGGGTCTTGAGTAATATTTACGACTTTATCGACAAATTCAAGTCCCTTTATTGATTTATATTTACCTGGTTTATCTTTAGAATGATATATACTATTCATAAGTGTTTTTCCTAATATTCCATTTACTAATGTAGATTTACCACTACCAGAAACTCCAGTTACACATATAAACTTACCAAGTGGAAATTCAACATTAATATTTTTAAGATTATTTTCTGAACAACCTTTTATTTTAATACTTTTACCATTTCCTTTTCTTCTATTCTTTGGTATTTCTATTTTTTCTTTTCCACTTAAATATCTACCAGTAATTGAATTGTCACATTTTAATATTTCTTTCGACGTACCTGCAAATACAACATACCCACCTTCAGTACCAGCTTTTGGACCTATATCAACAATGTAGTCTGACTCTAACATCGTTTCAGTATCATGTTCTACAACAATTAATGTATTTCCTAAATCTCTCATTTCTTTTAAAGATTTGATTAATTTAGAATTATCTTTCTGATGTAATCCAATTGATGGTTCATCCAATACATATAAAATTCCTGACAATCTACTTCCAATTTGAGTAGCAAGTCTAATTCTTTGTGCTTCACCACCTGATAATGTAGATGCGTTTCTTGATAATGTTAAATATTCAAGACCAACATTTTTTAAAAAAATTAATCTTTCTTTAATCTCTTTAATTATTAAAAATGATATTTCTTGTTGCTCTTTATTTAATTTTAAATTATTAAAAAAATTCAACAATTCTTTTATACTAAGTTCTGTTACTTCATATATATTTTTATTACCAATTCTTACACTTAATGCTTCATCTCTAAGTCTAGTTCCACCACATTTAGGACATGGTAATTCCGTCATATACCTTTCAATCCACTCTCTAATTGATGATGATGTAGTTTCAATATATCTTCTTTCTAAATTAGTGATAATTCCTTCAAAATAATCATGACTTTTATATATACTTCCACTTTTACTTTCAAGAGTTAAATCAAGAATATCAGGAGATCTATATAATATTATATCTAACTCTTTTCTTGTTAAATCTTTAACAGGTTTATATAAATCTATGTTATAATGATCAGCAACTAATTTTAATTTTTTATATGCTATATTTAAAGTCTCTCCACTTTGAAAAGAACTAATAGCTCCTTGCATAATAGATAAATTTTTATCTGGAATCAATATATCTTCATCTATATGCATAGTTACTCCAAGGCCTTTACATAATGGGCAAGCACCATATGGGCTATTAAATGAAAATAATCTTGGTTCTAATTCTGGAATACTAAAATCACATAATGGACAAGCATAATTTTCAGAAAAAACTAATTCTTTATCGCCAACAATATTAATTACTACTTTTCCATTAGCTATTTTAGTAGAAGTTTCAATACTTTCAAATATTCTTCCTCTTGATTCACTTTTAATAACGAGTCTATCTATAATTATATTTATATCATGCTTTTTATTTTTATCAAGATTAATCTCATCATTTAAATCAATAAGATTTCCATCAATATAAGCCCTTACAAATCCATCTTTTCTTACATCATCAATAATCTCTTTTTGAGTACCTTTCTGTCCATGAACAATAGGCGCTAAAATTTCTATTTTAGTACCTTCGTCATATTCAAGAACTTTATTTGTCATTTCCTCAATACTCTGTTCACTCACTGGTATATTATGATTTTTACAATATGGAATCCCAATACGTGCATATAAAAGTCTTAAATAATCATATATTTCTGTTATAGTACCAACAGTACTACGAGGATTTTTATTAGTAGATTTTTGATCAATAGAAATACTTGGACTTAATCCTTCAATGCTATCTACTTCAGGTTTGTGCATATTTCCTAAAAATTGTCTTGCATATGCACTTAAACTTTCTACATATCTTCTTTGTCCTTCAGCATAAATTGTATCAAAAGCAAGACTAGATTTTCCACTACCAGAAACACCTGTCATTACTATTAATTTATTCTTAGGTAATTCTATACTTATATTTTTTAAATTATTTTCTCTTGCATTTTTAATTATAATTTTATCCATATAAATACCTCTTTTTGAAATCTAATATAATATAACAAAAAGTTATAGAAAAATCAATAAAAGAGTACTATATTCCATTAATTGTCAAATATGCAATAACTGGTATCTATTGTTCCATCTTTTTTTATAGGAGCACCTTCACGAGGTGTACACGCTGCACAACAATAATCACTTTCAATTCCTTCACTATTAACAACACAAGCTGAGGTAGAATTAGATGGATCATTTAATATATTCTTATCTAATACACAACTATCCATATATTCATTACCTCTTCTATCAGTAGAAATAAATAACTTAACAATATAGTTTGATGGTATAGGATCTTTAGATATTGGATCTTCAAGTGTACTTGACACATAGTTTGTGCCCATTAATTCACTCATTTCTATAAACATTTCTCTTTTATCTTTAAATTGATTTAACCAATCATCATTTAAGTCTAGATATAACATAGCTCCTCTTTGAATAGTTTTATACATATTTTCTCTATCTACTTCAGCAGTATCATCGTCTATATTATTAAACATAATCATAGAACTAGTACCAACTATTGCCATAATAACAATAACCATCAATAATTCTATTAGAGTAAACCCTTTTTTATTCATAATTA
>CASFKI010000051.1:0-22790 GCA_949295285.1 uncultured bacterium
TGTGATAGTAAAAATTATATTAATTTAAAAAATAAATTTAAAAATATATATATTATGTTTGATGATGATATTTCTTATTCTAATGCATTAAAATTAACTAATAATGTGGTATATATTAATTTAGTTAGATATTTTTCAATTGATGATTTTGAATATTTTAAATATATAAAATATATTGATTCATCTCTTAATATAAATGAACCTTTAGATATTAAAAGTAGTTATATGATTAATGAAATTAAAAGTGATTATGCTAAGACTACTTATGAATTTAATAATTTAATTGATATAACTTTACCTAAAATAACTATCCATATACCAGTCTATAGAGATAATGCTACTGAATATTTAAGAGCACTTGCTAAAATGGGGTTAGAAAAGCGACTTAATGGTAATGTAAGTGAAGTATATAAAAAAAGATTATCTTATGAATTGTCAGTTATTGAAAATATGAATTTTGTAAATTATTTTTTAATAGTTTATGATTTTGTATTATTTGCTAAAAAAAATAATATATTGGTTGGGCCAGGAAGAGGTAGTGGTGCTGGGTCTCTTGTTAATTATTCTCTTGGAATTATTAATATAGATCCGCTTAAATATAATTTAATATTTGAAAGGTTCTTAAATCCTCAAAGAGTTACTATGCCAGATATTGATATAGATTTTGACAGTTTAAAAAAAGAAAAAGTATTAGATTATGTAATAAATAAATATTCACCTGAAAATACAGCCAGAATTATTTCATTTAATACTATGTTACCTAAACAAATATTAAAAGATGTTGCTAAAGTATTGAATATCAATAGTATATTAATAGATAAATTATGTAAAACAATTAAAGATGAGAAAGATTTTGATGAACTTAAAAACAATTATGAATTTTATAATATATTATCTCATAATAATGAAATAAGAAAATTAGTTAAAATATCTAGCAAATTATGTGGCCTTAAAAAAAATACAAGTATGCATGCTGCTGGTGTTGTAATTAGTGATATTCCATTAAATAATATTATGCCGCTATACAAAAGTAATGGTGTTATTTTAACAGGATATAGTATGAATTATATAGAGGCATTAGGATTATTAAAAATGGACTTTTTATCTATTAAAAATTTAAATACTATATCAAATATACTAGAAGATATTAAAAAAGATAATATTAATTTTGATATAAATAATATAGACTTAAATGATAAAAAAACTTTGTATCTATTTTCACGAGCTTATACAAATGGCGTATTTCAATTTGAAAGTGATGGTATGAAACAATTTTTAAAAAATTTAGAAATTGATAATTTCAATACATTAGTAGATGCAATTGCATTATATAGACCTGGTCCTAGAGATATGATTAATGAATATATTTTAAGAAAAAAAGGAAAGAAAAAAATAACATATTTAATTAATGAATTAGAGCTAATTTTAAAAGATACTTATGGAATAATAATATATCAAGAGCAAATATTAGAAATATTAAGGCAAATTGGAGGTTATTCATATTCTGAGGCTGATAATATTAGAAGAGCAATATCTAAGAAAAAAGAAAAAGTTATTAAAAATGAAGAAGAAACTTTTATTAATAAACTTGTAAATAAAGGATATGATAAAAATGTTTCTAAACGATTATTTGATTTAATAGTTAAATTTTCATCTTATGGTTTTAATAAATCGCATTCAGTTGTTTACACATTAGTAGCATATCAAATGGCGTATCTTAAAATAAATTATAGTAAATATTTTATGAAAAATTTACTTAATATGAATAAATCAAGTGACAAAATAAAAGAATATATAGATGAGAGTAAAATATTAGGTATTAAATTTAAGATGATTGATATTAATTTATCTAGTTATGAATTTAGCCTATATGAAGAAAGTTTAGTATTTCCATTTTCAATTATTAAATCTATTGGTATAAATGTAAGTGAAGAGATAATTAATGAAAGAAATAAAGGAAAATTTAAATCATTTTATGATTTTATAATTAGATGTTATTCTAAAAATGTTAATAAAAAAGTAATAATCGCTTTAATTGAATGTGGTGCTTTTAATAGTTTTAATATAAATAAGAAAGCTATGGTAGAAAATATTGATGAAGTTATAAATTATGCTACTTTATGTAAAGATTTAAATATGATATTGGAAGAGAAACCAAATATTGTAGAAAATGATGATTATGATGACAAAGAAAATATTGATAATGAAATTAAAAATTATGGATTTTACTTATCGCACCATCCAGTTACTAAATATGATAGAGAAAATTCTATTAAATTAAATCAAATAAAGGATTACTTTAATAGAACTATAACTAGCATATTATATGTAGAAAATATTAAAACAATAAAAACTAAAAGCAATGATAAAATGTCTTTTGTTAAATTAAGTGATGAGTATAATGTAATAGATGGTATAATTTTTAAAGATAAATATAAAAATTTATATAATATAGAAAAAAATAAGGTATATAAGGTTATAGGAAAAGTAGAAAAAAGAAATAATAGTTATCAATTAATTATATATAATATGATTATTTTAAGGTGAAAAATATGAAAAGCAGATGCAGTTGGTTAAATTTAAAAAATGAAAAATATGTCAAATATCATGACGAAGTTTGGGCCGTTGAAACACATAATGACAAAGAACTATACAAAAGATTATTGCTTGAATGTTTTCAAGCAGGATTATCATTTGAAATTGTATTAAATAAAGAAGAATATTTTAATGAATGTTATGATAATTTTGATATAGATAAAGTTATTAATTATGATGAAAGTAAAATAAATGAATTAATGAACAATAATAAGATTATAAGAAATAAATTAAAAATAAAAGCATCTATTGAAAATAGTAAAATATTTAAAAAAATACAAGAGGAGTTTAAATCTTTTGATAATTATATATGGGGGTGGACTAATAATAAAATTATATATGAAACTAATAAATCTACAAGTGAATTATCTAATAGAATATCAAAAGATTTAAAGAAAAGAAATATGAGTTTTGTTGGTAGTAAAGTAATATATTCTTATTTACAAGCAATAGGTGTTATAAATTCTCATGAAGAAAATTGTTTTAAATATCACGAAAAATTGATAAAATAAATATATAATAAATTCAATTAGGAGGAATTATGACATTAGTAATATTAGCTGGTGGAATAGGAAGTCGGTTTGGAGCATTAAAACAAATATATAAAGTTGGGCCAAATGATGAATTTATAATGGATTACTCAATATTTGATGCAATAAATGCAGGTTTTACTAAAGTAGTGTTTGTAATAAAAAAAGAAATGTATCATGTGTTTAAAGAAACAATAGAGAAAAGAATTAAAGATTATATTGAAGTTTCTTTTGTATTTCAAGATATAGATAATGTTTTATATAAAATAGATTATAAGCGAGAAAAGCCATGGGGAACAGGACATGCCCTATTATCAGCTAAAAATGAAGTAAAAGAAAATTTTGCTGTTATAAATGCAGATGATTTTTATGGAAAAGATGCTTATAAGAAAGCATATAATTTTTTAAAAAATAATATTAATGATAATTTATTTGGACTTATAGGTTATAGTGCTATTAATACTTTAAGTGAAAATGGAAGTGTTAAAAGAGGAGTTTTATTTTTAAATAAAAATAATAAATTAGTTGATATTATTGAAAGTAAATTAAAAAAATTAAAATATAATATACATTGTATATCACTTGAAAATAATAAAGAGTTTGACATTGAATATGATAGATTAGTAAGTATGAATATGATATTATTTACTCCTAAAATATTTGAATATTTAAAAAATGATTTTATACATTTTTTAAAAAATATTAATGATAAACAAAATAGTGAATTTTTATTACCTACAGTACTAGACAAACATATTAAGAGTAATGATATTAGTGTTGAAGTAATAAAAACTTCTAGTAAATGGTATGGAATGACTTATAAAAAAGATGCTAAAAAATTAAAGATAGCTATAAATAAAATGATAGAAAATAATGAATATAATAGTAAATTATGGAGTTGATTTTATGAATAAATTAGGATTAAGTGAAGATAGATTATTATTTATAGAAGAAGAAATATTTAAATTAAAATCAAATTTAATAGATGAACAGATAACTTTTAATACTGATGAGTATGATATTGAATACTTAAAAAGATTACATGAATTTTTATTTGGAGATTTGTATTTTGATGCTGGAAATATATCAAAAAGATTAAAAGATACGGACATAATAGAAATTCAAAATAAATTAAGTAATTTAAGATATATGATAGATATGGATGCTGGGGATGAGTATATAAAACAAGCCGTAAATGAATTAATAGATATACAAATATTTAATGATGGTAATAAAAGAACAATAGGTGTATTTTTAGATATTTTAATGAAAAATAAAAAACAATATACTAGATAAAGAAGGGATGTTTATTATGAAAAAAACAATAGTATTAACTATATTAGATGGATGTGGAATTAGAAAGGAATCTGATGGAAATGCTTTTTTAAATGCCAAAAAAGTGACATTTGATTATTTAGTCAAAACATATCCTCATAGTCTTTTGAAAGCATCTGGTACTTATGTAGGTCTTCCAGAGGGACAAATGGGAAATAGTGAAGTGGGACATACTAATATAGGTGCAGGAAGAGTTGTATATCAACCACTTGAAATAATTAATCAATCAATTAAAAATAAAGAATTTGATAATAATAAAGAAATATTAAAGATGATAAATCATGTTAAAAATAATAATTCTACATTACATATTATGGGACTTTTAAGTGATGGAGGAGTACACTCTCATATTAATCATTTAATTGCATTAATAGATTTATGTAAAAAAAATAAAGTTATAGTTTATTATCACTTGTTTTTAGATGGCAGAGATGTAGAACCAAAAAGCGCTCTTAAATATATAGAAATAGTTGAGAATCTAAATTATGGGAAAATAGCTACTCTTAGTGGTAGATATTATGCTATGGATAGAGACAATAATTTTGATAGATTATCTCTTGCATATGATGCAATGTGCTATTTAAAAGCGCCTCGTTATCATAGTGCTAAAGAAGCAATATATGATTCATATAATAAAGATATAAGCGATGAATTTTTAATACCGTGTATTATTAATGAAAAAGAAATTAAAGATAATGATGGAATAATCACATTCAATTTTAGAAAAGATAGATTAAGAGAATTATTTACAAGTTTAACTAATCCAGAAGAATATAAAGATAAAAATATAAATTTAAAAAAATTTAATAATCTTAAATGCTTAACTATGATGAGTGTGGTAGATACGGTTAAGTGTCCATATGCATTTGATGATATTAATCTTAGTAATTTATTAGGTGAATTTTTAGAAAAGAATAACAAAACTCAATTAAGAATTGCTGAAACTGAAAAATATGCTCATGTAACATTTTTCTTTGATGGTGGCAAGGAAAAAGATTATAAAGGAATGAATAAAATATTAATTCCATCTGCTAAAGTTGCAACATATGATTTAAAGCCCGAAATGAGTGCTGTTGAAATAACTGATATATTATTAAATGAATTAGATAAAGATATATACGATGTAGTTATATTAAATTATGCTAATGGTGATATGGTGGGACATACAGGTAATTATGATGCTGCGGTTAAGGCAGTTGAGTGTATAGATAAATGTTTAAAAAGATTATATGATAAAGTAAAAGAAAAGCAAGGAATACTTATAGTAACTGCTGATCATGGAAATTGCGATATTATGTGGGATGATAATCATAATGTGGTAACATCACATACAACATCAGATGTGCCATTTATTATTACTAAAAATGATGTAAAATTAAATAATGGATCATTGTGTGATATTGCACCTACTATAATTAAATTATTAAACTTAGAAGCACCAAAAGAAATGAATGGTAAGAGTTTGATTGAATAATAAGACCTTGAAAAAGTCTTTTTCTTATGGTAGTATATATACTCACAAAGAGGTGTTTTATGAAAGAAAGATTAGATTATTTATATAATGAGATTATTAATAAATTAAATGAAGAAAATATTAATGCTAATGAAAATATAGTAAGTTTAAAAAATGTCCAAGAAGCTTGTGATAAATATTTATCAAAGTACAATAAATATTTTATTAAAAATGTTAATGAAACAATTAAAAATATTAACAAGAGGTTAAATGGCTTTAACTTGCCATTTAAATCAAATAAATACCCAAATCTTATTAATATTAAATTTTATGTAATGAATGGAAAAGAGTATTTAAGATTTATATTTAGAAAAAATGATTTAATAAATTATATATCATTTACTTTACTAGATGGTAAACCAGTAATTGAAAGTACTAATTTTATGAATAAAGAAGAACAAGAAATATTTAAAAAAAGTTATGATATTGTAAATTCCTTATTAATTTTGTTAAATTACTTTACTATTGAATATCCAAATGTTGATTATTCTTGGGATAAAGATCATAGAAATATGGAAGATCAATCTATTTGTGATGGGATATTTAAAAGTCATATATATTTAAATAATCCTGAAGATACACATGTGGGATTTAGTAATTTTGATGATATCATATTAGCAACTAGACATTCATCTAAATATGGAAAACTGTATGATTATTTAGTTATGTATAAAGAACCATTATTATTAAAAACACCTATAAATATTGAAAAATTAAATCCATTTATAAGTCAGTTAGTTACTAAATATTTACAGCATAATAATCATGTAAACAAATTATTATTAAGAGAAAAATAGAAAAAATTTGCTTTTTTGTACTATTTGTGATATAATATACTAACTTACAAGGAGAGTAACAAAAATGAAAATATTGATAGTTATGAGTATAATTTCGTTTTTCTTTAAAAATGAAATTAATCATGATTATTTAGATAATCAAATTGATATTGGTATATCATATTTTATAGATGAATATGATGATTATCAAGAAGAATTAAAAAAAAGCTATTTTAATGGTGAAAGTATTGATGAAATAGCGAATAAACTTAATAAATATTTAAAAAGTTCTTTGAAGGGAAAAGGCGAATATATTGCTAGGGAATGTTTAAATGTTGGATTAGATCCATATTTATTCACAGGTGTAGTTCTTCAAGAAACTGGTTGTTATTGGGGGTGTAGTTATTTAACTAGAGTATGTAATAATGTAGGAGGCAACAAAGGAAATCCTGGATGTAATGGAGGAAGTTATAGAAAATTTAATACTCTAGATGATGGAATTAAGTTTGCAATTAATAAACTTAATAGTTATTATAAAAAAGGATTAAAAACAGCTAAACAAATAAATCCATATTATGCGGAAGACAAAACTTGGTATGTAAAAGTAAATAACTATATAAGCAAATTTAAAAAATAATATAAAGGGGGGGATATTTTATGAATAAGAAAGTTTATTTGCATTGTTTGGTATCAAGTCGTATTGGATATAATAGTAAAAGATCATTAAAAAAATTAGATGAAATATTAAAATCTGGTGCATTAGAATCTGCTAAGCAAAGAGGAGTAAGTTGTTATAATTTTTGTGGGAATGATTATATATCTTTAGTTGATTATGAAAAAAGGTTCAATACAAAACAAAATGATTATAATGGATATAACCAATATGTTAAATTTGATGCTTCAATAATTTTTCCAAAAGGCAAATTTGATGTTGTTGAACCAATAATACTAGAACATAAATTAGATAAATATCAAAACTATATTAGTTTAATGCAAGTATTAGGAGAAGACAAAGAAAATAGATATAGCGATTTAATAGATGAAGTACAAGTAAAAGATAGTTTATCACTATCTTATATGATTGGCATTGCACTACCATCATTAGAATTATTAAATTTTTGGAAAAGCGATAAAGAAAATATAAAAAAATTAAAACAAGAAGTATTAAAGTATAAAGAATTACTAGATAAATATGGGTATAGTGTAGGTTTTTATGACTCAGATACACTATTAGATTTAGAAAAAGATGAAAATATAGAAGATTTAGTTGGAAGTTATAGAACTACAAGAAGTTTTTTAAAGAGATAATTAATCTCTTTTTTTATTATTTCAAATAGTTTGAATCATTGTTTTAAATTCTATTAACTTAAAATAATAATATAATATATTTATTAAAATTCAATACATATTAGAGAAACAAAAAATATATATATTTTAGAAGTAAAAGATTAAGTTGGTAATCTTTATGATATTATTTATTAATTTATGTAAACAATATATATAAAATTAAAATAAAGTATATTTTTTTTGTTAAAAATGTTGCATAATAAATATATAGGGTAGGTAGTTAAATATGAATATTGAAAAATTAAGTATAATATTTAATTATATTGGTATTGCTTTTGTTATAGTATTATTGTCAGGTGTAACTTATGCTTATTTGAACGATGAAGATAAAATAGACAATAATAAATTAAACGAAAGTATTATAGTAGAATATGATAATACTAGTAATGTTTCAATGGTTAATTTTAAGCCTGGTGAAAAAGTTATTAAAGAATTTAATGTATTAAATAATGGAAATAAAAAAGAATATTATAATATTAATTTAGAAGATGTTGTTAATAATTTTGCTGATGGAAGAGATTTGGTTTATTCGTTGGAATCTGATAATGGGGCATATGTTTATTTAAGTGATGCACCTAATAGTGATGTCTCAATTGCTTCTAATGTTGTAATAAATCCAAATGAAATACATAAGTATATATTAACTCTTAGCTTTAATAAGACTAACAAGAATCAAGATAATAATTTAAATAAAACTTTTTCTTCTATTATTAGCATTAGTAGTAGTGATAATGCGATTAAATATGATAAAGGTAGTATCGGGTATGAAATTGTTAATAATGTTACTTCATCTTTTAAAAATGGAACAGCTAATTTTTATGAAGATGGAATATATTATACTAATAATAGTATGAATGGTAGTACAATTTATTTTTATAGGGGAAGTAATAATTTAAATAATAATGCTGTTTTTGGCAATAATTGTTATAAAATTATTAGAACTACTGAAGATGGAGGTATTAGAATTATATATAATGGGCCATATACTGATGGTAAGTGTAGTAATTCTAATAATATATTAGAAAATGTTGCATTTAATAATAAAGCTAATTATAATGCATATGTTGGATATATGTATGGTAATGCTAGCAGTAATAGTTATGATAGCGAACATAGAAATTTAAATTCTTCTAATATTAAAATATTTCTTGATAGTTGGTATTCTACTAATATAAGTAGATTTAATGAATTTATTGATACCACATCTATTTATTGTAATAATAGAAATTTAAAAGAATTATTTTTAAATGGTGTTTATTATGGTGAGTTAGGATATGGTAATTATAATACTGCTTATGAGCTTATGAGTGATTATTATGATGATGTGGTCAGTTATGATTGTTCTAATTTTAATGATAGATTTTCTGTTAATAATGAATTTGGTAATGATGTATTAACTAATAGTGTTGGTTTGATTAGTGTTGAAGAGTTATATTATGCAGGTTTTAATTCATCATTAAATAATAGTGATAATTATTTATATTCTAATGATCCATATTGGACAATGACTAGTGCATATTTTAATGGTTCTAATGCATATAATTTTATTGTTAATAAGGGTGTTTTATCTACTAGTGAGGTTAATAAAAAATATGGTGTAAGACCTGTTATTACATTAAAAGCAAATACTATTATATTATCAGGTAATGGTAGTTTAGATAATCCTTATGTTTTGTTTAGGAGGATGTTATGAATGTATTAGATCTTTTAATAGTTATATTTTTATTCTTAGGCGCTTTTGCAGGGCTTAGAAGAGGTTTAATTAAACAAACGGTATTATTAGTTGGATTAGTATTAACTCTTATTATATCATTTTGCTTAAGAGTTCCTATTTCTACATTTTTTTATAAAAATTTACCATTTTTAAACTTTAGTGGTATTTTTGAAGGAATGAGTATTCTTAATATACTCGTATATGAGTTAATAGCATTTTTAATAGTATTTTCTATTGTTTATATGATACTTAGTTTATTATTAAAAATATCTGGTATTATTGAAAAAATATTAAAGATGACAATAATTTTGGGATTTTTTTCTAAAATTGGTGGTGCAATAGTTGGAATATTAGAAAGTTATGTTATAATATTTGTATTATTATTTGTATTTAAACAACCATTTATTCATATATATGGAATAGAAGATAGTAAATTCGCAGATCCTATATTAAATAGTACTCCAATTATGTCTGATGCAATTAAAAATACTAGACTTGCTATTAATGAAATTTATAATATAGCTAAAGATTATGATAAAATAGATGCAAATGAATTTAATGATGAAGTAATAGAGTTGTTTTTAAAATATGATATAGTAACAGAAGAAAATATAAATTTATTAAAAGAGAAAGGAAAGATAAAATGATTTATTTAGAAAAAGATACTTTAGATGAAGAAGTTAATAAAGGAAAATGTTTAGTTGATTTTTATGCTACTTGGTGTGGACCATGTAAAATGTTATCACCAATATTAGAAGAATTAGATAATGATATTAAAATTATCAAAGTAGATGTTGATAAAATTCCGACTCTTGCTGAAAAATATAGAGTTATGAGCATACCAACTTTAGTATTTTTTAAAGATGGTGAAGTTAAAACTGAATTAGTTGGCTTTAGAGATAAAGATGAATTGAGTAATATAATTAAAAATTTATAAAAGTTTATATATTTCTTGACTATTTAGCCATTTAGTTGTATAATACACAAAAATTAACTGAGGAGGAAATACATATGTTTTATACTAATGGTTTTGATTATCCTGATGATGAAACACTTTCTATGATTAGAATGGAAGGTCTTAAAAAAGCGTTTGATCTTTGTAAAAATGAAAAAATAGATTTTAATTGTTTTTATGTTTATCTTTGCGAAGAATTAGTAATATCATCAATGGTTAGTGACTTAGTTTATTTTATTAAACCTAATTCAATTGAATCAATGCTAAAAAGCTCAAGAATGATAACTCTTAAAAAAATATTTGATCTTATTAAAAAAGATAAAATAAATGTTTATCAATTTTATGAGTATCTTTGCGAAGCAAATATGTTAGTAACTACTGGTTTTGATTCTACTAATTTAGATGAATATGTCAATAATAATGAAGAAATACAAAAGAAACTGCAGATTATACTATAAAGAGAAATTCAAATATCAATGAACTTAAATTATTATAAGTTCTTTTTTTATTTAATTTACTTTTTTATGTGTATGTGATATAATCTATGCGCAAAGGAAGGTGAATGCTAGGCTGTTTTCCTAGTAGTTTATGGATTATAAAGATATAAATACTTATGACTATGATTTAGATGATTCTTTAATAGCACAAAGTCCAATTGAGAAAAGAGATCATTGTAAATTACTAGTTGTAGATAAAAATAGTGGTAAATATATTGATGATATGTTTTATAACATTATTAAATATTTTAAGAAGGGGGATGTTTTAGTATTAAATAATACTAAAGTATTGCCTAGTAGAATAATTGGTTATAAAGTAGATACACATGCTAAGATAGAAGTGTTATTATTACGTGAACTTGAAAATGATGTGTGGGAGTGTTTAGTTAAGCCTCAAAAAAGAGTTCATATTAATAGTAGAATTAGTTTTAATGATGAATTATTTTGTAATGTGATTGAAGTATTTGATAATGGTATTACTCATGTTAAATTCGATTATGATGGAATATTTTTAGAACACTTAAATAATGTTGGTATTATGCCAATTCCTCCATATATTCATGAACAATTAAAAGATAATGATAGATATAATACAGTTTATGCATCAAAATTGGGAAGTGCAGCTGCTCCAACTGCAGGCTTGCATTTTACTAATGAATTATTAAATAAATTAAAAGAAATTGGTGTTGAAATATTATATGTTACGTTAAATGTCGGTCTTGGTACTTTTAGACCAGTTAGTGAAAGTGATATTACTAAGCATAATATGCATAGTGAATTTTATGAAATCACTTCTGATGTTGCAAATAAATTAAATATTGCTAAAAGAGAAAAAAGAAGAATTATATGTGTTGGTACTACTTCACTTAGAACGCTTGAAGCAAATATAAACAAATATAACAAATTTAAAGAAACTTTTGAAGATACTGATATATTTATATATCCACCATATAAATTTAAATCAACAGATGCATTAATTACCAATTTTCATTTACCTAAGAGTACTTTAATAATGCTCGTTAGTGCTTTTAGTAGTTTAGATATAATTAAAAAATCTTATGAACATGCGCAAAAAGAAAAATATAAATTTTTTTCATTTGGAGATGCAATGTTTTTAGTAAATTTAAGGGAGGATATAGATGGATTTAAAATTTAAATTGATTAAAACTTGTTCTTGCGGTGGTAGATTAGGTGAATTTCAAACTAAATATGGAATTCATAAAACACCAATGTTTATGCCTGTTGGGACTCAAGCAACAGTTAAGACATTAAGTCCAGAAGAATTAAAAGCTGCTCATGCTGATGTTATATTAGCAAATACATATCACTTATGGTTAAGACCAGGTGAAGACATAGTAAAGGATAGTGGTGGACTTCATACTTTTATGAATTATAAAACAGGTCCTATTCTTACTGACTGTGGTGGATTTCAAGTATTTAGTTTAGCTAAACCAAAAGATATTAGTGAAGAAGGAGTTAAATTTAAGAGTCATATTGATGGAAGAAATTTATTTTTAACACCTGAAAAAAGTATTGAAATACAAAATAAATTAGGTAGTGATATCATAATGAGTTTTGATGAATGTCCTGGATATCCTGTAAGTCATGAATATATGGAAAAAAGTGTTAAAAGAACATTAAGATGGGCTAAGAGAAGTTTAAATGCTAATAAAAGAAGAGATGAACAAGCACAATTTGGAATAGTTCAAGGAGGAGAATTTCCTGATTTAAGAAAATATTCTGCAATTGAGACAGCTAAATTAAATTTTGACGGGTATAGCGTTGGTGGAGTTAGTGTAGGAGAAGATCCTGATACTAAATTAAAAATGATAGAATATACAACACCATACTTACCAAAAGATAAAATTAGATATTTAATGGGTGTTGGAGAACCTATTGATTTAATCGATGGTGTTATTAGAGGTATAGACATATTTGATTGTGTTCTTCCAACTAGGCTCGCAAGACATGGAAATGCACTAACTAAAGATGGAAGATGTAATATAAGAAATGCTAAGTATATACACGATTTTACTCCAATTGAAAGTGATTGTGATTGTTATGCATGTAAAAATTTTACCAAATCTTATATTAGACATTTAATAGTTTCAGATGAATCATTTGGACAAAGATTAATTTCAATACATAATATTAGATTTTTAACTCGTTTGATGGAAGAAATAAGACATCATATTGAAAAAGATGATTTACTTGAATTTAGAGATGAATTTTATAATAGATATAATAGGGGGAAATAATGAATGAATATTTTTTAGTTTCATTAAATAATAATGATAGTACAAATAATAGCATGTTAGATAAAGTTATATATAAAGGAATATATTATGATATTCCATTTGTATTTGAAGAGAGCAAGGCATATGAATTATATGAGCCTGCCTATATATTAGTAGTAAGAAGTTTATTTGGATTTAAAGATGTTTTAACTGGAGAAATTATGGTTGAATCTAAAGATGGTATGATAGATAGCTTATCTTTTAATAAAGCTAGAATTGCTAGTAGTAATGATATCATTAAAATAACTAATCAATATAAAAATATGAGTGAAGAAGATAAAAAAAGGTATAAAGATAAATTATTATCTATTAAAGATATTAGTATACGCAAATTTAATGAACAAAAAGAATTGAAAAATAAAATTATATTAGAAGAAATAACAGCTAGAGATTATTTAAGTACATTAGAAAATATAAATATTTGATAAACTTCATGTTTATCTTTTATTTGTTCCTAACCCCAATTATTCCAGCTGTTATGCTAGTTAATATAAGTGATAAATAATATACTAAACTACTAAAGTCTAATTTAGAAAATATAAGACTTAATATAGCAAATAAGATAATTAATATACTAGATATTAAAAAACCATTTAAATATCCTTTTTTTCCTTCTAAAATAGCTATTTTATATCCAAGCAGAAAAAATAATAATATCATAACTATATAATTTATTATATTTATAGCTTTATAACTAAATATTTCAAAATAATAAAATATAGATATAATTACTAAATAAATAATAAATATACTACTAAATAATAATAATGTTTTTATATAATTTTTAACTTTTATAATATTAATCACCTAATTAATTATATTTATGTTTATTTTTTTTATGATTATCCAAAATAATAATGGTGATATTATGCAATTTATTCATGTAATAATAAGAACTATATTATTTTATGGATTTACTATTATTGTATTTAGATTAATGGGAAAAAAAGAAATAAGTCAACTTTCTATTCAAGATTTAGTAGTTACTTTATTAATCGCAGAACTAGTAGCTATATCAATAGAAAATTATGATAAATCCATATTTTATACTATTATTCCTATACTGATAGTATTAATATTGGAATTGATTATTGGTTATATTTCTTTAAAATCAAATAAATTTAGAAATTTAATAGATGGTAAACCATGTTTAATAATAAATAATGGAAAAATAAATTATAATGAAATGAGAAGGCAAAAATATACCTTAGATTATTTACTTTTAGAACTTAGAAATAATGGCATTAAAGATATAAATGATGTTGAATATGCTGTTCTTGAAAATAATGGAAGTTTAAATATATTTGAATATAATTTTTTGCATAAGAAATCGTATAATCCACTTCCATTAATATTAGATGGTAAAATACAATATGATACTTTAAAATATATAAATAAAAGTTTTAAATGGTTAATTACATATTTAGATGATAATCATATAGAATTAGAAGATATATTTTATGCTTTTTATAAGAATGACAAAGTATATGTTATTAAAATGAATGATTTAGAAATGCAATAATTTTTTAATTTCTCTATAATATAAATAAGTTGCGATTATTAAATTTATTATAATTGATAATATTAATGAGTACATCCCAATTTTAAAAAATGATAAAAATACAATACTAGATAATTTTATTGTTGAATTTATAAGTGTAATCTTAAATGCATCTTTAGTAGCTCCCAATGCTTGAATAGCATTTATTAATGGATATTCTATATAAAATAAAATAGTAAATGGGGAAAGCAATCTAATGTAATCAACACCTTCATTAGTATTATAAAGTAAATTTAAAAAGAATTCAGGAATTAAGGTTATAATTATAGTGCATATACCACCTATAAAACATGATACTAAAACAATTTGTTTAATTCTTTTAATGCACATTTTATAATTACCTAAACTATAATGTTTTGATAATTCAGGAACTAATGAAGTAGAAGTATTTTGAGTAAAGAATTGTGGCATTAATAATGTAGATAATGCATATGCATTAATTACCCCATATTCATATGTAATATATTCTTTTGAATAACCAACATATAATAATACATTAGTAAGTACTATTGGTTCTAAAAAATATGATATAGTTCCAATTAATTTACCAAAAGTTATTAATAAACATTCTCTAATAGTTTCTTTAATTATACTAATATTTATTTTCAAATTATTTAGTTTAAATTTAGGGAAATATGAAACCATAACAATTTGAGATATTATCTCACCAATAATATTAACTAATATAATAAAACATATTTTATATATTAAATTATTTATTTTATTAATAAATAAAAATATTATAGTAAACCGAGTTATTTGTTCTATAAAATTAGATAACATATATGGAAACATGTTTTGTTTACCCCAAAAATATCCTTTTATAATTGATGATATTGATATGAATGGCATAGTTAATGATAAGCATATAATAGGTAAAAATAATTCTTCATTTTTAAGTAAATTAAATGATAAATATTTTGATGATATACAAGCTATTAATAATATTATTATATTCATTAATATAGAAAATGGTATTAATGATATTAGAACATCTTTACTAGAAGAACTTTTTTCGGATATTATTTTTGATATTGCATTTGGATAAGATAATACTGCTAATGTTGATAAAAGTGATGAAGTAGGGGATAACATACTATATAGACCCATTCCATGAGTTCCAAGAGAACGTGTTACGATTATTTTAAGTATAAAACCAATTAACTTTCCAAAAACACCCCCAATTAAAAGTATTAATGTTGATTTTAAAAAAACATTTTCTTTTACTTTATTTATCATAATAAAATATATGATAGATTATCATTTTAATAACGCATAAATTAGGTTATAAACGATATCTTTTAAAACTTGATGGTAAGTAATCAAAATAGTATAATTTATATAATCTTTTATAAAGTAAAAATGGAGAAATTAATGAAAAATAAATTAAAATCTATTTTAATATATATTGTAGGATTAATATCTGGAATACTTATAACATCAGGATTAGTCTATGCTGTTATACTATTTGAAGCAATTGAAGTAGAATATGATAATTCAAATAGTGGAAGTAATAGCAAAAATGTACAACAGGCAATAGATGAGTTGTATGACTTGTCAGAAACACATATTCCAGATGATTATGTTTGTGTAAAGTCAACTGGAACATTTTCAAATGATTCATGGGAAACAATAGCAAGTGCAGTTAAAAGTGGACATGCTGATATATATAAAGTGGGAGATACAAAAGAAGTTGAAGTCAATGGATATGGAACATTTACTGTAAGAGTAGCAAATAATACAACACCAGAAGAATGTAACACAGCAGGTTTTAGTCAAACTGCATGCGGTTTTGTAGTTGAATTTTTTGATTTAATAACTAAACGTGCTATGAACTCCTCTTCAAATATATATGGTTGGCAAGGTAGTGAAATGCGAACATGGTTAAATACAACTATATATAATGCATTACCGGAGGAATTAAGAAATGTAATAATTGAAACATATATTATATCAGGTCATGGTACAAATTATAAAATAATTTTATCACTCAAGATAAATTGTATTTATTATCAACTAAAGAGGTATGGGGAAGTGGTATTGCATTAGATTATGATACTGCTACTTCTGAAACAAGGCAACTTGACTACTATTACAATTTAGGGTTAATTCAAATAATTTTAGTGGTTTAAGTAAATTTAATCAATCTGGTGTTGCATATAATTGGTGGTTACGCTCAAATAGAACTAATTATAGCTATTATTTTTATTATGTTGCAAGTACCGGAGATTGGAATGTAGCAAAATACAATCTTCCCACAAGTTCAGTTTCACCAGCTTTTAGAATAGGTTAAAATTAAATAATAAATATATGTAAAATATTTGATTATATATTGTAAAAAAAAAAAATATATGATAAAATTTAATTAACCTAGATGAGAAATATAGAACGAATAAACCGACTATGTAATATTATAGGGGAACTAATTGGTATATGGCGTTGAAGATTGCACAAAGTATGCAAGATCCCAGGTATGTCATGTGTTCTACCACCTCGTGAGAGCGAGATTTATTACACTATGTTTACACTAGGTTTTTTTCTTGGTATAATACTATTTACTTAAGGAGAGATTTTATGAATTTAAGTAGACTTGAAAGTTTATTAGGAAATAAAAATATTGATAAAATTAAAAATTTAAAAATACTTATTTTAGGCCTTGGCGGAGTAGGTGGCTATATTGTTGAGGCATTAGTTAGATGTGGAGTTAACAATATTACAATAGTAGATGGTGATACTATTAAACCCAGTAATATTAATAGACAAATAATAGCAACATCTAAAAATAATAATAAATACAAAACTAAAGAATGGAAAAAAAGAATTAAATTAATTAATAAAGATGCGGTTGTTAATATAATTAATACACATATCACTGAGGATAATATAGAAATATTATTTAGTGATAATTATGATTACATTATTGATGCATGTGATAGTAGTAAAGTTAAAATAAAACTTGTTAAAGAGTGTTATAATAGAAAAATCAAACTTGTATCTTCTATGGGAACAGCCAATAAAATAGATGCTACTAAATTAACTATAAGTACTCTTGATAAAACAACTACTGATCCACTTGCAAGAAAAATAAGACAAAATATCAAAAATAAAGAAATTATGAAAAATGTAACTGTGGTCTTTTCAACTGAAAAAGCAATTAATAATGCAATGTTAGGATCAATAGTATTTGTGCCTGCAATTGCTGGATTATTAATCGCTAATTATATAATTTTAGATGTTTGTGAAAAATCTTTGTTATAAAGATTTTTTTATTTATCATTTTTAATTTTATTATTAAATTTATACATTTCTTGTTCATATTTATTTATTTTAGGACTATAATATTTTTTATTTTTTAAATTATCAGGCATATATTCTTGTTTAACCCAATAATTTGGATAATTATGGGGATATTTGTATTCTATACTATTTGTTCTTATATGAGAAGGTATTCTTCCAATAGTACCTTGTTTTACATCATTAATCGCCATATTAATAGCACTATCAGCTGAATTTGATTTGGGACTAAGTGCCATATCTATAACAGCTGTACTAAGAGGTTTAATAAGTTCTGGATATCCTAATCTTTCGCTTGATTGAATAGAAGCAAGTACTCTTGGCCCTATATTTGGATTTGCAAGTCCAATATCTTCATATGCAATTACTAACATTCTTCTATAAATTGAATCATAATCCCCACTAACTATTAATCTTGCTAAATAATGTAAAGCGGCATCAACATCACTACCTCTAATACTTTTTTGAAATGCACTTAACATATCATAATATCCATCTTCATTTTTATCTACAAACATAGATGGAGAATTATTAATTTCTTTAATTTTTTCAATACTAATTTCTTTATTATATCCATAATACATAAATTCTACTAAATTATATGCATATCTTATATCTCCGTTAGATAATTTAGCTATATATTTAATAGTTTTATTATCTATTTTAATATCTTTAAGTATATTTTCAACTCTTTTAAGTCCTTTAATAATATCATTTTCAGTTAATGCATGAAGTTCTATTAATTGACATCTACTTCTAATAGCAGTATTAATAGTATGATATGGATTAGAGTTAGTAAGACCAATTAACGTAATCAATCCACTTTCGATATATGAAAGTAAAATATCTTGTTTATCCTTATTCATTCGATGAATTTCATCCACTATTAAAATTATACCATTATACATTTTAGCTTCTTCTATAACAACTTCAAAATCTTTTTTAGAGTTAACAGTAGCATTTAATAATCTATATCTCATATTTAGTTCATTAACCATAGCAAGAGCAATTGTTGTTTTGCCACAACCACTTTGACCATAGAATATTATATTAAATATTTTATTTTTTTTAATTAAATTACTAAGTATTTTATTTTTACCGATTAAATGTTCTTGACCTAAAATATCATCTAATTTACTTGGTCTTAATTCATTTGTAAGTAATTCCATAATATCACCAAATATATTTTATCAGTTAATAATGTAAATTAAAAGTAAAAAACTATTAAATAATTGTATTTTAGTATATAATTATAATGTGAAGTATAATGATAGAAATAGATAATAAGGAATTTATAGATGATTTTAATAATTATTTAAAAATAGAAAAAAATTATTCTAATAATACTATTGAGTCTTATTTAAGAGATATAAGATATTTTTTAGAATTTGAAAATAAAAATTTGATAGATATATCTAAAAAAGATATAGATAACTATATATTGCATATTATGCCTACTCATAGTGAAAGTTCTATTAATAGAATAATAGCGAGTATTAAAAGTTTTTATAAATATTTATCTGTATTTAAAGGTTTTGTTAATGTATCAGAAGATGTAGTAAGTTTAAAAAGAAAAAAAGCTTTGCCTAAGTATTTAACTATGGAAGAAGTAGATAAACTTTTACATATTAAATTAGACACCACTTTTGATTACAGGAATAAAACTATATTAGAACTATTATATTGTACTGGTGCTAGAGCTAGTGAGTTAATAAATTTAGATGTCAATAATATTGATTTAGCTAATATGGTAGTTAATGTATATGGAAAAGGATCAAAACAAAGAATAATACCTTTATCTCAAATAGCAGTTAATTATTTAGACACATACATTAATTTATATAGACAATTATTATTTGTAAAGCATCAAAAATCTACAGATGCATTATTTTTAAATAATCATGGAAATAGAATGACTAGACAAGGATTGTATAAAATTATTGGGGAAATTGCTAAAAAACAAGGAATTGATAAAGAAATAACTCCTCATGTTTTAAGACATTCTTTTGCTACACATATGATAGAGTGTGGTGCGGATATAAGAAGTGTTCAAGAGTTACTTGGACATGAAAATGTAGTTACTACTGAAATATATACTCATCTTGCTAATAATTTTATAAAAGAAAATTATAATAAATATTTTAATAGAAGTACTAAGGGGGAAGATAAAAATGTTTAAAAGAGTTTTTTTGGTTGTATTGGATGGTGTAGGAATAGGAGAAGCTAACGATGCGCTTGAATTTAAAGATGAGGGAGCAAATACACTTGCACATACGCTTGGTAATAGTTATAATTTGGATGTTCTTGAAAAATTGGGGCTCACTGTCTTAATGGGTAAAAATGAAGAAAATACAAGAGGTTTATACATGATAGCACATCCTAAAAATAAGCAAAAAGATTCACTTAATGGTCATTATGAGTTAATGGGGGTAATTAAAAAAAATCCATATCAAACTTATATTGAAGGATTTCCATTAGAATTAATTAGTGAGATACAAAAAATTAGTGGTAGAAGCATTATTGGAAATATTGCTGCTGATGGAGTTAAAATTATTGATGAATTAGGTGAAATGCAAATAAAAAATGATGCATTAATAGTATATACATCAGCTGATTCTGTTTTGCAAATAGCAGCTCATGAAGATATAGTAAGTATAGAAGAATTATATGATATATGTGAAAAAGTAAGTAGAATAACTAGTAGTGATAAATATAATATAGCAAGGGTAATAGCAAGACCATTTACTGGAAAAGTAGGTCATTTTAAAAGACTTCCTAAAAGAAAAGATTTCACAGTAGACCCACCAATTAATACATTAGATTTACTTAATAATAATAATATAAGTACCATTTGTATTGGTAAAATAGCTGATATGTTTAATAATAAAGGTATTACTTATAGTATAAATACTAAAAATAATATTGAGACAATGCTAAAAATAGTGGATTTTGCTAAGGGTAATTTTAGCGGTTTGTTATTTGCAAATTTAAATGATTTTGATTCGGATTTTGGTCATAGAAGAGATAAAGATGGATTTTTAAAATGTTTAGAAGAGTTTAATTATTATTTACCTATATTGCTTAAAAATTTAAAAAAAGATGATTTATTAATAATTACTGCAGACCATGGAAATGATCCTACTTTTAAAGGTAGTGATCATACAAGAGAAAATGTTCCAATATTAATGTATAGTCCAATATTTAAAAAAGGAAAAAGACTTAATGATAGACAAACTCTAGCAGATATAGGAGCAACAATACTAGACAATTTTAATATAGAAAATACTCTATTAATTGGTACATCAATATTTGATGATTTTAGAGAAAATAAAAAGATATGAATTTCATATTTTTTTATTGAAATAATATATTGTTTTGTTGTATTGAATAAACACTATTAGAAAAGTGAAATAAATAAAAAGTAAATTAATTTTCGGTATTTTAAATAAATTATTTTTAATATTTTATACTAATTATATGATAAATGGGATTATGAATGTAAATTATTATATATCTATAAATAAAGAAGTTGATATTGATAAATATTATCACTGATACAAAATTGAAAGAAAAATTAGCAACAAATTCTTATGGAGAAAATATAGCTTTTATGTATAAGAAACATAATTTAAAAGTATGCATTAATATCGCTAAATTTAAGCAAATTTCACAAATATTATTATCTAATTATATAGTTATCTATATCATAAAAGATATTGAAATAATTTAGCAAGGAAGTTTAAATAAACATTATATTTAATGGTTAATTAACTTCAATGGAGTATAAATTTTCTTTTAAAATATTGTGTTTGTAATGCAGATAAATTAAATGATATTTCTTCTGCTACGTTAATAATAATAAACAAGATTCATTAATACCCCAAAAGATAATTAATTTAAGTGAAACAACATTAAATAATTAACATTTATATAGCACTTAAATAAGTGTTTATTGACTTATTGGTAAATTTGTTGTATAATAACGTGCAAATTAAAAAGAGGAGAAATATATAATGAATAATTTTTTAATTGAATTAATAAAAGAAATTCCTGTCAAAGGCGGAGGTAAGATAAATTATTACGTTAATAAAGGTTTAATAGAATTAGACGCATTAGTATATAATCTTTTTAAATTAAATAGTATTTATTATTATTATTATTTTGCATTATATGTTAAAGGTGCTCCAATAGAAAAAATAATTGATACTATTATTAAATCAAAAGATGCATATATAATTTATGAATCTGCTATTAATTTAACAAGCAAACTTGATAGCAATTTATTAACTAAATTAGAAGATGCAATAATCGAAACTAAAAATGCTGAATATATTTATAAATTTGCTCATAATATTAAGGGTGCCAATATTGTCAAA
>CASFKI010000052.1:0-6822 GCA_949295285.1 uncultured bacterium
AACTTTAATATATGAATTTTAAACAATACTACTGGATCTATACTTGGTCTTCCAAATAAAGAGTATTGTTTTTCTACTTCTTCATATATAAAGTTCCAGTCGAAATATTTTTCTATTACTCTTAAGAAATGATTTTGAGGTACCATTTCTTCTAAATTTACTATTTCACTTAAATATTGTCTTTGAGGTCTTTTAGTTAACATTCTATCACTTACTTTCTTCATTATTCCTAATATAATTATATCAAAAATATATAAAAAAAGTAAGGTTTAGTAAGCTTTTAATTTGGAATAATAAAGCAACCTTACATTTATATTATAATATATTTTTTTCAAAATTAAAAGACTGTTAACAAATTTCTTTCGACTTTGTCAACAGTCTGAAATAATACCTAGTCTTACTAGGTATTATTTTTACTTATTATTGAATAATGAGTAATAGTAATCAAATACTAATAAATTATTATTAATTTATTTGTCAATCATACTATCATTAAAGATAGTTTCATATATATTAAATATCATTTCAATTGAAAAGGGTTTCTTTTCTTTTTCAGTAAGTTCTAAATACTTGGCTGAAAAAAATAATAAATGCTTATATTTACTAAAATTAATTTTAATGTATTTATCATATTTTCTATGTCAGAATCAACATTAAAATATTTATTTTCTAGCAAATATATTGCCAATCTTACTTTATCAATATTGCTTAATTTATCAAATTGATATATTAAATCCATTACTTTATTTGTATTATTTTCTAATAACATAAAAATCTTCCTTTCAACTACCCAAAGGTTAAAATTAATATAATTTTGTTTAAACTTTTTAAAATTATATTCGTTGATTTACAAGTGTTTTAAAAAAGTATGTGATATGAGATTGCCTCCATGAAGAGGCCGCATAAAAGCGTGATCTCATTTTTTGCTTATAAGTTCTCGTGGTCTTTTCATTTTTGTTTAGTTTATATTTAGGCAATAATCGTATAAATGAACAAGAATTTTGTAATATAATAGTAGTTAAAAATTAGGATGTCTTATGTACAAAATTATAAAAAATATTAGTTATTTAATTAGACAATTTTGTTTGTAAAATTTATTTACAAATATTTGAATCAAATATAAAAAAATCGTTAAATGGTCTGTAGTAGGTATTTTTGTGTGCCTCGTAGATTTAAGAAATGAGGATTAAAGTGATGAATCAAATTATTCTAGTAGTTCGTTTAGTTAAAAGTTATGGTGTGATTACTACAAAGTTTGGTAAAAACATGAGTTATATAACTTTCATAATTTTTTTAAATTGTATTTCTTTAAATTATACGATTAATTGTCTATAATAGTTATATTTTTATGAATAAAAAATCATAAAATATTGTTTGATAATTAAAAACATGATAAAATAATGAAACATGAATTGAAATATGTATGATTTTTTGCTAGTGCTAGGTAAAAATTAAATTATCACAGAGAAAAATATCTATAAAAGCAAATGCATTAGCAAAGATTAAAAAGTATGAAAAAAGTAAATATATCATTTTGTTATTAAAAATATTAATTTTTATTAAATTTATATTTATAAGAATTATTTTCAAGAAAAATTTTAAAATAATGGGCTATGAAGTTGATTATAAAAAAATAGAAATTTAAAATTAAATAGTAATACTAACAAAAAGTAATATATATTTTTTAGTTAATATTATACGTAAATGAATGAAATACACTGTAGATTTGTGTTATAGGTTATTATTATATTAAAAATAATATGATAAATTCTTATGCAATTTAAGTTAGTGAAAAATTATAATAATTATCAATATATATAAGGAGGTAATATATTTTGAATATTTTAGTAGTCAATCCGCCTAACAAACCATTTACAAATAAGTCTATACTTGCAGAACCAATCGATGTATTACAAATAGCAACGATTGTTAAAGAAAAATATAGTGATGTAAGTGTAATAGATATGGATGTTAATAAAATGAATAATAATTTAAACAATTATTTAAAAGATGATAATATTATTATTTTTGTATTTGATTATCAATTACCTCTACATACAAGTGATACTGTTTCTAATATATTTGAGATTATAAAAAACACTAATAAAAAATCAAAATATATTATTATAGGAAAAACTAGTGCTTATTATTATGATGAATTTTTAAATAATGGTCTTGATGTAGTTATAAATGGCATAGCAGATGAAACTATTATTAATGTTATTGATAGTATTATTCAAAATAAAGATTTATCTTTAATTCCTAATATTATTATAAAAAAAGATAATAATATAATACTAACTGAAAAAATCAAAATAGCTAATAATTTCAATTTGATTAATTACCCTGACCGAAGTTTAGTTAATATTGAAAAATATATGGACACAAGAACTATGATTACATCAAGAGGATGTATTGGCAAGTGTAATTTTTGTACAACACCAACTTTCTTTGGTAAATGGATTGGTAAAGAAGCTAATAAAGTAGTTGATGAAATTGAATATTTGATAAGTAATTTTAACACTAAGAAAATAATTTTTCTAGATGATAATATGACTGTAGATAAAAAAAGAATGTTTGAAATTTGTAACGAAATAGAAAAAAGAAATATTAAATGTTTATTTGGATGTTTAAGTAGTATTTCTTGTTATGATAAATATATGTTTGAAAAAATGTATTTAGTAGGATTTAGATGGGTTCATTTTGGTATTGAAACAGGAAGTAAAAGAATCCTAAAATTAATGAATAAACAAATGAATTTAAATTATATTAGACAAGTTATTAAAGAAGTGAAAGATATGGGCTATAGAGTAAGAAATAGTATTATTCTAGATTATCCAAGTTCTACTAAAGAAGATATTATCGCTACAAGAAATTTAATTAATATTTTACAGCCACATGAACTTAGAATGCATTATTTAGCATATAGAGTTGGAACACCAATATTTGAAGAAAATAAAAATATTAAAAATAAAACACAATATATTCACAGTAATCATCCTAATGTTGAAAATCCTAAATTAACTGAAGAAATAAATTTATTAATAAATGATTTAAAGAATAATGGTTATATTTTAATATTTGATGATGTTAATTGGAATAAATATAATTTGTTAAATAAAGAGACAAAATTTGCTTCATTTATTCCAATAAAATATGGGATGTGTTGGTATGAATAAATTAATAGGGATTACAGGTGGAATGTCATCTGGTAAAACAACTTTATGTAAAAAATTATTAAAGTTAAATCCTAATTGTATATATATAGATGTTGATAATTTTAGAAGAAGTTTATATAAAAATAACGAATATATAGAAAAATTAAAATCAAAAATAATAGAATTAAAACAATATAAAGAAATTGATTCGTTTATTTTAAATAAATATATTTATTATGATAAAAAAAGCATGGATAAATATAAAGAAATTTTATATAATTTTTTATTCAAATATTTAAATGAATTTAACAACAAAACAATATTAGTTGATTGGGCATTAATTATAAATGATAATTTAATTGATAAGTTTAATAAAATTGTATATTTAGATATTAATGAAGATATAAGATTATCTAGATTATATAATAGTGATTTATCAAAAGAAGAAATATTAAGAAGATTTGAATTACAAAAAATAAACAATATAAAGAAATATGAGAATAATAACTTTATGGTAGTAGGTGAAGAAAATATGAATGTTGATGAAATAAATGATTTTATAAATTCTATGGAATGTAAATTTACATTACCAGAAGATGGTGGAAAAGCAATATGGGAAATCACTCATAATTGTAATTATGGTTGCTCTTATTGTATATTCTCTTGTGATAAAAAGAAAGTTGATGGCGAGTTGACAACTAAAGAATGTTTGCATGTTATAGATGAATTAGTAAAAAATGGTTTTAAATATTTGAAAATTACAGGGGGAGAACCATTTATTAGAGAAGATTTAATAGAAATATTAGAATATGCTAGTAAAAAATTAATTGTTGATGTATCTACTAATGCATCACTTATAAATGATGAAATAGTTAATAAATTAAATAAGATAAATTTAAAAATGATTCATGTAAGTTTAGATGGAAATAAAGAAGAACACGAAGCTGTAAGAGGAAAACTAACTTATGAAAGAACCATTAATGGTTTAAAATCATTAAAGCATTCAAAGAATAAAGTAAGAATTGGTTCTGTAATTCATGCTAAGAATGAAAATAATTTAGAAAATCTAGTTAAAGATTCGATTAATATTGGTGCTAATGAAATAATATTTTCAATAATGGAACCAGTTGATGGACAAAGTAAATTACTTGTAAAAACAATTTCAAATGAAGAACTTATTAAAACTATTGATTATATAAAAGAAAAATACCAAAACAATATAATTGTTAATTATAATTTTGGCAAACAACCTACATTTGTTAAGAAGTGCCCTGCAGGAGATAAATTTTTATATATTAACAATATGGGGTTTGTTAGTCCTTGTCCTTGGGTATATGAAAATAATAAGAACTGTATTTCAAAGATTTCATTAAGAGATAATAATTTAAAAAATGTTCTAAAAGATAAGAATATATATTTATTTTTAAATTCAAAATTAAAAGGAGTTTGTTATGGAAAGATTCAGTAGTATATATCTTTTTACTACCGAAAATATTGCTGGATATATGAATGAACTTGATTTTACTAATAAAAAAATAATCACAGTAACAGGATCATCAGATCATATTATTAATGCAATTTTAAAAGGGTGCACAGATATAACAACATTCGATATAAATCCCCTTACTAAATATTATATGGATTTAAAACTATCAGCAATTAAAGAATTATCATATAGTGAATTTTTAAATTTCATATTATATGATACAGAAAAATCTTTTAATTATGAACTAATAAAAAAATTAAATATGGATAGTGAAAGTAAAGCATTTTGGTTAAATGAACTTTCTAAAAATGAATATAATGGATTAAAAATGAAATATTCAGCTTTATTTAATTTAAAATACTTCGATTTTCAAAATAAAATCAATTGCAATTTATATCTAAATGAAGAAAATTATGATATAATCAAAAATAGATTAGCAATAGTCAAAATAAAGTTTGTAAAATCAAATTTGAAAGATTTAAAACTTAATAAAAACTATGATTTTATGTTTCTATCTAATATATCAGATTATATCAACACTATTTATAAGGATAACTATTTAATTAATTACAAAAAATTAATATTCAAATTTTCAAAGAAAGTAAAAGTACTATACTTTGCTTATATATATGATGTAAAAAATAAAGAAAAAAGAAGTATGATAGATGATATAAAAAATGTTAAAGAAATATTTGGAGATATAAAAATAAAGAAGTTTAAAAGTGCTTTACTTAATGTAAAAATAAATACAGAAGATGCTGTATTGATAAAGGAGGAGTAAATTATGGAAAGTAATTATGAAAGCAGCGAAAGTAATTATGAATATGGGGAATATTTTGGAAGAAGTTATGGAAGATTTCCTTCAGAGAGTGATTTTTCTAGTGAAAGTCACAATACTTATGTACCAACATCTTCATTTAGCAATGAAAGTGCTTTAGAAAGTAGATCTTCATTTTGTTCATCAGAAAGCAGAGGCATTTCAACTATACCCGCTAAAACTCAAAGTAGTAAGAAATATAACTCTTTAGATGATGTTGATAAGTTAATTGAAAAATTAGAATTTTCTATGGAAGGTGCTAATTTAACTAGTGATAGGGCAAATCAGATTTTAGCACAAAGAAAACAAAAAATAGATGAATTAAAAAAGTTGGTTGCAGAAGCAAGAAAAGCTGAAGAAGAAGAAAGAATGATAAAACAATTAGAGCAAGAAAATAGAGAGCTTGATGATTCAATTGATAGTTTAAATAAAGGATTTTATAGATAATGGAAAACATATATAAAGGATTACACTCTAATCAAAAAATTTTTATATATGAAATGCTTAAAAGAGGCATAAATGTAGGTATAATTGATGCTGAAAAAGAAATTATTAAAGCATCATATAATGGTCATGATGAATTAATATGTGATAGGGATTCATCAATAATGCCATATAATGTATCTATTTTAGCAGGAGATAAGGGATTTACTAAAAAAAATTTAATGATGCATGGAATATCCGTTCCAGTTGGAGAAACATTCATTGCAAGAGACATTGATTATATCAAAAAAGCGTTTAAAGTTTTAAATTGTCCAGTTGTAATCAAACCAGTATTTGGTTCTCATGGATTTGATGTGTATACTGATTTGCAAACAGAAGAGGAAGTTGTAGATGCTATAAACAATATTATTATGCACCGTGGAGATTTAACTAAGATAATTATTGAAGAATACTATAAAGCTAATGAGTATAGAGTATTTGTTACTAAAAGGGGGGATTATGCAGTATTATTTCGTGATCCATCACATATTTATGGAGATGGGATAAATACTATTGAACATTTAATTAAAAAAGAAAATTATGATAGAATGAATCCAAGAACTAATGCGTTATGTGAAATACTTATAGATGATGAGTTAGTAAAATATTTATCAAAAAATGGATTAACATTGCAAAGCATTCCTCAAAATGGAGAAAAAATTTATTTAAGAGCAAATTCTAATGTCGCAATGGGTGGGATATGTGAAGATTATACTGATAGAGTTCATCCAAGTGTTATAGAAATTGGATTAGAAGTTTTAAAAGCATTTCCAGGATTACCTTATGTGGGTATTGATTTTATGACTAATTCTATTGAACAAAAACAAACTGATGATAGTTATAGAATAATTGAAATAAATACAGTACCAGGTATTCAC
>CASFKI010000053.1:0-3235 GCA_949295285.1 uncultured bacterium
TAGTTTAAACACTTTTCTAAAAAACATTAAATAAAAAGGCTTTAAAAATATAGGTTTTATAGTATAATAGATATAGAAATTAACCTTAATAAAAAATTGATATATAACACACTAATTTAAGTTGTATTTAACCACATTAATTTTTTGAACTAAAATGTGCATTAGTAAATTTTATAAAATATGATATATATGTATTATTGTTATTTTTATAAATAAAATATTTAGTAAAAAAACAGTTGCTGATAAGAAAAAATATTATAATTTGAGTAAGATAATGACAAGATCATAGATGACTTTGATTTAGAAATATATAAAATGTGTTATAATACAAAGTGTAATTGTAGTAATAAATTAAAGAAAAGTTTTGGTGATGAATATTTATGATAAAAATTTTATTGGACACTAGTATGCTGATATATACAGAGGATTTTTTTGTTGTGGGTAATAATATATTAGAGTTAACTAAAATACTCTATGATTCTAATTGTTATAAAATTGTTATTCACCCAATGGCTTTTGATGATATAAATAATATTAAAAACAAAGAAAAAAAGAAAATTATTTATAATAAACTTCAAATTTATAATATTATTGACAAACCACCACAAGCAACGAAAGATTTTAATCTTTTAGTTGGATATTCAAAAATTTCAAATGATTTAATTTATAACAATTTACTTTATGCAGTATATAAAGATTGTGTTAGTTATTTGATTACAAATGATAAAAAAATTAAAAATAAAGCTCAAAAAATAGGTATAGCTGATAGAATTTTAGGAATTGAAGAAGCAATAAGTAAATTTAAATCATTGGAAGAAAAAGAAATTAAAACTTCTGCTTTTATTTTACATGAATATTTGTACAACATAGAGTTAAATGATAATTTTTTTGACTCTTTAAAAAAAGATTATAATGGATTTGAAATATGGTATAAAAAGAAATCAAGAGATGGTGCTAAAGCTTATATAACACGTGATAATTTTGGTAATTTAGGTTCATTCTTAATGCTTAAAATAGAAGATGAAACAGAAGATTATTCTCGATTTGAAATACCTTTTAAAAAAGGTAAACGTTTGAAGGTTTCAACATTTAAGGTAACTAATACTAGAAATAAAATTGGAGAAAGTTATATAAAGATAATAATTAGTGAAGCAATTAAAAAGAAAGTTGATGAAATTTATTTGACGATTTTTGAAAAACAAGAGGCGTTGATAAATTTGTTTTTAGAATATGGTTTTTTCAAATTTACTACTAAAGAAACGCAAAAGGCTGATTTGAGTATTGAAAAAGAACTTGTTCTTGTAAAAAATATGAATGATAATACTTATCCAAATTTTAGTCTTGAAAATAAAAATGTATTTATAGTTCCAATACAACAACAATATCATGAAATGCTTTTTCTAGAATCAGAAAATTATTACTCAACTTTTTTTGATGATATTTATGTAATTAATACTTATTTAAATACAATAAAAAAAGCATATATATATAACTCTTCAACAAATCAAATTAATCATGGTGATATTTTACTTTTTTATGAAAGCGAGAATAAAAAAAGTATAATAACAATTGGTATTGTAGATAATGTTTTTGGTACTTTTCTTCACCTGAAGAACTATATGCTATGGCTACTAAACGAACGATGTATTCATTAGAACAAATTAAATCAAATTTTTCGTCAAATTCAAAACTTTTACTTTTTAAATATTATAAAACCTTAGATATTCCCATATCTTATGAAGTGTTAAAGCAAAAAGGTATTCTTAAAATGCCACCCGTATCAATTATACAAGTTAGTTTACAAAAATTGCATGAGGAAAAATTAATATAAATACTTTTAATAAATAATTATGTTATATGTTTACATTTTTATTATATATTTAGTCAAAATATGTAGATAAAATTATAGATCAAAGTAAATATCTATGAATATAGAAAAAAATTAAACAAAAAGTTGATAAAATTGTTATTTATTGTATTATTCCTATAAAAAATAGTAGCTGAAGTTTTTTTAGAACATTTAATAAGTAATTTTCCTGGTTAATTATGGAATATTGCCATGGCATATATAAATCAACATATATGTAATATATTGCAAATAATGATACTGCATTTATTTATAAATTAGGAAAAATCATAAAATATGAAAAAGTAAAGCTATAAAAAATGAAAAATAATAATTATCTATAATCTTATGTGTATTTAAATAATTAAAAAGAAATTAGTTTGTGTTTTAAAATATGATAAATATATTACTATCAAAATATGTTAGTAGTATTGAATAGTTAATATTACTAATACTTTTTTATATTAAAAGAAGTTTAAGTATATGAATGAAAAAAATATTTTATTTTAGGTATTGCGAAGATGTTATTGAAATAATGGTATCAAAAAAATAAATTATATGAGTAGAATTAAAGTAAAATTAAAAGGATTATTACCTACAAATTATAGGTTATAATCCTCTAACTATTTATAATTATCCAACTTTTGAGACTCATATTAAAATTGATAAATTATATTATAACACTAGGATCAGTCCAATTATTAAAATTGGTTTTTAATGATAGTCTTTTTGCTCTACTTAATTTTCTTTTATCATTTACTTTAATATTTCTTATATTGTAAAGCGCGGCTTTTAAATATTTTATTGCAGTCATATCATCAATATCAGGATGAACTTCTTTTATTTTTGCATATATTGCCTTCGCTAAATCCAAATCACATAATAGGTTAGAGTCTATTCCACGATTAAGGGAATGATTCATCATAAAATCATACATTATTCTTTGATCAAATGTTAACCATTCTGGATTATGATAACTTTTCATTAAATGAAAAACTCTTCTATCCAAACCACATTTTACACATCCACGATAATTATATGAACGTCCTTCCCAACTATCATACTCATGTAATGTAGTAACCCATATATGGTTACATGATAAATACTCTCCAAATTTTATTTGCGTATATAAATCATTTTGTTGTTTTGATAATTTATCATTTAGTTCGCGTAAGGAAAAATATTTTTTTACTGTTTCATTTTCTGCTAAAACTTTAATTTGTTCTATAATATCTTTTCTTTCTGATACAATTTGGTCATACTGTTTTTTTAAATTATCCATAAATAAAACCTCCCTTTGTAAAACATAGTGTAGCATATTTTATATAAAATAACAACTGATTTTATGTTTGAAAATAATATATGATGTTAATAAAGTAATGACTAATA
>CASFKI010000054.1:0-73742 GCA_949295285.1 uncultured bacterium
CTCCTTCCTAGAAAGAGAACATTGCTTCTATATAAAATAAAAACTCACGAACTTTTTACAGTCCGTAAGTTGTTTTCAAATGGAGCAAGTAACCGGAATCGAACCGGCATCTTAGCCTTGGCAAGGCCACATTCTAACCGTTGAACTATACCTGCATATGCAATAATATTTTATCATATAATATTTTTTTTTCAAGTAATTTTAATTAATTTATAATAAAAAAGCCCCTTTTATATATTTAATGGACTTCTTTTATTCAAAATCGATTTTTATATTCTTTATAAAATAATAATATTTATCATTCTTCTTCTTGACATATCTATATTTTAGTCTTGTTAATAAATATGGTAAATTATATATTTTAAATCTTTCCATTTTTGATTCTATACATATTTTTTCTATTATTTTAAGAATAAAATCTTTATCTTTTTTAATAAATGCACTTCTATTATATAATTTTTCTACTTTTTTAAAAGTTTTTTTATCAAATAAATTTTCATAGTATTTATCACTATAATTTTTAAAATAATATTTATTACCATCTAAATTATATAAATATTTTAGTGTATCATAATATCCCAATGACATCCTATATTTTGCAATAGAAGGAGTAAACCTAACAATAGATCCCAAATTTTCTCTAGGTGCGATAATATGTACATTAACTCCTTTTTTATTTTTATATTTTAATTTGCTTCTCCATGCCTTAATGACATATATCTCATCATATCCTGCATCTATAAACATGTTTATAGGGCAATTCATATATATACCACCATCTAAGTAAAATTTATTATCAATTATTCTTTCTAATTTAAAAAATGGTAAATACGCACTTGATAGTATATAATCACCTAGTTTCCCTTTTGGTATGTCCTTTTTAAATACTTCTACAGGCTTAAATTCACTTAAATTAAAAGTATTAAGTGCATAATCTATCCTACTTTTTCTAATTCTATCTTCATTAAAATGCTTATTAATAAGTTTTTTCATATTTGTGGTATCTATACCTAAATTTTTTACTATTTTAACAATATTTAATATTCCAGCTTTTATATCTTTCATTGTGAAATCTTTATTATATATATTATCTAGCATTTTAGGATCTATTCCAAATAAATCATCACTATCAATTGTTTGCCATAACTTATACATAGAATTTAATTTTCTAGATACATAAAACGCAGCATTAACTGCTCCTATAGATGTTCCTCCTGCAGCATCAAAATATATTTTCTTTTGTGTTAGTGCTTTAATCGCACCAGCTTGATATGCTCCCTTAGCACCTCCACCTTCTAATACTAATGCCCTTTTCATAAATTCTCCTTAAAAAACATATTTATTAAATTAACAATCATAAATATTAATATTATTCCTATTACAAATCCACCTATAACATCTGAAAAAAAGTGGACTTTTAAATATATTCTAGAAAATCCTATTAATAAAACTAAAATTAATGTTATAACAAAAGTAAAAATTTTTATCTTTTTATTAGATTTTATTGTTAGCAAATACCATAATGTAAAATAAAAGACAATTGATGTAAGTGAATGTCCACTTGGAAAACTAAAACTATTAGGTAGTTTTATTATTGATTCTATTGGTCTTGGCCGTGATATTAATATCTTTAAAAATTGTGTTATTAATCCAGCAAATATATAATTAAATGATAATATAATTGCATGTATTTTTTTCTTTTTGAAAATAAATATACACACAATTATTAAAAGTGGTATATAAATATCTCCGAATAATGTTATAATCTTCATAATATTTGTTAATTTAGTGTTAATTATAGTATTAATAAAATTTATAACTTTATTATCAGCATTATTTATTATTTCTCTAAACGAAGTATTAAAAATAATAATAAAGCAAATTATTAATAGCAATAACAATATTATATAATTTAAATTTTTTTTTAAAAACATTACCATCATATAATTATTATAACATAGAAAATTAATTATTTATATTTTTTATTATAGATATTACACTTTATTTATTTAAATTTCTTTGTCCATGAAACATGTATTGTATTACTAATCCTGAATATTCTTTAAATTTACTTTTAGCAAATTTTTCTATTTCTTTTTGAGTATTTTTAATATTATAGTTTTGTGATATGTATTTTCTTACCCATGTATCTATTGGAAAAACATCTAATCTTCTGTAACCAAATAACAATATACAAGATGCTACTTTTAATCCTATTCCTTTGATATTCATAAGTTCTTTTAATGCATCTGTTGTTGATATATTGTTTATATTCATTAAATCATTATAATTATCTAAATAATTTCTGATATATTTATCTCTAAAGCCAACTTTGATTTTCTTTAAATCTTCATCTGTTATATCTTTCAATTGTTCATATGTAGGAAATAAATAATATTCTTTATTATTAAATATTACTTTATTTCCATATAATCTACTTATTTCATTGATACTATTTGCTATTCTTTTTACATTATTATTTTGACTTATTATGTAACTAATACTTACTTCAAAAGAATTTTGATTTAATATTCTATAACATTTACATGACTCTACTAAATCTTTTAATTCACTATTATTTAAAATAATTTCATTATTTATTTTATCATAATCTCTTTTTAAATCAAAATAATCATTTATAATATTCTCTAAATTATCGTAGTTTGATGATTCAATATACAATATATCATTATCTTGTTTAATATTAATAACTCTATCGCTTAATATATTAGTTATGCTTTTATCTTCTTCAATTATACTTCTAAAGCAAGAACCGCTAGTTAATATATCTTCTACATTTAAATTTTTAATCCTCAGTTTCAGCATAATACTTTACCCTCTCATAGAAATTTGTATCTAATATTGTTGAAGATACCGAAAACTTATCAGATACTATTTCATTAATCATATCTATATATTCTTTATTAACTTCTTCATCACTATTACTAATAAATTTATTTTTTATAGAATCGTATTTTCCTTTATTTGTAATCCAACTTCTATCTGAAAAAATAACTATATGATCATCATCACTAAATATGTCTTTTCCCACGTAAAATCTAGAATCGTATTCAATGCCAAATAAATTATATATGGTTGGTAAAATGTCTAAACTACTAATTGTATCTTCAATAACAATATTTTCTAACTTAGGATTATACATAATTAATGATGTATGAAATTTTTCAAATTTATCGCATTTATTGTATTCACTAACTTCATTTAATTGTTTTGTATTCAATCCATATGGATAATGATCTGGAGAAATGATAATAAGAGTATCATCTAAAATATTCTTTCTTTCTAATTCATTAATTAATAATTCTAAAGCTTTATCTAATTCAATATGTGTGGCATAATAAGATTTAATCGAATTACTATAATCTAAATTTTCTACTTCTTTTTTATTTTTAATAGCCATATCATTTGAATTAAAATCATAATTTAAATGTCCACTTACTGTCATATAATATGTCAAAAATGGTTTATTTGAATCGATATAATAATCAATCGTAGACTCAATCATTTCATAATCACTACTTGGCCAATTATTACAATTCATAATCTCTTCAAGGCCATTCCCACATCCAATAAAATTAAATCCTATATTTGTATGTGATTTACTTCTATTATAAAAATTATAATCATGATTATGAAATGCATATGTTAAATAATCATGATTTTTAAACATATTACCTATAGAATATTTCATATTTAAATTAGAAGTTTTAGAAAAACTCCATGTCCCTTCTTGAGGTATTAAAGACATTAATATCATATATTCACCATCAGATGTTGAAATTGGATATATTGGTTGATAATAATTTTCAAACTTAACTCCATTTGTTGATAGTTTATATAAAGTTGGAGTTATATCTTTATCAATAGCAATAGTATCAAATGATTCAGCCGTAATTAATATAAGATTTTTATTTTTAAATAATCCTGTATATTCATTTTTTTTAGTAGGTTTAACACTATCAAAATAATTATATAGCAATTTAATTCTTTCATTTGATTCTCTATTAATTAATTCGTCAAAATTAATATTATAAACATTATATAATTCATTATCATCTATAATATATTTTTCTTTATAATTCATCTTTTCTTCAAAACCAAAAAAATATCTATATGTGTCTATTATTTCCATAGTTAATAAACCCGTTTTGTTAATTGTCAATATAGAACTATATGTAGAATATATTAATTTATTTATAACACTATTAATATTTATATATACAACTAAGCCAAACAAAACAAATACCATCGAAACAAGTGAAATAGAAGCATTTTTTAATGATATTCTTTTATAAGAAAAAAATTTATTATTAAATTTTAAAAATAATATAAAAGGTATAATTACAATCAAAAATACATACCATATTCTAAATATAACATCTATTATTATTTTCCCAAACTGCAATACTTGTCCTGTTCCAGTAGTCAATGAAAAGAAAGAAAATATTGAATTATATATATTAAAGTAAACTATTTGTGCTAATGTTAATATAATCAAAAAAGATAATATAATAATCGCTAATATTTTATTAATTCTTTCTTTGAATAAGCTAGTAAATATAAATAATATCAAAATCCATATCAAACTAAAAAATATTACTGATATGGTATTTAATGATAATAGATTATTTAATACAAAAGATTTATAAATAATTTCTAAATAAATAATCCAAAATCCCCAAATATAAAAAGAATCAATTTTTTTCATATTATTTGTCTTTCATTTTTTTTATAACAGTTAATATCATTATTAGAATAATAATGCCAATGCCTATTAATGATAAGATTATCACTTGTTCTTTCACACTTCCTTGTAATGCCAAGTCACTAAAATTCATTCATATCACCATAAATATTTTATCAAAATTATTAAATTCTTTCAATAAAATATATTACTTATATAAAATGCATATTACAATAAACATAATTATGTTATAATTAATTTGGTGATAATATGCGAAATAAAAAAAAATCAGAAAAAAAAGTTGAAATCGTTGAAAAAAAGTCTTTTGAAAACATTAAAATTGCATTTTTATTTAATTTAACATTTTCTTTATTAGAAGGACTTGGAGGTATCTTGACAAATAGTATTTCAATATTATCAAATGCAATACATGATTTTTGTGATTCATTTTCAATAGGTATTTCATTTTTACTTGAAAAGAAAAATAAAATAAATTCTGATAAAATAAATACATATAATTATCTTAAATATTCATTGTTAGGTGCAATTGTAACATCTGTTGTATTAATATTTGGATCAGGAATAATTATTTTTAATTCAATTCCAAGACTTATTAATCCTGATGAAGTTAATCATGATGCTATGATTATATTTGCAATATTTGGTATAATTATAAATGGATATGCAGCTTATAAAACATCAAAAAGTATTAAATATAAAGAAAAATCTATTAATTTACATATGTTAGAAGATGTATTTGGTTGGATTTTAATATTAGTTGGAAGTATAATCATAAAAGTATTTGGATTAATTATTATTGATCCAATAATGTCCATTTTATTAGGTTTATTTATATTATTACATGTATATAGAAATTTGAAAGACATTTTTGATATAATTATGGAAAAAGTTCCAAAAGATATTGATATTGAGAAAATAAAAAAAGATTTAAAGATGCAATATAATTTTATAGAAGATATTAATCATGTTCATGTATGGTCAGTAGATGGTGTAAATAATTGCATTTCAGCACATATATTAATTAATAAGTGTATAACAATTAATCAAATAAATGAATTTAAAAATAGTGTTAAATTATTTTTAAAAGATAAAAATATAATTTATTCGACTATAGAAATAGAATACGATAATGATAAATTTGATAAGAAATTAAAAGAGCTTTAAAAGCTCTTATTTTTTTATATATTTACCATTAATTACATTAAATATATTCTCCTCATCAATAGCAGAAGATATAATTTCTAACCCATCATTATCTCTAAGAATATTAATTTTTCTAAATTCATCTTCTTGTTTTAGATTATTTATATTATCAAAATATATCATTTCCGATTCAGATATTTTTTTTGTTTTTAAAATAACATAAACCTCATTATCAGTTACTTCACTTATAATAACATAGGCATCATCATTATAATATAATCCAATCATATCACTTGTCGGTGCAGATACTTTTTGTAAATCTACATCTACATTAGTAAAATCGCTTCCTTCTTCATTAGTTGTATATTTTAAACTAATTCCAGTTTCATTTTTAACAATTGTTGATTTATAATTATATCCAAAAAAATCTGAATCATATGATACGTTATTGTTTTCAACAGAAGCGACAAAATTAGCAGTTTTAATTTCACCATCAACTATTTTTGAAATAAGAATAGCTATTTCATTTAAGCTTGATTGGTATATGTGAACTTCCATGTCATCTTTTTTATACACTCCATTCCAATCAAACAAATTTTTATAACCTTTAATCGTTTCAGATATTGTAATCTCACTATCAAGAGTATCATTAGGCTTCTTTAGCACCCCAAAATATATATATACTCCAATAGTCACCAATAAAATACCCACGATTATTGGAATTAATGTATTTTTTTTCTTTTTTTCTGGATTAGGTAAATTATTCGTTAAGTTATTATTTTGCATATTTTGGTTTATTTGACTACTTTGATCATTCATAATATTACTCTCCTTACTTTACTTTATATTAACACTAAAAACAATTTTTAACAATATAAAACAAATTAGTTTACAAAAAATAAAATTTAGGTATTACACAAAAAAAATATTTGTGCTATAATTATCGGATTGCGCAAAAAATAAGAAGAAAAGGAAGTGTTTTTATGAAAGAAATAGATTTAGGAAAAGAGAAAATTTCTAAATTATTAATAAGCTTTTCAATACCATGTATAATTAGTATGCTTATTAACTCCGTTTATAATATTGTTGATTAAATATTTATTGGCCAAGGCGTTGGAACTTTAGGAAATGCCGCCACTAATGTAATTTTTCCATTAGTTATTATATGTAATGCTATTGCATCTTTAATTGGAAATGGTGCTTCTGCTAATTTCAGTTTAAAATTGGGCGAAAAAGATTTACAATCAGCCAAAAAAGGATTAGGGGGATCAATAACTTTATTAATTATTGTTTCTGTTATTACTGCATTATTAGGTGAATTATTTTTACCATTCTTGATTAAAATATTTGAGTGTACACACTGTGTATGATTATGCTATTACATATGGTAGAATTATTTTAATTGGTGCGCCTTTTATGATAATTTATACTGGATTATCATCTATTATTAGATCTGATGGTTCTCCTAAATATTCTATGGTATGTTTAGTTATAGGAGCTATATTAAATATTATTTTAGATTATATATTTATTATGATATTTAATATGGATGTAGCCGGTGGTGCATTGGCTACAATAATTGGACAATTTGTATCATTAATTATATCATTAATTTATATTCCTAGAATTAAATCAGTAAAACTAAATAAAAGTGATTATAAACTAGATAAATCTATATTTAAAACTTTGGGATTAGGATTATCAAGTTTTATAACTCAAATAACTATTTTAGCTTTATTTATTGTAATGAATAATTTAATGACTATATTTGGTACTAGTAGTAAGTTTGGTAGTGATATACCTTTATCAGTTTATGGTATCATATCTAAAGTGAATAGTCTTTATATATCAACTATATTAGGTATGGCTATTGGCTCACAACCAATTATAGGTTATAACTATGGAGCCGGTAATTATAAAAGAGTAAAAGAAATTATTAAAAAAGTTTTTTAATTAGTTTTGTTATAGGTGTTATATTTAATTTAATATTCTTTATTTTTCCAAAACAAATTACATCAATGTTTATAACATCTTTAGATCCTAATTATGATTTAGTGATGGAATTTGCCATTGATTTCTTTAGAATATTTTTAATGGTATGCTTTGTTAATATATTTAAGCATTATAATACAATCACTTGGAAATATTAAAAAATCAACATTAGTATCTTTTACAAGACAAATAATTTTGTTTATACCTCTTGCTATTATATTATCAAATATTTTTGGATTATATGGCTCATTATACGCAGGAGTAATATCTGATTTTACTTGCTTTATTTTTGTTCTATTCATTATATACAGCGAATATAAAAAATTAACTAAAATGGAAGAAAAAAGTCACACGATCACAGTGGAGGAAAGGGTTAATGATAAAAATAATAAGACATCTTTAGTTATTACTATCGCTCGTGAATATGGCTCTGGTGGAAGATATGTTGGTAAATTATTAGCAGAAAATTTAAATATTCCATTCTATGATAAAGAATTAATTAGATTAGCCGCCAAAGAATCAGGATTTACTGAAAAATATATTGAAGAAAATGAACTAACCAAAAAATCAAATTATATAAATGATAATAATATATTTATAGCTGAAGGAAAAGTAATTAAAAAAATAGCCAAAAAACCATGTGTCATAATTGGTAGATGTGCTGATTATGTATTAAAAAATAATAAAAATGTATATAATGTATTTTTATATAGTAACAAAAAAGAAGAAAAAGTTTCTAAATATTATGGTATAAAAGAAAATACAAAAAAAGAAATTGATAAAATTAATAAGCAAAGAGCAAAACATTATAAATTTTATACAAATACTAATTGGTATGATATAAGTCATTATGATATTGCTATTAATGTTGATACATTGGGAGTTGAAAAAACAGCTGAAATGCTTAAAAATATAGTAATAAATAAATAAAAGAATATATTAGATATATTCTTTTTATTTATTAAAAAACTAATCGTATGATTAGTTACTTTTTAATGGAGGAGCCAGTCGGATTTGAACCGACGATGAAGGTGTTGCAGACCTGTGCCTTACCACTTGGCTATGGCTCCATGTGCATATAATTATATCAAATTATATGCATTATTTCAAGATAATTGTGTATTTTATACCTCTAATTAATAAAATTAATTTAATTTCATCAGCATATTTTAAATTATTCGATACCTGAAGATAAGAGTATTCATCATTTTTATATTTAACTGGTATTGCTTGCATATAAGTTATATATTTAGAATCTAAATATTTATATTCAATATAAGCATACTTTTCTAGAAACTCAGAAGCACTATTTATATATTTTTTCATGTATAAGCTATCATCTAATTTTAAATTAGTTTCCAATTTTAAAACAGTTAAATCACCCTTACCAATATTATTTGGCGATACTACATATTTAATATCTTTACATACATTATCCTTATCGCATTCATTGTAAATTTCATTAAATTTATCTTTTATATCATAATTATTTATATTTAATATAGAATCATTTAAAATTGTATCTGATAATAATAGATTAACAGATAATTTATATTCCCCTTTATCAACTATATTATTTATATTTTTAGGATTCAACACGATGTTTTTATATTGAACTTGAATTTCACCAATAGATCTATCATTATAATTTTTTACTTTAAGTGTATATTTATCCATTAATTCATCTGAATTTAGTTCAAATACTACAATAAATGATTTTATTTCATTTGCATTTATTATAGTTGGAGAATATGTTTGTCCAAAATCTAAAAAAATATTATTTAATGTAAATATAGGAAATAATAAACCTTTTTTAGTCTCTAATCTAAAAGTCTCTCTTGTTAAAGTATATATATTATTTAGTTTATTTTCAGCATTTATTTCGATTAATAAATAAGTTTTACCCTTTTCTATTTCTTTATTATTTATATTAGTAGTCGTAATGTAACTATTTTTTACTTTATACCATATTGTATTTGCTACAACTTGTACGTTTTCTTTATATTCAGCATCATAAACATTAATTTTAACAAATATAAATATGCAAGAAATTAAAACAAATATTGAACACGCTGTAATAACAAATAATTTATTTTCATATATGAAATACTTTATTAGTCTAAATAATTTTCTAAAATATCTTTGTATTTTATAATTATCATTCCCAAGTGATAATTCAATTTCTTCATTATCAGTAGTATCTATACTTATTTCTTCTAAATCTTTTTTAAAATCGAATTGTTTTAAATTAAATCCAAGGGCTCTACCTAATATAATAAAACTAAATATTACTTCTGGTAATAACATTATCAACGAAAAATCTCTATATAGTCTTACTGATTCCATATCTATTGAATTTACATTTAAATCTTGAAAAATGTTAAATATAATCATAAAATAAATAATTAAAATAACATTATATATACTAACAACTAGATATGTTTTATTCTCTTTCCGTTTAATTGCCAATAAATAGAATATAATTGATGACACTATAATTGCTAAAATTGCTATTATAAACATAATAAAATTTATGTATTCACTTTCTAAACTTCCAGTATTAATATAATAACGATTAGATACATAATTACTAAAAAATGAATATATCGAAAATAACTTAATCGATAAATATACTAACATAGCAAAAAGAACCCCATGTATTGGCCTAAAGTTTTTTATTAAAAATGCATAAGGTTTCTTAACTAGCAATCAAACCAACTCCTATTATAATGATTATATCATTTTTAAATAAAAAAGACTAGATTTTCTAATCTCTTTTATAAAATATCATTTGCTCTGGTAATAAATATATTGTTTTATTTTGTTCAACCAATTGTTCTTCTGACACATTAAATATATTACTTATATTTTCTAATGTGTCCCCCTCTTTAGTAATATAATAACTAACATTCTTATTTGGAATTAATAAAGTTTGATTAGGATAAATATAATCATCTATATCCAATCCATTTAACTCAGCCAATAATTTTGTATTAACATTATAATATTCAGATATTTTATATAAAGTATCTCCCCTTTTAATTTCATATGTTGTATAAAAAGGATTTTCTATACTTTTTCTAACTTCATAATCTAACACTTTAATCACCTAAAATATTATATGATACATTTAATATTTAGTTATTTATATATACAAATATTGTGTTATTACTATTAAAAGATAATTCATAATTATAAAAAATTAATTCACTTCCATTATTTGGAGTATACATATAGAAATTATCATTTTCTAAATAATATATTTTATTTTTGTTTTCTTTTATTGGCGTTACTTCATTAGAAACTATTTTTTGATATAGTTTTTTATTTTCATTAATAGACTTATATAATCCATAATTTACTAAATATTTATAATTAGATTCATAATTAACATTATATTTTATTTTATCTATTTTATACTCTGATTTGCTACACACCTCGAATTCTTCTCCATTATATTTAATAAATCCAATTTCATTATTTCCTTTAACTATGGTTTTTCCATTTTTAATATTTATTTCATATAATATACTATTTTTATTATCATATATGTATAAATTATTTTTAATATTTCCAACTATATATGAATCAAAGTCTATTTTTATATTTAATTCGATTTCATTTTTTTTAAAACTTTTTAAATTTAATACTATTAATTTACTATATTCATGCTCTTCGTCGTAATTAGCAATATATATATTATCATCTATCAAATATGAAAGTGTATTATCATATTTATCTTTATTAAATAAATCTACTTTCTTATATGAGTTACCATTCATTATAATATATCCTTTATAATTCCATAATGCTATATATTCATCAGATGATAAATTATTATGGTATACAAAATCTTTATCAGATTTATCTATATTAACTACTTCATTCTTATATATTTCTAATTGTTCTGAATCTATCAAATTATAATCTGTATATTCTTCACCAACATAACATAAGGGATATGTTTCAACATCGTCTATTTGTGGATATATACAAATAAAATCATCTGATTCTATAGTTTTAATACTATTAATCATTTTTTTATTTAAACTACGCCTTTTATAGATGTCAAAATTATATACTTTATCATCTTTTCTTATTTCATAATAAAATCTTTTATCACTATACTTAGTATTTACACTATAACCATTTACTTCATATTTTATGTCATATTCACTATATCTATATTTTATAAAAATTAATATGAAAAAAATAATTATAGAATATAATAATAATTTTTTCATAATGTCACCCAATTAAATTATACATTAAAAAAAACTAGATTTCTAGTTTTTAATAACCTCAGTTTTTTTCAAAAAGTCAACAACAGCTTCTTCACTTTCATAGCCAACTAATGTGTCTATAACTTTAGCATCTTGAATAACAGCTGTAAATGGAATATATTCTGGATTTAATTTTTCATAAGAAGTTGTTAATTTTTCAACTTCATCTGTACTCATAGTATCAGTTTCAAAGAAATATAATTTAAAACCATATTCTTCTGATAGATCAGTTATTACAGGTTTATAACTTTGGCAATGAGGACATGATGTACTACCTATTATTGTTACAACAGGTGTTGATGTTTGCGTATCTGCAAGCCAATCGTCTATCGTCGGTAAAACAACTACTGGTTTACTAGTATTTCCTGATATCATAAATGATACTACAAAAAATAATATTAAACCAAGTACTATACTAACTGTTAATATAATATTTTTCTTCTTTTTCATTATTCACCTCTTACTTAATAGTTTAACTCATAATGTACATTAAAATCAAGAAAAAGAAATATGCTATTCGCATATTTCTTTGCCATTTACTATTTTTGTTTCCCCTGTTTTTGTCCATCCTGAAATATACGATTTAGTACTCCATTGATATTTATAATATTTAGTAGTTATTTTTTTAGCTTCGGCTTTCTTTTTATCAGTTTCATATTTATTACATACACTACCTTCTAATTTATAACCTTCGCTACACTTATATTCAGTATGCTCCTCGTTTATATATTTATAACATTTATTGCCATTTAATGTATATGTTTTATCTGGGCAACTATAAGTAACTGATCCTTCTTTTACTTTATAACATCTTATGTCTGAACCACTGCCCTCTTGCAAATTAGCATCAGCAGGACAACTATATTTTTTAACTACTTTATAACATTTTAAATTTTCTCCACTACCTTCAGTAATTGTATCCATCGGACAATAATAAGTTGTTACTGGTACTTCATTATAGCATGTATCTTGATATGACTGAGTAACATTACTACATGTTTCTACAGGTACACTTTCATAACAAGTGCTACAAGTTGTACTTGATGTTCCATTAGGTCCTTCATGAACAGTACAATTACATGAATAAGCTCTTGGTACATACGTAGTAGAACATTGCTCACTTACTGTATTTTTTTCACAAGTATATGGAATTTTGTTAGTAGTTGTTTTTTCAATTCTATCTACATAAACTCGCTCAGATTCCTTAATAGGATTTAACTGTATTTTTTTGCCATCTACTTTATCTACTATTGCTGGGACTTCATATTTAGTTGTTGAGGTTGTAGTAACTTTAGCTGGTTTACTATCAGTTATTATTGTTTTATAACAATATTTTCCATCTAACTTATAACCATCAGTACAACTATATTGAGTTTTAGTAGATGTGGCTAATTTTTTATACTTATATGATGTTAACTTTTCAATGGTACATGTTTTAGCACAATTATCATCTTTACAATAAGTATGACATCCTAATATCTTAATTGTATAATCTTCTTCATTATTACAAACAAGATTTGTTTTTAATGAATAAGTCTCATCAGCATTTTTAGTAATACTTACATAAGATTCATATTGATTACAAGAATTACCATCTTTATCAACAAAAGGTAAAACTAATTTTTTATCAAACATTTCTGATAAACTAATTTTAACAGTTTCACCAACTTTTTTAGGCATCTTATCATCAGTAAAATATGCCTCACCTGCGTCTTGCATGTATTTTATATTTTCTCTAAATACATTATTATAAAATGGAACCATATTTGGAACATTTTTATTAAATAACCATATAAGAATAAATATAAATAATGCTGCAAATAATATTTTAACTACTAAGTCTAAAACACTAAAATTAGTTTTTCTATTACTATACATAATTTCTTATCCCCCTTTTTTATTTATTTTAAAGATCTACTTTTACCAATTTCTAATTCATATTTGCTATCATAATAATTTTTAGTCATTTCATATAATTCAACAGGTAATGGTTCATGATTTTGAGCATATTCTTCATCATGTCCACTTCTCTTAGCTACCCAATCAGTAGGAACTTCACTTATTTGATAAATAATTTCAGATAATGGTTTATCTTGTATTTCATGAGTATTATAATCTATACAATAAGGAATACAAATATTTAAATTATGTTTTTGACTATATTCTAGAATATAAGGTCCATAATTGCCATACATAACTTTATATAAGAAATTTGCTTGATATGGTTCCATTTGAAATATACTTGGGTAATTACCATTAAAATCATTATATTCAAATATGTTTACTACTGCAACTCCCCATTCTTTAGCTGCGCTCATAAACGCTTCTGTATCATCTGCTCTAATAGCGCTAATAACTTTTTCCATAGCATTATCTAATATAACAGCACCTTTTTGAGCAAGAGAGCCATCTTCGAATAATGGAGCATATTGTACATATTTAACTTGATTTCCATATTGAGAAAATGATGCATAGTTGGCAATAGTAAATATATCATTAGCAGTATTTGAAATGTCTGTAGCGTTATATGTTACATCATCATTTCCATCATGTTTAAAATTCCCATTAATCATTCTAATATCATTTATCAAATCATTTAATCCAATTTGATTAACACCTTCGTTTTCAGAAACATACTTATTATAAAACCAAGTTGCTCTACTTTGAATTTGTTTTTCATTTTCAGAATCATTAAATTCACCATAAACTTCAAAAGGCTTTTCCTCGTTAATCAATTCATCATCTAAATCATTTTCCTCATCATCTAAGATTTCAACCTCACCAGTATTGTTTAAATAACTTCCAATTCCAAATCCAACAGTAGCAAGTCCTAACCCAGTTCCTAATCCAATGAAAAACTTATTTGAGCTGTTTTTGTCTTTAGATATATTTTCTTTATTTAAAACAATAGGTTCATTAACTTTCTCTTCTTCATACTTAATGCCAAAAAAGTTTAACATTTGAATTAATGTTTCTTCATTATTTTCTTTAATAGCAGTATTTAATCTAACAAAAGTATCATCTAATGTTTCGACCTTTTTAACAATACTATTTTTTTCTTTAACACTAATATTTGCATAGTATTCTTTTTCAAGTTTTCTTCTTTCATTTAAAATAATTTCTCTTAAATTTTTTGCGCTTTTTAGTAAATTTTCATTCATAACAACTCATTCCCCCTTTGTTATTTGGCTATATTATATCACTAAGAGCACATTTTGTCAATCATTATTACTTTTTAACAACGAACTTAAGCATTTTAAACTTTTTGTTTTTCGTAATGTTATTAAGTAATTTTTCTAATTTAAACTCAAATATTGTGAATATCAATAAAATAAAATACACTATTCCTTTCAAAATATTTTTAATAATAAATATACCATTATTAAATTCTATAGATGCATCTACGTAATTCATATTATTTATTACTATTTTATATAAAATATAACTATTAAATATACCAATTAATATAATTATTATTAATTTACTAATTCTAATACTTGAAAAATATCTTTTATAATTGTAAGCTACTGGTACTAATAAAAATATTATTAATAAATCTATTAATAAGTATACTAATCCGAATAAATTACAATCAATTAGTAAATATTTAATAAATTCACCGATAGATAAAATAATATATAGTACTGTTAATATAATAATTGTATATTTGTTATGTTTCTACATATTCTCTCCTTTATTACCTATATTATAGCATAATTACTTGCAAAACTAAATTATTTTATGATAATATATGTCTTGAAAGAAACTTTTTAGAAAGGGGTTATCAATTTTACTTAAAAATTGTTTTTTAAACTATGGACATTAAAAAAAGTATAAGAAAATTTATATTAAATAATGCGACTATTAATTCAACAAATGTTGATACATTTTTAAATAAACTGAAAAGCAAAAATATTACAACCAGCAAATTATTAAAAGCAATTTTTGATGTATTGAATGATTATATTTTTGAATTAAGTAAACATGATTATCAATATATTATAGATGATATTGATAAATGTATTAACTTATTAACAATTTTTTTTCAAAATAACAATTTTAGCAAAGAAGAAATCGTTGTTAATAGAAATAGAATTAAGAAATCTAGTGGATCTTTGCTCGCATACGCAAGTAAATATGATAATGATACCCTAAAAAAATTATCAGAAGATTTAGATTCTATCGTTTTAGATAAAGATTTATATATATATGAATTTGATGAATTTATTAAACAATTAATTGATAAAATTGAAAATCCAAATATCATAAAAAAATATTTTAATATTTATAAAAATATCATTCCTATTAATAAAACTAATATTTTTGATTATGTATTTAATAAATATATTAATTCAATTAATGATAATAAAGAAAATTTACTTTATTATCTTACTTTAATGAGAATAACATATGATTCAAAAATTGATAAAAATAAATATGAAAATATATTACTTGAATACAAAGATGACTTTTTTACTAATGAATTGCTAGGGTTATTTAATGGAAATAAATTTTCTTTATCAGCAGAGCAAGTATTAGAAAAATACCACATTGTAAAAGAAATAGAACCATCTCAAATACAGATTGATAAAAAAACAGATACAACAACACAAGAATTTGTTTTTACTATAGATAATGAAAATACTAAATTAAGAGATGATGGTTTAAGCATTAGAAAAGATGGTAATAAATATATAATTGGTATACATATTGCAGACCCTGGTAAATATATTTCACCAAATAGTCAAATTGATACTATTGCTAAAAACAATTTTAAAAGCTCTCAATATACAACAATTCTACCACCAAATTATGAAAAATTTTTTTCTCTTGATGAAGGAGGACCTAAAAGTGTTATTACTTTATATGTAGTAATGAATGATGCTGGAGAAATACTAGATTATTATATTAAAGAAAATGAAATTATTGTTAGTAATAACTTATCTTACATATCAAGTGATTATATTTTAAATAATAGTACGAAAAGCAAATTAAAAAAATCATTAGAAGAATTATACATGCTTTCTAAAGCACTTGAATATAAAAATAAAAATAAACTAGAATACTGGAGAAAAAAAGAATTTTCTAAATCTGAAAATTATAAAAATATATCATTTAAAAGTGATATGATAGTAAGAGAGTTTATGGTATTGTACAATTCATTACTTAGTGATTTTACTGTAGATAAAAATATTCCATACATTTACAAATGGCAAAATAAAGAATACATTAGTGACTTATTGAGTAGATATAATTTAAAAGATTATCAGATCATAAAAGATATTACAAAAGAATTATACTTAGATAGCAAGTATTCTACTTTTCCAAGATATCACAATGGTATTGGAATATCTTCTTATTCAAACTCTGGTAATCCATTAAGAAAATATCCTGATTTATATACACAATATTTATTACATAAATATAATTTTAAAGATAAAGATTTTTATTTTGATGAAGAAGAATTTCAAAGGTTAGTTAATTATTTTAATCAAAGAAATTTTGAATTATCATTAATGAAGGCTGAATATAAAAGAGCTTTAAAATATTATAATAACTAAAATCTTCTTTCTATATTTAGCTTTTTTAATATTATTTTTCTAATCATATCAATAATTATTATTGTAAATGCAAATAATAACATTATATCAAATTCAATCAATGTTAGTCCTGTTGTTCTAAATAATTCTCCTCCATAATATATTAATAATATTTGTACGCTTGATATAAATAAAAATATTAATAAAAATATTTTGTTTTTAAATAAATTAGATAAAATATTTAATCTATGAGTTCTTGAATTAAATGCTAAAAATATATCAATAAAAATAAATAATCCAAAAAAAGCGGTTAATAAATACTTATCTGTAATATTGTAAGAATATATATTTTTTACGAAACTTGATTTAAGAAAAAATATACATAATAACATTGCATATATTCCATCAACTATTATTTGATTTAACATATATGAATTAATTATTTTTTCATTTTTATTTTTGGGCTTTTCTTTCATATATTCTTTTAATGCAGGTTCGAATGAAAATGCAAGTCCAGCGAATGTATCCATTACCATATTTACCCATAATACCTGAATAACTGTAATCGGAGCCAATATACCTATAAATGGTCCTACAATACTTAATAAAACAGCACATAAATTAACACTCAATTGAAAAGTTACGAACTTTCTTATATTTTTAAAAATTGTTCTACCATATAAAATAGCAAAGCATATAGAAGATATATTATTATCTAGAATTATAATATCACTTGTTTCTTTTGCAATATCGCTTCCGCTTCCCATTGAAAATCCAACATCAGCATGTTTTAAAGCAGGAGCATCATTAACTCCATCTCCAGTCATTCCCACTACTAGTCCTTTCATTTGAGCTATTTTAACAAGCCTATTTTTATCTTGAGGCAAGCTTCTACATAAAACTTTTAATTTATTTAACACTTTCATTACTTCACTATCACTCATATTATTAAATTCTTCACTTGTTAAAACTATATCATTTTCATTTTCAATAATATTTAATTCATTTGCTATATTAGTAGCAGTATCTTTTGCATCTCCAGTAATCATAACAACACTAATACCTGAGTCTTTTATTTCTTTAACAGCATTATAGGCTTCTTTTCTAATATTATCTTTTAAAAAAATAAAACCAATTAATGTTAAACCATTAAATTCATCATTACTAGAATACGCAAGAGCAATGACTCTAAGACCACTAGAAGTTTTAGATTTAATATAATTTATAACATTATCCTTTTGTATTAAAACTTTTACTTGATTATTTTCATTAATATACTTAGTACATTTGTTCAATATTATTTCATATGCGCCTTTATAAAAAACGGTTTTATTATTATAATTTGTAGTAACGCTAGAATATTTGCTTTCACTGCTAAATTCAGTTTTATTAATAATCTTATATTTTTCTTTTTTATCAGTTCTACAATATTCAAGAATTGCTCTATCTGTTGTATTACTTCCAGTTACTTTATTATTTATATAAAAAGAATCATTATTATATACTAATGCTTGATAAAATATATCATTTAATTGACTAATATTATTTAATGAAGCATCAACAACTTCTATAACTTTTAATTTCCCTTCAGTAAGAGTTCCTGTTTTATCAGTGAATAAAATGTTTAGAGAGCCTGATGTTTCAATACCAACTAATTTTCTAACTAACACATTTTTTTTAAGTAATCTTTTCATATTTGAAGATAATACTAAAGTAATCATCATAGGTAGTCCTTCAGGTACAGCCATAACAACAACCGCAACGCTTAGAGTTAATGCATATAATATATGAGACAATATATCATTATAATTGCTAGGTATTACTACAGCATTTAACATATATGAAATAAACACCAAAAAAGCTGAAATATACCCAAAAAAACTTATTATTCTAGCTAAATTCCTAAGTCTAGATTTAAGAGGACTTTCAAGTGAAACATCTTGAATGTCTAAAGCAACTTTTCCATAAAATGTCTTATCACCCACACTAGTTACTTCAATAATTGCACTTTTAGATGTTACTACACTACCTCTATAAACAATATCATTATTTTTTTTATATTTTTCTTTTGACTCACCCGTTAAAATACTTTCATCGACATATAAATTTCCATTAATAATCTTTCCATCCGCAGGTATTTTGTCTCCATTTTCAATTAAAACAATATCACCTACCACTAATTCATCGATATTTATAATTTTTTTCTTTTTATTTCTTATTACTTTCACATCGGTTAATGCATTTTCTTCATTTAATTTTTCAAATGCTTTTTCACTTCCATATTCTGAAATTACTGATATGAAAGAAGCAAGAAAAACAGCTATTGCTATTCCAATAGTTTCAAATAAATCATTTTTATTAAATATTAACAACAATTTTATAGCCAGTGCCATTAAAAGTATTTTTACAATTGGGTCATTAAAAGATTCTATTATTAAAGAAAGAATTGTAACTTTCTTTTTATTAGTTATCATATTATTCCCATATAATTTTCTTGATTTTATTATTTCTTCATCTGTTAAACCACTTATATTATTATTCATATAATATTTTATTAAATAAAATAAATTTTAATGACAAAATTATTCATTTTATATATTTATTATGATAAAATTAGTATATGTATTATAAGTAGAGGTATTTAATGAAAAGAGTAAACAAAGATAATTATTATTTAGATATAGCGCAAGCTGCATTAGAAAGATCGACATGCTTAAGAAAAAAATGGGGAGCTGTAATCGTTAAAAATGATGAAATTATATCAACCGGATATAATGGAGCTCCAAGAGGAAGAAAAAATTGTGATGATATTGGAAAATGTATAAGAGAAGAATTAAACATTCCACGTGGTGAAAGATACGAATTGTGCAGAAGTGTTCATGCTGAACAAAATGCCATTATTTCAGCGTCTAGAAAAGATATGGTTGGCGCAACATTATATGAAGTAGGAATTGATAGTACAACTGGAGAGTATGTTAAAGATGCAATGCCTTGTGCAATGTGTAAAAGAGTTATTATTAATAGTGGCATTACAAAAATGGTTTTCAGAGATAGCAAAGATAAATATAGAACAATAATGGTAGAGGAATTAATTGATAATGATGATAGTTTAGAAGGAAAGTTTGGCTACTAGGAGTAATCGTGAAAATTGATATAATTGTTATTGCATATAATCAAAGTGAAAATATAAATAATTTTTATGAAAAACTATCCAGCGAATTAAAAGGAATAAAGTATAAAATTGTTTTTGTTGATAATGGTTCAACAGATAATACTTTTAATGAAATAAAAAAACTTTGTTCTAAAAATGAAGCTAATGTTAAAACAATATTATTATCTAAAAAATATAATGCTAATAATGCGATTGTGTCTGCTATGAATTACACAACAAATGATTACGTTTGCGTATATGATTTTTCCTATCCTATTAATTATATAAAAAAAGCACTTACGTGTATAAATGAAAACAATTATGATTGTATTTGCTATTGTAAGAGATTTAAAGAAGTTAATATTTTTAAAAAACAAATGACTAAATTAATAAATAAATTACTAAATATAAATATAATAAATGATAAAACTAATTGTCGTATATTTAATAGAAATATGATTAATTCTATACTAAAATTTTCAAAAGATAATTTAATTAAATTTGATACTTTTGATAATTTAGGATTTAATATTTATTATGATAAACTAAAATCTAATGATTTAAATGAGTACAAGATTGTTATTCCAAAGAATTTAAAACTACCATTAATTGGAATGTTACTTGGTATATCATTATCTATTATTTCTATATTATTTATAATTTTTACATTTATATTTACAAAAATTACTATATCTTTAATTTTTATATTTTTGTTTTTATTATTTAGTGGCATTAATTTTATCTATATTGGAGTATTAAGTAGAAACATAATACAATACATAAATAAGGATGAAGCAAATTATATAATAAAAGAAAAATATGGTTTTGATGAAAATGTGTTATAAAATAAAACTATTTTACAATTGTAAAATAGTTTTATTTTATAACTTTATATGACTTTGTGCATTAGTAGATAATAAAGAAAATTGTTTATTTTTATATAATACATACGCTGCTGCTCCAATCATTGCTGCATTATCTGTACAATATTTTTTAGGTGGCATATGCATTGTAACCCCAAGACTATCACACATTTCTTTCAATGCCTCCCTTATATGGCTATTTGCCGCAACTCCACCACTTATCAAAAATGTTTTTAAATTATATTTAATTAGTGCTTTTTTTGTTTTATCAACTAAGTGTGATGTAACGCAATCTTGAAATGATCTGGCTAAATCATATTTGTTTACTTCGTTTCCTCTTTGTTTCTCATTATGAACTAAATTATTAACATGGCTTTTAATTCCACTAAAACTAAAGTTAAATGACTCATCATTTAATATTTGAGGCATTTTATATATAGGTTCCCCCTGTAGAGCATATTTTTCTACATTAGGTCCTCCTGGATATGGCAAATCAAGTATTCTTGCCACTTTATCATAAGCTTCGCCAATCGCATCATCTAATGTTTGCCCTAAATATTCAAATTTATCTTCTTCTTCCATTAATATTAAATCAGTATGTCCACCTGAAACTATTAATGATAGTAATGGGTATTCTATATCATTTCCAATCATATTAGCATAAATATGTCCCATCATATGATTAGTTGCTATAAATGGTTTATTATATATAAAAGCCAATGTTTTAGTAGCCTCTACTCCTACTAATAAACTTCCAAGTAATCCAGGCCCATATGTACAAGCAAAAGCATCCATATCTTCTAATTTCATATTTGCTCTTTCTAAACATTCATCTATCACCATTGTTATATTTTCTAGATGAAGTCTACTTGCAACTTCAGGAACTACTCCTCCATATTTTGTATGAACATCAATTTGTGAATTAATAACTGTTGCAATATCTTCATTACCATTTTTAATAATACTTACACTTGTTTCATCGCAAGATGATTCTACTGATAATATATATATATCTTTCATTATTTCACCTTCTCCATAATTATTGCACTATCCTGTTCATAATATCTTTCTCTTAAACTAATTTCTTTAAATCCAAGCTTAGTATATAATCTTATAGCTTCAATATTATTTTCATTTACCTCTAGCATTATTTTATTATAATTTTCTTTATTAATAACTTCTTTCATTAAAGCAGTTGCGATACCTTTTTTTCTTTCATTTTCATCCACAAACAAATTCATAATATCTATAACACCATCAACAAGTCTAATTTCTAAATATCCAAGTACTAAATCACCATTAAAATAATTATATACACTATCTATATCACTAATTATCTGTTTTTGTATCATTTTTTTCTACCTCGATTTTCTTAATATAATTTGCTTTTACATGATGTGGATTTTCGCTATTAAAATTACTACAATAATTTATTATTTTATCAACATCTAAATTATATGATACCTCTTTATATTCTATATTATCAATTTCACTATAAAATTCATCAACTAAAGGATTATTATTTTCGTCAAATGCACTTATATAATATCCTTTATTATCTTTAATAACAGCTTTTTTATTTTCTTTTAAATTACTACTTATTAAATATGCAGTCAAACTTGATATTGTATTAATATCAATTTTTAGTGCATATGCTAAAGTTTTTGCTATCGATAATCCTATTCTAATTCCCGTAAAACTACCTGGCCCATTAACTACTATAATTTTACATAAATCATGTATATTTAGATTATTTTCTTTAAATATGCTTTCAATCATAGGTAAAGTATATATTGAATGACTAAATTCACTTTCTTGAGTTTTAACAAATAACTTATCATTATTTTTTAAAGCTATTGTAATTAAATGATCATGTGTATCTATAAATAAAATCATATTATGCCTCTTTTCTTCATGTGTATTATAACACAATTATACAAATATGTTTAGTTAAAATGCTATATTTTTAATATTTGTCATAAATATAAAAGAATAGATTTTAATATCTATTCTTTGTCAAAATTTTTTTCTTTTTTTCTTTCAGACTTTTCTTTTTTAATTATTTCCTCTTTTAAATCATTTTCTTCTTTTTTTTCATCATCATTAAACTTATAATCACTATTTTCTTCAACTAATTGTTGTATTTCTTCCTTAGTTAATGTTTCTTTAGTAATTAATGTATCTGCTAATATTTTAATAAGTTTCTTTTCTTTAGAAACAATTTTTTTAGATTCAGCATAACACTCATCTATTATTTTCATTACTTCTTTATCTATTTGTAATGCTACTTGATCTGAAAAATTTTTTGTTTGATTATAATCTCTACCTAAAAATACGCTTTCGCTTCTATGCTCAAATTGCATAGGTCCAAGAGAACTCATACCATATTCAGTAACCATACTTCTTGCAATTTTTGTAGCTCTCTTTAAATCATCACTTGCACCAGTCGATGTCTCATTCATATAAGTTTCTTCACTGGCACGACCTGATAATAATGTAATTATTTGCTCTTCTAATTCTTTCTTAGTATATACTAATGTTCTTTCTTCTTTTGGTAACATTTGTGTATATCCGCCAGCCATACCACGAGGAATAATTGTTATTTTATGAACTTCAACGCCATTTGGTAAAACTATTCCAGATACAGCATGACCCGCTTCATGATAAGCGACTATTTTCTTTTCATATTCTGTTACTTTTCTACTTGTCTTAGCAGGACCCATTAAAACTCTATCACTTGCTTCGTCAATTTCATCCATTGTAATACTTTCTTTATTACGCCTTACTGCTAATAAAGCAGCTTCATTTAATAAATTTTCTAAATCAGCTCCAGAATATCCAGGTGTTCTTTCTGCAATATTTTTTAAATTAACATCTTTTGATATAATTTTATTTTTAGCATGAACATTTAATATTTCTTCTCTTTCCTTAACATCTGGTCTGCTTACTGTAACTTGTCTATCAAATCTACCAGGTCTTAATAAAGCTGGATCTAATACATCTGGTCTATTAGTAGCAGCTATAATAATAATTCCTTCATTTTCACTAAAACCATCCATTTCAGTTAATAACTGGTTTAATGTTTGCTCTCTTTCATCATGACCACCACCAAGTCCAGTACCTCTTTGACGACCAACAGCATCAATTTCATCAATAAATATTAAACAAGGCGCAGTTTGTTTTGCTTGTTTAAACATATCTCTTACACGACTAGCACCAACCCCAACAAATAATTCAACAAAATCTGAACCACTTATATAGAAGAATGGAACTTTTGCTTCACCTGCTATTGCCTTTGCTAGTAATGTTTTACCAGTTCCTGGAGGACCTACCAATAACACACCTTTTGGTATTCTCGCACCCATTTTAGTAAATTTTTTAGGATTTTTAAGAAAATCAATAATTTCTTGAACTTCTTCTTTTTCTTCTTTAAGACCAGCTACATCTTTAAATGTTTTTGTTCCGCCTTCCTCAGCTAATTTAGCTTTACTTCTTCCAAAATCAAATGAACTTTTACCACTATTACCTAGTTTCATAAACATTATATATAGAAGAACTCCAAATAAGATAATAGGAACAATATTTATTAACACAGTAATCCATGTACTATTTTCTGGATTAGTATTTGTTTCAACAATTAAATCTTTTTTTTCTGCAGTTTCATATAATGAAGATATAACTGTATCTGTATATGGAACAGTTACACTAAATGTTTCACCCTTTTTATAGTCTTCTAATTTACCAGTAATAACATATACACCAGAAGCACTCCTTGGGGTAACAGATATTTCAGTAACTTTACCATCATTTATTTGCTTAATTAAATCTGTATAGTTAAGATCATTAACTTTATTACCCATAGTATTTAAAAATAGATAAGAACCAATTACTACTATCATTAATAATACATAAGGCATAAAATTCATGCTATTTTTTGTTTTTTTTATATTCATTGCTTTTTCCTTTCTTTTAATAATATCTTAATATAATATCATACTCTTGTGTCGGGTCCTTGTCAAGATTTGATTTTTTTAATCCAGGTAGCCAAACAACTTTATCATCACTGTCTAATACTATTGGCCAAATGTCTCTATAAGTTTTTTTTATTTTAGCATCTATAAAAATATCATTTACTTTCTTAGTGCCATTTAAGCCTTTTACTTCCATTTTATCGCCATTTTTTCTATTTCTAACATATAATGGTAACTTAACTTCTTTTGTGCTTAATCTAGTAGTAAAATTAGTTGTATCATTGCTAGATTTTACGATTTCAATCATTTTTCCATTTGGTAAATTAATGGCATCATCTATTTGATATTTATAATTACTAAATTCATTATCAATATAATCAAAATACACTTCATCATAGGATTTTATTACAACAACTCCATTTGGTAAATGCACACTACTATTAGCTTTCAATGAATTTATCAAACTAAATATTAAATCTACATGAACATCAGAAATACTCATCAAATCATCCAAATATATTTTTTCTAATATATTATTTATTATCTTAACTTGAATAACATGATCTAATTCTTTTAATTTTGATATATAAAGTATTCCATTTTGAAAAACTTTATTTATAACTTTATTTGTTTCTCTATCTATAAAATTATTATTTTCAATTAAAATTTCACTAAATTTTAAAAACTTTTTATGTACGCTAGCATCCTCGTCTTTTAAAAAAGGCAACACAATATGTCTATATCTATTTCTTGTATAATGATCTTCATTATTTGAATTGTCTATAGCATATTTAATATTATTATTTTCAGCAAATTTTAATATTTCACTTTTTGTTACAGTAATTAAAGGTCTAACTATTTTATATTTGTTATTATTTACTATTCTACTAAAACCACTATAACCTTTTAATGTAGAACCTCTTACTATTCTCATTAAAATAGTTTCTATTAAATCATCTCCATGGTGAGCCGTCATCAAAAATTTTGCACCATACATATCGATTAATTCTTCAAAAAAATTATATCTTGCACTCCTAGCTTCGCTATGAAAATTATCATCTCCCCATTTTTCTATTTTAATGTATTCGAAAATAATATTATTTTTTTTACAATAATTTTCTAAATCAACTTTTTCTTGCTCACTTTCAGCCCTTTTATTATGATTTACATGAGCACATACTAACTTAAGACCAAGTGTATTTCTAAATTGATTCATTATATGTAAAAGAACCATAGAGTCAGGCCCCCCAGAAACGCCAACAATTATAGTATCGTTTGGTTTAAGATCTATTTTAGTTCTGATAAAATTATATACTTCTTCCATATCAAGCCTTTCATTTAATCTTCTATTTTTAATATTATTTCATCTTTCTTTGAATATAAATATTTTTCTCTTGCATATTTTGCCATATATTTTGGATCTTCTAACTTATTTATCTCATCATTCAAAATTTCTTCTTCACTAAGTTTATCGTTATATAAAACTTCCATATTAGTAATTTCTTGTTTCGTTTTAACAATCTGAGTTATGTATGAAAAAAATTGTGAAACAAAAAATACACTTGATATTATAAGACCAAGAAGTAAAAATGTCACTCTAAATTTTGTTTTTTGTCCAACTTTTTTCATTATAAAATTACCCCTATTTTCCTATAATAATATTATAAACGCTTTATCTATTATTCACAATAAGTTTGACAAAAATTTACACATTTTTTGTCATCTTTTTATATTTAAATATGTAAATACTAATATTGTTACTAATATAAAATAAATACTTATATAACCATCAGTTATATAATAAAAAATTTTGTAATATACTAATGTTAAATTAATACAAAATAGAAATGAATTTAATATACTGTAAACAATTTTAGAATTATATAAATATTTATTAAATTTTTTATATAATACAAAAATAATAAATCCATATAAAAAGGAAAAAACAAATGATATTATTTGTTCTTTTAGGTTTATCATTTAAATAACCTTGCCATAATATTATCAGCCTTAAATTTCTTACTATCTTCTAAATAGTTAATCAAAATTATTCTGCCTTTTATTGTTAAATTGCCTTGAAATGTATCCATCTTTATTAGTTCAAGACCTTCTCCTTTAATAATTAACTGTCCCATTATTGTATCAACAAAAAATTCAGTATCATCAAAATTATTAATTTTTTTAATTCCTGATAAAGATATAGCTTTTCTATCAGTAATATTAATTATATGATTATAAGAATCATCCGACTTATTTTCCATATTTCCTCCCTAATAAAGAATATGAAATGCAAATTAAAAAAGACTATATATATAGTCCTTTGTTTAAAATTTAATTTTCTTCTGGTTCTTTTGTTTCATCTACTTTAGCATATTCATCTAGTATTGCTTTTTCAAACATAGTTCTAATTTCTTGATTAATTGGATGAGCTATATCTTTATATTCGCCTATAGGAGTCTTACGACTAGGCATAGCAATAAATAAACCATTATCACCTTCAATAATTCTAATATCATGAATAGCAATTGCATTATCAACAACTACTGATGCTATTCCTTTCATACGAGAACCTTCTTTTTCAACCTTGCGAATTTTGACTGATGTAATTTCCATAAGTACCTCCTTAAACTTGTTTATTTAATTATAATACAAATATTTTACAATATCAATATTTTTAATCAAATTTACTTAATATGACATTCTTAATAACTACATCGGAATATGAAAAAGATTTAATTCCTTTATTAGTTTTAATTACAAAAACATGTGGGTGAATTTTATCAATATATCCCTCATAATATTCATATTTGTTTCTTCCTAAATAAACTTTAATATTTAATCTATGATTTTGTAATTCCTTAATTTTATTTTTTATTATTTCAATATTCAATTTATTCTCCTTAATTAAATATATAAAAATTATCATAAAATATTACTATAAACAAAAATAGAATATATTTCTATATTCTATTTATTAAAGAATAAATTAATTACTCTATCAAGCTCATCTGTATTAATTGGTTTTGAAATATATTCATCAAATCCCTCATTCAAATACATTTCTCTCATTCCTGCAACTGCATTTGCTGTTAAAGCAATTATTGGAGGTAACTTATAACCATTTAGTTTTTTTAAAACATGGAATGTTTCAATACCATCCATTTCAGGCATCATATGATCCATAAATATAGCATCGTATTCTATACCCTCTTTAACTTTATAGATACAATCCTTGCCAGAAGTAACACTTTCAACTTTAAAATTATATCTTTCTAATAATCTTTTAGCAACTTTAATATTTAATTGATTATCATCAACTATTAACACAGTATATTTTGAACAATCCAACTTTTCGTTTGTCTTTTTTGTTTCTTTTGCTAATCCAATAGGCTTTGAATCCACAATTTTTTGTGGTATTTCTACATAAAAAGTACTTCCTACTCTATATTGGCTATCAAACCATATTTTTCCACCTAATAACTCTACATATTCTTTAGTAATCGCTAATCCTAGACCACTACCTTCTATTTCACCTTGAGTTGCATTTGATAATCTAGCACCTTTTTGAAATAATAATTTTTGATCCTCTTCTTTTATACCAGTGCCAGTATCAGCCACTTTAAATAATAATGTCTCCATTCCAGATGCCTTTGTACTAGTTAAAGTAATTGTAATTTTACCAACTTCAGTATATTTTGCTGCATTTGTTACGATATTTGTAATTATTTGATAAATTTTAGAATAATCACCACTTAATGTTGATGAAATATTTTGATCTACATTTATGTATAATTTAACTTGCTTTGCGCCTATTTTAGACTTAGCAATATTAATTACATCAGTTATTAAATTTAAAATATTATAATTATTTTCTTGAACTATACTTTTGCCAGTTTCAATCTTAGAAATATCTAATATATTATTTACAATATCTAATAAACTATTGCTAGAAGTATATATTTGAGTTATATCTTCCCTTACCAATTTTTCATTAAATATTGGCATACTGTTTAATTCATCACATAAACTCACTATCAAATTCATTGGAACTTTAATTTCAGATGTCATATTTGATAAAAAATCTGTTTTTGTCTGATTAGATTGTTCTATATCTTTTTGAGAACTTGAAATTTCTTCTAATAGCTCAATATCAGGATTTTCAATAAAAATATATAATAAATTTAGTTGTAATATAGTCGCTGCAGGTAAAAATGAAATATTTTCGAAGATTAATTGTAAAATAACGATTGGAATAGGAATTATAGCACATTCAATATAAATTCTTTTTTTATTTCCTTTAAATTCTTTTTTTGATTTATAAACTCTTTCAAAAGTAGTAGTTATAGCTATAAATAAACTTGCTATGTAAAAATATATTGTATAGTTTGGAATAAAATTAAGATTATAAACATCTATTTCATCCATTGGCATAAAACTATAACCCAAAAGTATTATTACAAATATTATTGTTATAAACTTATTAGCTGTAGATGATAAAATAAAATTTTTAAAGTTATTTTCCTCTTTTTCATTAAATACACAACGCATATAATAATAATAAAACAATAAATATATTAATCCCATACAAAAGTGCAATTTCCATAGAATTTCAAATATTAAGCTATATTCAAATTGTTTTAATACTATTACAATAACAATTTCCATTATTGAATATATAAGAGCGATAATTAATAGTGCCTTGTATATTGAGTATTTTAATTTTTTAAAACTTTGCTTTTTAAAATATATAAATAACAATAAAATTAAAAAACATAAAACTCCTTCAACTAACATTAATTCATAACTCATTTTACATCACCACCCTTATTTTCATCTGACCCAAATAATCTAATAATTAGTTTATTTAAATCTCTAAAATTAAAAGGTTTTTGAAGATAATCAGTAAATCCTTCATTTATAAATCTCTCTCTTATACCATTATATCCATTCGCAGTTAATGCAATTATTGGAGGTAGTTTTTTACCAGTTGCCTCGACAGCTTTTACGGTTTGAACACCATCCATTTCAGGCATCATATGATCAATAAATATTATGTCATAATCATTATTTTTTACATATTCGACACAATCTTTTCCGCTAGTTGCAGTTGTAACAATAAAATTAAATTGACTCATGTATCTTGCTGCTAATTTTAAATTTATATCACTATCATCAACAATTAAAACTTTCTTACCACTACAATTTAAAATATTTTTACTACTTGAAATATGCCCAGCATTACTCGCAAAAATATTTCCTATTTCTTCAAAGTTAATTACTTTTTGCTTGATTTTTATAAAATATCTTGTACCATGACCTCTTTCGTTTACAAAATCTATGCTACCACCCATCAATCTACATAATTGTTTAGCAATAATTAAACCCAGATTAATGGTTTTAACATTATTCTTTTGAGAAGCATTTTCTAGTTTAATATAATCAGAAAAGCTCATATCAAAACTTTCTTGAGTCATAGCATGTCCAGTATTTGATATTAAAAAACAAAATTCAAAATTTTCTTTATCTACTTGCGTTCCATTAACATTTAATTTAATTTCACCATAATTGGTATAATCGATTGCATTTCTCAATACATATGTTAATATTTTAATTAATTTATAAGCATCACCATAATATTCTTTTGGAATTTTTTCATTTATTTCAATAGTAAATTTTAATTCTTCTTTATCGATTTTTGCTGGTATAATACTATTAATTTCAAATAATAGTGATTCTAAATTATAATTAGCCTCCCTTAAAACATCTTCTCCACTTTCTAATTTGGAAATATCTAAAATATTATTAATTAAGTCTATTAATGTGTAACTTGCTGAAGTAATACTTTTTAAATCTTTTTTTACATTCTCTTCTGTTAATACTGAATCTTTCAATAATGATTCAGTAAATCCTAATATTGTATTCATTGGTGTTCTTATTTCATGAGACATATTTATTAAAAATTCAGTTTTTGCTTTGTTTGCTATTTCTGCTTCTTTTTTTGATTCTTTATATTGATCTAATAGTTTAGTGTCTTGACTTTCAATAGTAAAATACAAAATAGTAAGAACATAAGTACAAAATATACAAACATCATTTATTTGATAATTAAAAATAATTTGAACTATTGTTGCTGTTATAAATACTATCATTATTACATAAAGAGGAAATAACCAAACATTCTTTATAACTTTTCTATAACTAGAAAAAGCAATTAATGTCGAATAACCTCCAATCATTGTAATAAAACTTAATATCATAAAAGCATTGCCACCAATAGCATATATCGTGTTACTAGATCCATTATAATATTCTATTCCAGGAATAAAAGCCACTATTATAGCAGTTATAAATATAATTACAAAAACTATTTTTACAATCTTTTTACCTTTTTCTTTATTTATATTAGGAGTATTATTTAAAAATAACATTAATAAATATATTAAATATTGTACATCCCATAAAGCAAATACAAATAAATATAATCTACATATAATAGTGTTTAAAGTGCTTAATTCATTCATTTTTGAAATAGTATAGCAACTTAAAAATTCTAAAATTATTAATATTAAAGTTGTTACAGTCAAAGAAAAAAATACTTTTGTTTCAGAACTATTTTTTTTATTTTTTATTATAAACATTACTAATATAGAAATAGTAAAAATTGCTGCACATATTGTAAATCCTACACTAGCAAAATATGAGCTTATCACACAACCACATCCTTTTATTTTACAATACTCTTTATATTAGTATACAAAATTTTAAAACAAAATACAATGATGAACTAGTAAAAATTACTATTTAATGTTATATGATAAAATTATATTAATTTTTCTTTAACATCTCGTTTGCTAGATGTACAAATTCTTTAACAGATATTTCTTCTGCTCTATTAGACAAGTTTTTTCCTATAGTATTCAAAATTATTTCTAATTTTTTTAAATCATAATTTTTTAAATTATTTTTTAAATTTTTTCTTTTTTGTGTAAATGAATCTTTAATTAATTTGTATAAGTAATCTTCATCATTGCAAATATATTTTTTATTTTTTTTCATTTTTAAAACAACACTATCTACTTTAGGAATTGGATTAAAACAATTTTTTGATACTTTGATGATTTTTTCTATATCAAAATTATACTGTAAATATACAGATAACGAATTATAACTTTTTGAATTTGGACTAGACATAAACCTTTCTCCAACTTCTTTTTGAACCATTATAATAATTTCATATGGGTCTGACTCATTAATAATTTTATTAATAATAGCTGTTGTAATGTAATATGGTAAATTTCCTATAAAATATAAATTTTTATATTTTTCTTTATTTATATATTTTTTCAAATTAATTTTTAAAAAATCAACAAATTCAATTTTTAATTTATCTGATTTTATTTTATTTAATGTTTCTTCTAATCTTTTATCAATTTCAAAACATAAAACATCACAATTTTTTTTTATTAATTTTTTAGTTAAAGCACCCTCTCCTGGACCTATTTCTATTATCAAATCATTTACAGTTGGATTAATATTATCAATTATTTTATTAATAATATTATTGTCTATTAAAAAATTTTGCCCTAAAGATTTTTTATGAATAAATTTTCTCATCTATTCCATCCTTCTCTTAAAACACTAAACTCTTGATTTCTAACTCTGCCTATATTTTTAATCGCATAATCTTGTGAATCAGTTAACAAATCAATATCATTACCGCCTACACCTCTATCCAAAACAATAGCAATAATAGGGTCAGATGATAATTTATCAACATTAAATTGTAAAATAGTTCCACATGGATAATTTTTACTACTCGCTACTATTCTGATTCTACCATACATACTATCATTAAAATATATACCTTCTTTTAATACATTTGTTCTTGGTGGGCAAGCTAAATATCCAGAACATAATGGACAATCGCCAACATAACCTGTTAATTCTCCTGTGAATGTATATAAAGGATTATATAATCCTTCTTTAAATAATTCTAATTGTGTTTCTTCTATTATTTCTTTATCTATATAATTCAGATAGTTAGAATTAAATGCTACTGATAAACTAGTTGTATTTACAGATGATGCAGTAAATGTTAAAAATATAACTACTACTATAACAACTGTCTTAATAGATGAAAATATTTTAAACTTTATATACTCTTTCATACTTAAACTCCTAGTTAAATTATATAATAAGTACTATTAAATGTCAAAAATTGAAAGTGCATTTTGATTAGTTATTTTTATTATTTCTTTATCACTTACCCCTGTAATGTATGACAATTTTTCAACAATATATTTAATATTAGCAGATGTATTTATTTTTCCTCTTAGTGGTTCTGGTGATAAATATGGACTATCCGTTTCTAATACAACATTATCAATTCTTATTTTTTCAATTACTTGATATAACTTTGAATTTTTAAAAGTTAAAACCCCGCCAACACCTAATTTATACCCTAAATCTATAAAATTTTTTGCCATTTCATAGCTACCAGTAAAACAATGAATTATTCCCTTTAATTTTCTGTGTTTCAATATTTCGTAGCATTCTCCCATACTTTCTCTAATATGAATGATCACAGGCAAATTATATTTTTCAGCTAATTCTAATTGTTTTATAAACAATTTTTTTTGTTCCTCTTTATTTTCTTTATTCCAATAATAATCTAATCCAATTTCTCCAATTGCAATAATTTTATTTTCTTTTATTAAATTTTCTAATTTATCTATATCATAAAAATCATTAATATTTTCTGGATGTATTCCAATTGCAGAATATAAAAAATTTTTATATTTTTTTGACAAATTTAAAACTTCTTCAATATCTTTAAACCCAGTAGAACAATTAATAACTTTATTTACATTATTTTTTTTCAAAAATTCTATTAAAGTATCAATATCATCATAATATTCACTAAGTATATGAGCATGTGTATCTATCATAATTATTTTAAATCAATTTATTTAACTGATAACTCCTTTATTAATAATATTTTACAATAATATACCTTATTTTAAAATTTTTTTCAACTACTTATCATATTATCTCATAATTGCAACTAACATTATATTAGTTATAATTTTTATTAATATATTATCACCAATTTTTTTAAAAAAAGAATAAACTTTCGTTTATTCAATTTAATATGTTAGATTTAATTATATTTATAATAATTTTAGAAGTATTTATTAAATTATCTATTTTATCTTTTCCTACTACTATAATTGCCCCTAATAGATCACTATTTAAAACTATAGGATTTATAACATACTTTCCAGCATCCTCAATATTTAATAATACTTCGTTTTTTATATCACTATCACTTATAAAAATTTTTCTTTCTCTTATAATATTTATAATTTTATTATTTAGCGTTTCTTTATTATTTAATACTTTATTATTTATAACAACATATATTTTATAATTTAGTACTTGAGAAAAACATTCAGTTATTTTTAGCAATTCTTCTTCATAATTTTTTAATTTAGAATATTTCTCTAATATTATTTTATTATCATTTAATATAATTTGAAAGTCATCACCACTATTTATGTTCATACTTTTTCTTAGTTCTTTTGGTAACACTATCCTTCCAAGGTCATCAATTTTCCTAACTATACCTGTATTATTCAATGAAATCACCCTATATATATTTTGAATTATTTTATATATTTTATACTTTAATTTTCATATTATCTATTACTTCTAATAATTGTTCAATATAGTATATATAGTTCTTATCTAAACTTGCTTTTAATAATATTATAAGTATTGAATTATTTTTATATTGGAAATTAAATTTTCCACTTATTTTAGTACTTTCATAGAACAAATTTTCAACATTCAAATCTTTATAAACATCATTCTTTATTTTTAATATTATTTTTAAATTATCATTTGTCACTACTTGAATCATAGTTTTTGATAATAATTTTTCTAAATATTTTTCATGAGCATAAATTTCTAATGAATCATTTGTTATTCCAAATCTATCTTTTATTTCACTTAATACTTTATTTAATTCTAATTTGTTAGTAATATTATTAATTTTTTTATGTATTTCAATAATAATGCTGCTTTCATCAGAAAATTCTTTACCAATATGAGTAGAAACATTTATTGGCACAGATTCTTTTACTTCTTCTTCGTCAATATCTATGCCATTTATTTCTTCATTAATTAAATCTAAATACATATTAACACCAACAGAGTCAATAAACCCTGCTTGCTCTTTTCCTAGTATATCACCTGCTCCTCTTATTGCTAAATCTCTCATAGAAATTTTATATCCACTTCCAAGCTCAGTAAATTCTTTTATTGCTTCTAATCTTTTTAAAGCTGTTCCTGTTAATATTTTTCTATACATTAAATAAGCATATGCAATCTTATCACTTCTACCAACTCTTCCTCTTATTTGATATAACTGACTTAATCCGAATTTATCACTATCTATGACAACAATTGTATTTGCATTAGGAATATCAATACCATTTTCAATTATAGTAGTACTAATTAAAACATCATATTGTTTATTAGTAAAATCATATATGATATCTTGCATTTCATTTTTAGACATTTTTCCATGCGCATAACATATTCTTGCTTCCGGAATTAATTTTTTATATTTAGTAACTAATGCTTCCATATTAAAAATATTATTATATAAAATGAAAGCTTGTCCTTTTCTAGAAATTTCTTTTAATATCACTTCTCTTAATAACATTTCATTATATTCAATTACATATGTTTGTACTGGATATCTATTTTTAGGAGCACTTTCAATTAAAGATAAATCTCTAATTCCTACTAAAGACATTTGTAGTGATCTTGGTATTGGAGTAGCAGATACTGATAAAACATGTACGTTAGATTTTAATTTTTTTATTTTTTCTTTTTGTTCAACACCAAATCTATGCTCTTCATCAATCACTAATAATCCTAAATCTTTGAATTTAACATCATTACTAAGTAATCTATGTGTTCCAAATATCACATCTATTTTTCCATCTTTTAAATTATTTAATTTAATTTTTATTTGTTTATTAGTAAAATGCCTATTCACTAAATCAATGTTAACTGCATAGTTTTTAAATCTATTAATAGCAGAATCATATTGCTGATGAGAAAGTAATGTTGTTGGACATAAATAAGCAACTTGCTTCCCATTCATAATAGTTTTATATATGGCTCTAAAAATTACTTCCGTCTTCCCATAACCTACATCACCACATAATAACCTATCCATAGGTGTTGACCTTTCTAAATCTCTTTTTATTTCTATTATTGCTTTTAATTGATCAGGCGTTTCATCATATTCGAACTCTGATTCAAATAATAATTGACTTTCATCATCTTTTTCAAAAGGTTTAATTATTGCTTTATTTCTTTCTCTATATATATTTAATAATTCTTGAGTTATATTTTTAATCCTATTTTTAATTTTTAATTTGGTTTTTGTCCATTCAATACTATTTAATTTATTAATAGTTGGTTTCACACCTTCTTTTGAAGAGTATTTGTATAATTTAGAAATATCTTCAACAGGTAAATATAATTTGTCATTACCTTTATATTGAATTAAAATATAATCTTTCTTGACTCTATTTTTATCAATAGTTGTAATTCCTTTATAAATACCAATACCTGACTTTCTATGTACAACATAATCCCCTATGTTTATACTATCTATTGACATTATTTTACTACCAAATGACAATTCTTTAGTTTTTTTAGAATTAAAATAATTATCATATAAATCAAATTCCGAGAAATAATAAATATTTTTATATACAAATCCGTGATTTAAGGTACAATTTATAATTTTAATACTTTCACTAACTTTTTTAACTTCTTCTATTAAAATTTTATTATTAGTACATAAATAACCATTATATTTTATAATATCTTTTATAAATTTATCTTTATTATGATCATATTTATCGATTGATTTTGCTTCTATATATAAATCATAATTATTATTATTTATTACATCTATAAAAATATCATCATTTTTTACTAAATCACTTACTTTAAATATATTACTATTCATATTTAAATATTTAATTTGTGGTTTAAGTAATTCTTCTTGATAGATTAATTGTTCATAATTTGTAAATAAAGTATATGAATTTTCTATATAATCTCTTATTGACGAATTATTATTATCAAAATCATCTTTAATAATACCAATTTCTATACTATTTATTTCTTTTATTGACCTTTGGATTAATGCATCAAAATATTTTATATGTTCAATTTCGTTATCAAAGAATTCAATTCTAATTGGATTTTCTTCTTTTATAGGAAAAACATCTATAACAAACCCTCTAATAGCAAAATCAGATATATCATAAACAATGCTTTTTCTTTTATAACCATTTTTAATTAATTTATTTATTAATTCATCTCTATTAACTTTATCTCCTACTTTTAAATCGATTTTACTATTTTTAAATATATCTTTATTTGGTAATTTTTTAATAAAACTATTTAGATGAACAATTACTATTTTGTTATTATTATCATTTAAATTATTTAAAAGATTAGCTCTCATAAATAGTAATTCTGGTGAAGAAGCAACTGCATTTTTCATTATTAGATCGTCTTCTGGAAATAAATAAATATTTTCAATATAATTTTTTAATTCATTATATGCATTAGTTGCTTCATTTAATGTAGGATAAACTAATAATAAATTTTTATTACACTTAAAAAATATATATAATATAAATTGATTATATATTTCATTTTTATTTATTGATATTTTTTTATAATTATTAATATCAAAATCAAATATTTTAAAGCATAATTTATCATTCATTACTCTTACCATTATATTTTTGCATTAATTCGTCTATATTCATTAAAGAAAAATCTTCTATTATATTTGCTACTTTATTAAAAATAATATTTAATTTTTCATTTTCTTCACTAGTAAATTTGCTTAAAACATAATCAATTAAAGGTATTTTATTTTTAGATATTCCTATTTTTATTCTACTTATATTTTCACTTTTTAATAAATTTAATATATTTTCTAATCCTTTATGACCATTGGAAGTCCCACCTCTTTTAATTTTAAAATTTCCTACTTCAAAATCTATATCATCATATATAATTAATATATTGGTTAATTCTATATTATAATATTTTACAAATTTTGATACACATTCTCCTGATAAATTCATAAAAGTTTGAGGTTTTAATAAAATTATTTTTTCATTATTTATTATTATTTCACTATATTCACCGTCGAATTTATTTTTGAATTTTAATTGATTTTTAGTAGCATAAAAATCAATTGCTCTAAATCCACAATTGTGCCTAGTATTAATATAATTTTTTCCAGGATTTCCAAGCCCTACGATTAATTTCATAATATTCCTTTCTATTTAAATTCATTATATAATTTATTTTTACTTACATTATATTTATCAGCTATCTCTTTAATGGCATCTCTTTTTGAATAGCCAGACTTTATTAATTCATTTATTAAATTATTATAATCATTTATTATTTCTTTTTTACTTTCTTTATATCCATCAACAACAATTACAATTTCTCCTTTTACATTTTCTATATTTTCGATAATATTTTTAATATGATCCCTAATAATTTCTTCGTGTAATTTAGAAATTTCTCTGACAATGGCTATCTTTCTATTGCCAAAAACTTCTAACATAAGATTTAATGTATCTGCTAATCTATACATAGATTCATAAAATATCATAGTTTGTTTTACCTCTTTTAAATTTATTAATTCTTTTTTTGCTTGTGTTTTTTTACTATTTAAAAATCCATAAAATAAAAATCTTTGATTACTTAATCCAGACATATTAATAGCTGGTAATAAAGCATTAGGCCCTGGTAAAGAAATTACATTTATATTATTTTCAATTGCATAATCAACAACTATATTTCCGGGATCACTAATTAAAGGACATCCTCTATCAGCTAAATAAGCTATATTCTTTCCTAATTTTAACAAATTTATTATTTTATTTCTATGAGTCATTTCAGTGTATTTATGGCAGCTTTCTACTTTTTTATTTATATTTAATATTTTCAATAATTTTAAAGTTTCTCTACTATCTTCTGCATAAATAATATCACATTCATTAAGAACTTTAATTGCTCTTAATGTTATATCATCTAAATTACCAATAGGCGTTGGAACTAAATATAAATTGCCAAATTTACTTTTTTCATAACTTTTTTGTATCATTTTATTCCTTCTTCTAATTTTCCAAATATTTTTAATATTTCATCTGTATATTCTCCATTATCTTTATGAACATATAATGGTGGTAATATTTTAATGCCTGGTTTTCCGTTTTTACGACCATCTACTAAAATCAGATTAGATTCACTATTTATTTTTGGATAAATAAATCTAATTCTTTTTGGTTCTATATTATTTTCTTTCATTAATTTTATAATTTCAATCAATCTTTCTGTCCTATGAACAAAACAAACCGAGCCTCCGTTTTTTAATAGTTTTTTTGATATTTTAAATAAATCATAAAGTTTAAATGTAATTTCATGTCTTGCTTTTGATTTAACATCATTATTATTAATTATACTTTCACTCTCATATTTAAAATAAGGAGGATTACATGTTATTAAATCAACTGAGTCAGTTTGAAATTCTTTAGCAAAATTATTGATGTCATCATTTATTATTTTAATTTCATTATCTAAATTATTAATTTTAATTGATTTACATGCTAAGTCATAAACTTCTTTTTGTATTTCAATTCCAATTATATTAGCACTAGTTTTTTGCGATAATATCAAAGGTATTGGAGCATTACCAGTACATAAATCAACAATTAATTTTGTTCTAGGTAATATATTAGCAAAGTTAGGTAAAAGTACACTATCTAAACTAAAATTAAAATAATCAGTATTTTGCACTATTTTTAAATTATTATAATACAATAAATTATTTATTACTTCTTTGTCTACTTTTTTCATTTTTTTCAGTTACATCCACTTCTACTTTTGTACTATCTTCATCTATAATAGCAATATATTTTTGCCTTGGAATATCTAAAGAAATAACTTTAGCCTCTTTATTATTTATTTTCACTGTATCACCAACTTCAGGTAAATTTTTTCTAAATACAGTATATAAATCATCTTCATATTTCAAACAACATAATAATCTACCACATAATCCATTTATTTTCATAGGATTTAATGCTAAATTTTGATTTTTTACTTGTGCTATTGCAACTGAATCTAAATCATTTAAAAATAATGAACAACATAATTTTCTACCACAAGTTCCTATTCCAGAAATTTCTTTTGCTTTATCTCTAACACCAACCTGTCTTAATTCAATTCTTGTTTTGTATATTGAAGCAAGGGATTTAGCTAATTCTCTAAAATCCACTCTATTATCTGCTAAAAATTGAAAAACTAATTGTTTTCTATCAAATGTATAATATGCGTCTAAAAATTTCATGTCTAATTTTAAATTATCAGCAATTTCTTGTGCTTTAATTATTGATTTAGAAGCTTCCTTAACATTCATGTTGTATTGTTTAATATCATCTTTATTTGCTACTTTATGAACTTTACTATGCTCTTTATCATCAGATTTATCATATTTAGCACAAACAGTACCAAATTGTAAACCTCTTTCCGTTTCTACAACAACATGATCTCCAATTGATAACTCTAAATCGTTGTCAAAAAATATATATTGTTTTCCACCTTTTTTAAATTCCACACCTATTGTTTTCATAAATTACATCTTCCCATTTCTATAATAATTCTATCAATTGAAATATTCTTATTTAAATTTCCTTTTAAATTATTTAAATTATTATTAATTATTAATATTTTTTTCATTAATGAATTTAAATCATTATTATTTAATAAAATATTAACGATTTTTCCATCATTTACTAAATTATTTAGTTCCTCATTGTATATATAAAACATGTTTTTTAAAATACTAATTAACTTATTTTTATCTTCAATTAATTTATATATTTTAGAATTAATTGAAATAGCATTTATTCCATTTTTTTCTATTGATTCAATAATATAATTAGTTACATCTATAAATTCATCTTCATATTCGTAACTATATGAAGATGATATTAATATTTTTTGACACCTACTTGAAATTGTAGGTTTTACGGAATCTATATTTGTCGATATTAAGAATGCATATATATTATCAGAAGGTTCTTCCAATGTTTTTAATATTGAATTATATGAAAATTCACTTAAATTTTCACATTTATCAATTACATATATCTTAGCACTATCAAACTGTGAAGTTGTAGAAAGTTTATTTAATAATTCTTTTATACTTTCTTTTTTTATTATACCATTTTTTTCTTCTATAAAATATACATTAGGATTATTTTCTACATTAGTTTTACTATTTAATATAAATTTATTAAATATATCTAATAATTCATATTTTATACTATTCAAAGATACATTTCCTATTAAAAATGCGTGTGATAATTTATTTTCATTATATAATTTTTCAAAATAATCATGTAAATTAGTCAAAGTTACCTCCATAAAACTTAAAATAAAAATTAATAAAAGTATTTCAAATATATTATAGCTAATATTCCAAAAAAGTCAAAAATGTAAACTATAATTATTGTATAAATATTAATTGGAACTATTTTTCCAACTGAACTTAGTATTAAATTTAATGTATATAATAAACATAAAGTATAAACTAATTTTTTAACTATGTACATAAAAAATCCCTCATAATAAATTATGAGAGTTATTTTTATGATATTACTTTTCTATCATCTAGTGCTTTGGTTATCATGAGTGGATCCAAATATTCAATTTCACTACCCATAGGTATACCATAAGATAGTCTTGATATTTTAACATTATATTTTTTTAATATTTTTTGAAGATATAAAGAAGTAATTTCTCCTTCGATTGATGGATTTAAAGCAATTATCACTTCTTCTATATTATCATCAATTCTTTTAAGTAAAGAAGTCATATTTAAATCTTCTGGATTTATACCATCAATTGGTGAAATTAAACCATTTAAAACATGATAATAGCCATTATATTTTTTTGTTTTATCAATGAAAAAAACATTTTTAGAGTCTTCTACTACACACAATATTTTTTTATTTCTATCATTATCAGAGCATACATCACATATATTTTTATCTGTTATACATCCACACTTTTCACAATTTTTAATATTTTTTTTAAAACTAATAATAGAATCGACTAATTTTTTTACTTCATCTTCATCTTCTTTATATAAAGCATATGCATATCTTTCAGCTGTTTTTTCGCCCACTCCTGGTAAAATTGATAAATTATTAACTAAATCAATAAAACATTTTGGCAAAGCCATAATTATAAAAGGCCTCCTAAACCATTAGTATACTTTCCTAATTTATTATTTTTTTCATTTTTTATTTGAGTTAAAACATTATTTATTGCTACTAAAAGTATATCATTTAACATTTCAACATCTTCTAATATGTCCTTATTTTTTATTTCAATATTTTTTATTTTATTACTACCATAAGCTTCTATTAAAATATTTTCATTCTCATACTTAAAAATAGTACTTTCTATTTCATTAGTAGTTTTTTCTAATTGTGATTGTAATTTTTTAGCTTGTGCCATCATTGCTTGTATATTCATAAATCTCCTTTAAATAGTAGTATAATCACTACCAAATATATTTTCAACGCTGCTTTGCAGTTCAGTATTTTTTGTATTTATATTTTTTGTTTTCTTTTCTTTCATATATTCATACTTAATTCCAGCTTTTATATTTTCTATATATTTTTTCTTAATGCTAATCCACTCTTCTTCACTAACTGCAATAACAGTATATTTTTTATTATACAACATTTTTAAAAATTTTTCTATATTATCTATATTTTTATTAAATAATAAAACTTCAAAATTATTTTTAAAAGTAAATAATATATTAGTTTCTCCAACAACTTCTGGTATTGCCTTAATTAATAAATTGCATATAGCATTATATTCTTTGTTTGAAAGATATTCATTAATATTTTTATATTTATTAATAAATTCTTTTTTTAATTCTTTATTAGCACTATATAAAGCATTATTAATATTTATTTTTTTTATTTCTTCAATTTCACATATGTAATCGTCACTGTTATTTTTTATAGATTTATTTAATTTTTTTTCTCTTATATTATTATTAGTTGAATCAAATAAAACATTTGTTTGTGTTTTTTTATTAAATAACAATGCCATTTTTAAAAAATATATTTCCAATAAGGTTTTAGAATTATTTGTTCTTTTCATTTCATATGATAATTCGAAAATTATAATGCATAAAGATAATAAATCATTTACATCAATTTTATTAAACTTCAATAATTCTTTTTCATATTTTTTTTCAAAATAATTATTGGTTGTATTAAATATTAATATGTTTCTTAATAATAATTCAAGTTTATTAACAATATTATTAAAATTTTTACCTTCCTGTGAATATATATTTATTTTATTTAATATTTCTTTAATATCAAAATTAACAATATTCATTAAAAGTTCAGATATTTCATTGTCATTTAATTCACCCAATAAATTATAAACTTGATCAACTGTAATATTAATATTATTTAATGATAATATTTGATCCATTAAATTTATTGAGTCTCTTAGCCCACCATCACTTATTTTTGCAATTAAGTCAATTACATCATCATTTAATTTTTTTTGCTCATTTTTTAAAATATATTTTAATCTATTAGATATGCTTTTTTCATCAATTTTTTTAAAGTCAAATTTTTGACACCTAGATACAACAGTTATTGGTATTTTATTAAATTCTGTTGTTGCTAATATGAATATCACATAATTTGGAGGTTCTTCTAATGTTTTTAATAAAGCATTAAATGCACTTGTTGATAACATATGAACTTCGTCAATAATATAAACTTTATATTTTAAATTAGAAGGCATATATTTCACATTATTTATTATTTCTCTTATTTCATCTACTCCATTGTTGCTTGCTGCATCCATTTCTATTATATCTATTTCATCAGATGATTTTTTAGTACAATTTTCACATTTTTCACATACATCATCAACAAAATTTAAGCAATTAACAGCTTTTGCAAATATTTTAGCGACGGTAGTTTTACCAGTTCCCCTTGGTCCACTAAATATGTACGCATGACCAATTTTATTATTAATAATAATATTTTTAATAATTTTAATAATTACATCTTGACCAACCACATCAGAAAATTTAGTTGGTCTATATTTTCTATATAAAGATATGTATGACATAATTCCTCCTAATTAAATTATAACAAAATTATTATTTTTTAACTATCTTTTATTAATAAAAAAATTTGATAATTCCTTACTAAAATCTATATATTCATAGCATTCCATTTTTTTATAAATTGCAGTATTATTTATGTTTTTATTTTTATTTAATATATAATATATATTTTTTATTCTTGCTTCGTTTATAACTTCTTTACACATATTACATGGATATAAGGAAACATATAATTCACAATCATTTAAATTATATGTTTTTAATTTTTTAGCCGCTTTTTGTATTGCTAATATTTCCGCATGAGCAAAAGGATTATTTTTTTTATTTTTTTTATTGTAAGCACTTGCAATAATTTTTTTATTTTTTACTATTATGCAAGAGACGGGTACATCATTGTTTTTTAGTGCTTTTTTATTTAATTTTTTCATTTTTTTTATTATTTTATTTTTCATTTTTTCCTCAAAAAAAGTGCACACGAGAACAAATTTTAAGGCTGCTATTTTCCAATCCTGACCTGATTCAATTTATTTTCGTTGCACAACTATATATTATAAAAAAATATAACAAATTGCAACTATTTTTTAATTTTTAAAGTATATATATAATAATGTTTCACGTGGAACATTATTATTATATTTTTATTTTTCTATCAATTTTATTTCCCGGGAAATATTTTTTGTACTTATTATATAATATTATATTATTTATGTTTCACGTGGAACATTATTATTGTATTTTTATTTTTTTTATTTGTATTATTTTTAAAAAATTAATATAAAAAAGAAAATAATATATTAATTGTTTTCTAATTGATCTGATTCTTGCTCTTCTTCTTTGTCAACGATAGAAATAGCAGCAACCTTATTTTCATCTTTAAGATTAATTAATTTAACTCCTTTAGTAACTCTACCCATTTGAGAAATAGAATTAACATCCATTCTTATAATGATACCATTAGCAGTTATTACCATTAAATCCTTTTCATTATCTGTTGATTTAAATCCTACAACTTTACCATTTTTTTCAGATAAATTAATTGTTTTAACTCCTTTACTTCCACGTTTAGTTTCTCTATATTCTTCTATTGGAGTTTTTTTACCATAACCATTTTCTGTAACAACTAATAATAATTTTCCAGGTTCTGATATTTCAGTACCAACACATATATCTCTATTTAAATTTATACCTCTAACACCAGATGCTGTTCTTCCCATAATTCTAATTTCATTTTCATCAAATCGAACCATTCTACCATTTGAAGAACACATAAGCACCTTACTATCTCCATTTGTCAATTTAACTGATATTAATTCGTCATCATCTTTTAATGTTATCGCAATCTTTCCAGTTTGACGTATATTTATAAATTCTTCAAATTTAGTTCTTTTTATTAAACCATTTTTAGTACTTAAAAGCAAACATTTGTTTATATCGCTGTTGTTTACTTTAAGCATAGTATTAACTTTTTCATCTTTATCTAATTGTAATAAATTAATTATTGGTAAACCTTTACCAGTTCTAGAATATTCTGGAATATTATATCCTTTTAATCTATATACTTTACCTTTGTTTGTAAAAAATAATATATAATCATGTGTATTTACAGATAATAAATGTTCAACATAATCCTCTTCTGTTGTTGTTATTCCTTTAATTCCAACTCCTCCTCTATGTTGAGATTTATACAAATTTTTTGCAATTCTTTTTATATAATTTTTATTTGTTAATGTAATCATTACATCTTCTTGAGGAATTAAAGCTTCATCTTCAATATAATCAACAGCTGTCATATCAATAGTAGTTCTTCTCTTATCACTAAATTTATTTTTTATTTCTAACATTTCTTTCTTGATTATATCTAATACTTTTTGTTCAGAAGCAAGTATAGATTTTAATTCATCAATTTCTTTTAATAATTCAGAAAGTTCTAATTCAATTTTTTCTCTTTCTAAACCTGTTAATCTTCTCAATTTTAATTCTAGAATAGCTTCTGCTTGTATTAAATCAAGTCCAAATCTAGAAATTAAATTATTTTTAGCTACATCATCTGTTTTAGCAGCTTTGATAATTCTAATAACTTCATCAATATGATCTTGAGCTATTTTATAACCATTTAATATATGAACCCTTTTTTCATCCTTTGCTAAATCAAATCTAGTTCTTCTAATTATTACTACTTTTTGATGATCAATATATTTAGAAATTATATCTTTTAATCCCAATGTTTTAGGAGTTAATCCATCTAACATTAAAAATATAATTCCATAATTGACTTGAAATGAAGTATGTTTATATAAATTATTTAAAACTACTTGTGGATTTGCATCTCTTTTAAGGGTAATTGTTATTTTTAATCCATTTTTTAAATCTGTATGATAATCTGAAATTCCTTCTATTATTTTATTATGGACTAATTCACCTACTTTAGTTTTTAATTCCATAGTATTAACGCCATATGGAACCTCTGTTATTACTATATTATTATGACCATTTGATTCTTCAATTGTTGCTCTACTTCTAATAGTAATACTACCTCTTCCAGTATCATATGCTTTTTTTATACCTGAATTTCCTAATATTATTCCACCAGTTGGAAAATCAGGTCCTTTTATATATTCCATTAATCCAAGTGTATCTATCTCTGGATTATCAATATAAGCAATACATCCATCAATTACTTCTCCTAAATTATGAGGTGGAATATTTGTTGCCATACCTACTGCAATTCCAAGAGAACCATTTACTAATATATTTGGAAACCTAGATGGTAAAACTTTTGGTTCTTTTCTTGTAACATCAAAATTATCAGACATATCGACAGTATCTTTGTTTATATCCCTTAATAATTCTAACGAAATTTTTGATAATCTTGCTTCTGTATAACGATAAGCTGCAGCCCCGTCCCCTTCTATATTACCAAAATTTCCATGACCATCTATTAACATATATCTTTGATTGAAATCTTGTGCTAAACGAACCATTGCCTCATAAATTGAACTATCACCATGTGGATGATAATGACCCATTACATTACCAACAGTTGTAGCTGATTTTCTATGAGGTTTATCTGGTGTGTTTCCTTCTTCATACATTGACCATAATATTCTTCTATGAACAGGTTTTAAACCGTCCCTTAAATCTGGAATGGCACGTGAAGTAATAACACTCATTGAATAATCTAAAAAAGAACTTTTTACTTCTTCTACTATATTATTTACATCATGACTATCTCTTTCATGAAAACTACCACTATACTCATCATTAATATTTTCTTCTTCCATATAAACCTCCTATATATCTAAATTTTCTACAAATTCAGCATTTTGTTCTATGAATGCCTTCCTTGGCTCTACATCATCACCCATTAATTTTTCAAATATTGCATCTGCCATAACACAATCATCAACTGTTATTTTTCTTAGGACTCTTTTATTTATATCCATTGTTGTTTCATTTAATTCTTCAGCATCCATTTCACCTAAACCTTTCATACGTGCAATTTCTGCTTTTGCTCTTACATTTTCTGGTAAAGAAGCTAAATATTCATCTTTTTCTTTTTTATCCAATGCATATTTTCTAGTTTTTCCATGCATAATTCTAAACAATGGAGGTTGTGCTGCATAAACATGTCCAGCTTGAACAATAGGCTTAAAAAATCTATAAAATAATGTTAATAATAATACTCTAATATGTGCTCCATCTACATCTGCATCAGTCATTATAATTATTTTATCATACCTTAATTTACTTAAGTCAAAATATTCACCAATTCCAGTACCAAAAGCAGTAATAATTGACTTAATTTCTTCATTTCCTAGTGCCTTATCTAATCTAGCTTTTTCAACATTTAATATTTTACCTCTTAAAGGCAATATTGCTTGTGTCATCGAATCTCTACCCTTTTTAGCAGATCCACCGGCAGAATCTCCCTCGACTATAAATATTTCAGATATAGTTGGATCTTTACTTTTACAATCAGATAGTTTTCCAAATGAATTTGTTATTGTTAAATCACTTTTTCTAGTCGCTTCTCTTGCTCTTTTAGCAGCCATTCTTGCATTTCTTGCTAATATTGACTTATTAATTATTATTTTTGCTGTATCTGGATTTTCTAATAAAAATTGTTCGAATCCTTCTGAAAATACGCTATCCGCAAGATTTTTAACTTCTGAATTTCCTAATCTTCCCTTAGTTTGACCTTCAAATTGAGGATTTGGATGCTTACATGAAATAATCATTGTAATTCCTTCTTTTACATCGTCCTCTTTTAAATTTTCATCTTTATCTTTTAATAAATTGTTTTTTCTTGCATAAGAATTGACAACTCTAACTAAAGCTCTTTTAACACCATCTTCATGAGTACCCCCATCATGTGTATTAATGTTATTAACAAATGAATAAATATTATCATTATAACCTGAATTGTATTGTAATGCTACTTCGAATATTATTCCATTTTTTTCACCAAATAAATGAATAATATTATCATGTAAAACTGTTTTTCCTTGATTTATAAATTTAACATATTCACTAATTCCACCTTCATATAAAAATATATCTCCCTGTGTATCTTCTTCATCTCTATCATCTCTTAGTGTTAATCTTAATCCTTTATTTAAAAAAGCTAATTCACGTGTTCTAGTTTTTAATATTTCATAATTATATATATCAGTATCAAATATTTCAGGATCTGGTTTAAATGAAACAGTAGTTCCTGTTCTATTTTGTTCACAAGTTCCTATTTCAACTAATTTTTGAACAGTTTTTCCACCATTTTCAAATTTTGTTTCATATATTTTGCCATCTTTATAAACTGTAACTGTTACCCATTTAGAAAGTGCATTAACAACAGAAGCTCCAACACCATGTAAACCACCAGATACTTTATATCCACTACCACCAAATTTCCCACCAGCATGTAATACTGTATATACAGTTTCAACTGTAGAAATTCCAGTTTGAGGGTGTATTCCAACAGGAATACCTCTACCATTATCCTTAACGGTAATGGAATTATCTTTATTAATGACTATTTCTATATTATTACAATAACCTGCTAAAGCTTCATCAATTGAATTATCTACAATTTCCCAAACTAGATGATGCAATCCTTTCACATCAGTAGTACCAATGTACATTCCTGGTCTTTTTCTAACAGCCTCTAATCCTTCTAACACTTGTATTTCTTTTACTCCATACTCATCATTCATCTTCTCACACCCTTTCATCTAAATTATATATTTTGGCTTTTTTTATAATATTTTTGTTAATATTTTTTAAATCAGTTGTAGTAATAAATATTTGCATATTTTTATTTAATGATTTGAATATATTATTTCTATTTTTTTCATCTAATTCACTAAATAAATCATCAAGTAACAATATTGGTTTTATTTCATAATTATTAATAAATATTTCAACTTCTGATAATTTCATAGCTAAAATTATTAATTTTTGCAATCCTTGAGAACTAAATTCTTTTGCATTAAATCCACTATGTATAAATTCATAATCATCTCTATGAATTCCAAAAGAAGTCATTCCTATATTTATTTCTTTTTTTCTATTTTTTTTGAGCAATTTAATTATTTTTTCTTTATCATTAATAGAATAATCTGAAATATATTCTATTTTCAAATTATTATTTTTAACATATTTACTGAAAATATTATTAATATTTTTATTAATATTTTCAATATATTTTTTTCTATAATAGTAAATTTTTAAACCTTCTTCGACTATTTTTTCATCAAGAATATCTAAATATCTAATATCTAATGTATTATTAACAAGTAATTTTTTTAAGTAATCATTTTTATTTTTAATCAACAAATTATAATTATTTAAAAAATAAATATATTCTTTATGAAGTTGAGATATTTGAATATTTAAATAATTTCTTCTAATAGTCGGTGAAGACTTAATTAATTTTAATTCGTCCGGTGTTAATAAAATTACTCTATATTGCGATATAAATGTACTTAATTTTTTTTGAGGTTTAGAATTTATCTTTGTTTTTTTTCCATTTTTATCTAAAAAAACTTCTAAATTTTTTTTAATTCCATAATCAAAATAATTTATTTTTAATCTAAAATAATTTTCATTTGATTTAATAATTGATAATTCATTATTAGTTTTAAAAGATTTTGCTAAACTACCTAAATAAATTGCTTCTATTATAGATGTTTTACCTATTCCATTTTTCCCTATAATAATGTTTAAATTTGAAAAATTATCAAAAATTTTCTTTTCATAATTTCTAAAATTATTTAGTTCTATTTTGGTAATATTCATTTTAAACCTCATAAATCCCCTTTTTTTAAATTTTTATATTTAAGCAGTACACCTACTCACTAATAAGATTATATCACAAAAATGATAATAAAAAAAGATAATTTAATTATTATCTTCTTTTTTTACTACTCTTTCATTTAATAAATATTTTAGTCTTGTTGCTCTCAAAATTTGATTTGTTAATGAACCAATTGAAATATTAAATTCTAGTGTTGTTCCATCTTTAAAAATAATAGCAGATTTTTTATTATTAGTTTTAAAATACTTCTCAATTTTTTCAAGATTAATCCAAATACAATCTATATTTTCTGGTGAAGAAGTAGGAAAAAATATTATTTGCCTACTCTCTTCAACTATTATTGGTGACTTATGAGTAATACCAAGTATTTTTTTTGTACCTTCTTTTCTGCCTTCATATGAACTACCAAAATATTCACAACTATGTTCTAAAATTTTATGAGTATCAATATTTACTATATATTCATCTCCATTTTCAATTATCTTAGAACATCCTTTTCCAATTGGCAATATAACTTGTGTATCAGATGTTATTTCATATTGCATAGATATCCCCCCTTTCAAATAGATTGATTGCTATATTAGCACAATATATTTGTCAAATTTTGTCAAAATATGTCGAGTTGGTAAATTTTTCCATAAAAAAAACTTATAAATGAATTTTATAAGTATATTTTTTTTAAATTGTTTGAATTGGAAAAATTAATTGAATAAAATTATCATTATTTTCTTCTTTTAAAACAAATGGTTTAATTCCACTGTTTAATAGTATATAAATTTCTTCTTTATCAAACATTTTTAATGCTTCTAACATATATTTAGAACTAAAAGATATATATATATTGTTGTTTGTAATATTATTTATTTCAATTTTTTCTTCTACTTTACCCATTTCTGTATTAGATGCTTTCATAATTAAATTATTATCTTTAATTTCTACATCAACAATATATTTTTTATTAGAACCTGTAAATAATGAAGCTCTATCTAATGTATTATATAATTCTTTTAAATTAACTTTAACTTGATATTCATATTCTTTTGGAAAAATATTTTCTAACTGAGGATAATTACCATTAAGTAATGAAGATTGAAAAATAATATTATCTAACTTAAATATTACTTTATTACTAAAAACATGTATTTCTAAATCAGTATCATTATTTAATATCTTAACAAATTCATTGATATTTTTTGCTGGTATAACAATATTTATATTATCCATATATATTTCATTTAAATTTAAATTTATTTTTGAGATTCTATATGAATCAGTAGCTACACATTCAAATGAATTCCCTTGAATTTTAATATTAACACCTGTTAATACAGGATTGCTTTCTTGTAATGAACAAGCAAAAGTTGTTTTATTTATAATTTCTTTAAATACATTACTAGATATTTTTATTGGATTTTTTACTTCCTCTAAACTAATATTAGGATAATCTTCAACCATATAGCAGTTAAAATTATAAGTAGAATTTTGAGTTTTAAATGATACTTCATTATTTTCAAAATTTTCAATTAATATATCATTATTATTAATTTTTCTAATTATTTCTAATAAAGTTTTACCATAAATTATTGAACAACCAGTTTCTTCTATATTTTTTATATATTCTTTATCTATATAGTATTGGATAGTTATATCATTATCTGTAGCTGTAAGATAAAGACCATTTTCTTTTAAATCAAATTTTATACAATTTAATACTGGTATAATATTTCTTGTAGATAAAGCTCTACTAACTGCATTTAATCCTTCTATTAAAACATTTTTTTCTATTAACAATTTCATAATATTTCCTCCTTATTATATATATTATTATTAATATTAGATGTTAATAATGTTGATAACTTATTTATGTTAAGTTCTTACCTTATTATATTTATTTTTTTATTTTGTTAATATGTTAATAACTATACAAATTATTCACAAATTTTTTCTTTTAATATTTTAATTTCTTCTTGTAATTTATTATTTGTTTTTAATTCTTCATTTATTTTTTCTCTAGAATAAATTATAGTTGAATGATCTCTTCCCCCCATTTCTAATCCAATTCTCTCTAAACTTTCATCTGTCATTAAACAACTTAGATATATAGCTATTGATCTAGCCATAACTACATTTTTATTTCTCATTTTTCCTTTAATCATTGCTGATTCTAAACCATAGTATTTTGCTACTACATCTATTATTTTAGCAATTGAATTTGTCCTATATATAACTTTTCCAACATATTCTTGTAGAGCATTTTGTGCTACTTCTAATGTAATTTCGTCAACATTAAGAGTAATTTTATATGCAAATAATCTAAGTACAGAATTTTCTAAATTTCTAATATCATTTCCACAATTATTAGCAATATAATCGATTACATCTTCATTTAATCTTGGAAAATCATTTAACATTACTTTTTTTCTTATAATATTCTTTTTTAATTCTAATTCAGGTGGATTAATTGATTCTGTAAGTCCCCAACCAAATCTAGTTTTTAATCTATCTTCTAAATATTTATAATCATTTATTGATGTGTCAGAAGCAATTATTATTTGTTTCTCATTATCATATAATGAATTAAAAGTATTAGTAAATTCAATTTGAGTTTTAGTTGCTTTTTCTAAAAATTGAATATCATCAATCATTAATACATCTACATTTCTATATTTTTCTCTAAAAGCTTCCAAATAAGTTATATTATTATTGTTTTTATTTTTTGCATTAACTATAGAAACATAATCATTAATAAATTGTTCAGATGTTATATATAAAACTCTTTTATCAGAATGTGAAACTATATAATTTCCAATAGCATGCATTAGATGAGTTTTTCCAAGACCACTTTTAGCATATATGAAATATGGATTATACATTTTTCCAGGATTTTGTGCAACCGAAAGAGCTGTTCCATATGCTAATCTATTAGATTCTCCAACAACAAATGTATCAAAAGTATATTTTGGATTGAAATTACTTTCATATTTGTAATTTGTTACTTCATCAAAATTATTATCAAATTTTTCTATTGATTTGTTTTTTAAATTTTCTTCATACTCTTTAATTTCATCTGGTAATAAATATTCTATATTACAAGAATCATTTGTTATATCATTAACAATTTCTTCAACAATCTCACCATAACAATTCTTAATATTTTGTAAATATAATTCATTATTGTTATTATTTTCTGGTAAAACAATGATTAATTTGCTATCTTTATAAGAATATAAATTAAGTTCTTTAAAAAGGCAGTTAAATGTTATAGGAGAAACTCGTTTACTTATTTTTAATAACAATTCATTCCATAGTTCTTCTTTTGTCATAAAACCATCCTTTCTAAAACACTTACACCAATATTATAAATCAACTTTTTATAATGTCAAAATAAAAAAATATATTAACATTTATATTAACAACTAACTCACAAATTGTAAACAATTTTTTCAATTAAATAGATACTAATTTTAAAGTTATTAACATTTTCAACAAATTAACATTTTTAAAATAATATTATGTTAATAACTTGTTAATAAGTTAACATAAAATGTTAAAATACTGTTAATAAGTTAACATAAAATAAAAAATATGTTAAAATTAAAATGGTGTTAAATATGGAACAAAAAGAAAATATTGAAAAATTTTTAAATGAGATGTATAAAATTTATAATAAATCAAATTTTTCAGAATTTTTAAATAAAATTTTTAGATATAATATTGAAATAAATTCATACAAAAAAAATATTAATGACATTGCGAACAAAATATTTAATAATACATTAAATATAAATATGAATTTAAAATATCTAGAATTTAATAATTATTATTATATAGAAAATCAAAATAATAATTATGATTTTGAAAATATAATATTAGATATTCCAGTTTTTGATAATACTTATGAAATAATAGCTAATAAACTTATCTATTTTTTATATGAAAATAGAATAAATTTTAAAATAAAATTATATAAATATGTAAAAAATACTATTTTTCAAATTATAGTATTTACTATCAATGATGCAAATAAAATAATTAATTTTTTTGGAAAAGATAATGAATTAAATAATATTATAAAATCTAGAACTCTAAAATTTTTATATCAAAATAATTTAATTGGAATATATTTTGATATAAAACCATATTCTTTTAAGAATATATTTATACAAACATTATACTTGTATTATTCAAAATTAAAAGATAATAAAACTATTAATTTGGATTCATTTTTAAATTTTATTTCGAATTTAAATAAAAGTGAAAAAAATCTTAATAAAAAAAGAATGCTTAATTTATTATATAAATATTATAATTTGATAAATAATGGTGAAGATATTTTTGAAATATTAAAAGAGAATCATTCAATGGATTTAAGTAGTTATAATGCTAATGATTTTATTTTAAAATTAGATGAAAATAATATGATATATTTTATAAATAAATTAGATAATAATATTATTATTAAATATAAAGATGATGATTTTTTAAATGTTGCATATTCTAAATTTTATGAAAGTCATATTAAAAAAGAAAAAAGTGAAATATATTATAACGAATTTTATAATATATTTAATAAAATATTATCTAATAATTTTAATTATATAGATAACCTATTAAATTTAATTGATAAAAAAATGGATAGGATTACTAAATTGTTACTAATACTATCGGCAACATACTTTGCACATAAAAAATTTAATTTTAATTTTAAACAATGTTATGAAATTATAGATTACTTATTAAATATATTAGATAATTATATAAAAAAAGAAAAAAATAATAATTATTCAATTAAATATATTTTAACAGAAGAATATGGAAATAAAGAAATAACATTAAGAAATGGAAAATTAACAAAAATAAAAGATTATATAGAAAAAAATAATATAATTCAAAACATACCATCTAATTGTAAAATATATTTGAATGATGGCAGTGAAATCTCTGGAAAGGAATTTATTAATAATTTATACAGATATATAGATAAATATAATAATTTTTCAGAATTAGCTGCTAGTTTGATAAATACGATAGAGTATTAATAAAAATATGATAGACAAGTAGAAATAAATAAGTTGACTTTTATAGAAAGTTATAATATAATCTATTTCAGTCAAAGAGAAACGGAGGATATTATGAAAAGAACATTTCAACCAAATAATCGTAAAAAAAGTAAAACTTCTGGTTTTTTTGCTAGAAAAGGAACAAATATATTAAAATCTAGAAGAGTTAAAGGAAGAAAAGAACTATCTAAATAAATTACTTTAAATCAAGTAATTTTTTTTATATAATATAAAGAGTAAGTTTGAAGGAAGAATAATAATGAATAAAAAGTATATAATTAGAAAAAATGAAGAAATACGAGAAATAATTAAAAATTCTAAAAAAATAGTTAATAGATACTTTATTATTTTTTATTGTAAAAATGAATTAAATTATAATAGATATTGTATTAGTGTAAGTAAAAAAATAGGAAAAGCCCATATAAGAAATTTATATAAGAGAAGAATAAAAGATATTTTAATGAAAAATAATATTAATTATTCGAAAGATTATGTTATAATATTAAGGAAACCAATATTAGATATTACTTATACAATTATTAGAAGTGAATTAATTAATTGTATAGAAGGAGAAAAATAATGAAAAAAAAGATTGTAATAGTTTTTTTAGCTTTATTAATTTTGAGTGGTTGTACTAAGAGAGTAACAATAGAAGATAAAGAAACAAATACAAAAAAAAGTTATGTTTCTAACATAATTTGTAAACCAGAAGATGAAACATTACAAAAAATATATTCAGAAAATAAAGATAATTTCAAAATTGATTATGATTCATTACCTGTATGTAAAGAATTAAAAATTAATTCAGGTGGATATGAAGGATTGTGGACATCTTTATTTGTAAAACCATTAGCATGGATAATTATTAAAGTTGGTATAGTAGTTAAAAATAATGGTTTTGCAATTATGATAGTAGGATTTATATTAAGATTAATTTTATTACCAATATCATTAAAATCTACTAATATGAGTGAAAATCTTAAAACTGCTCAAAAAGATTTAGAAAAAATAGAAAAAAAATATAAAGGAAAAGAAGATAGAGATTCTATGATGGCTAAAAGTCAAGAAATGATGTTGATTTATAGAAAATATAATATTAATCCATTATCAAGTTGTCTATTTGCCTTTTTACAATTACCTATATTTTTTGCTTTTTTGGAAGCCGTATATAGAGTTCCTGCGTTTTTTGAAAATGATTTTTTAAAAGTATTTAATTTAGGAACAACACCAATAGAAGGAATAGTATCTGGAAATTATTGGTATATATTATTACTTGCATTAATTCTATTAACTACATATTATTCATTTAAGAATATGAACAACACTGTGACTGGTAATGAAATGCAACAAAAACAAATGAAAATGATGAGTACATTTATGTTAATATTTATAGGGCTTGCATCAACAAGTTTGCCAACATCAATTGCACTTTATTGGATAGTATCAAGTGGATTTACAGTTGTACAAAATTTAATTGTTAAGAAAGGTAAGTTGTAATATATGGAGAAGTACAAATTTCAATCAAAAAATAAACAAGGATTATTAGAAAAAGCTTTAGGTGAATTAAATTGTGAAAAATCTGAAGTAATTACAAAACTTTATGAAGAAAAAGGTGGTCTGTTTGGTGGTAAAAAATATATACTAGAATTAGTAAAATTATCAGATGTTGCTGAACTTGGTAAAACAATATTGAAAGAATTATTAAACTTATTAAATATCGATGCTAATATAGAAACTAAAATTAAAGAAGGAAAAATAAAATATGAAATTTTTTCTAAAAATAATTCGTTATTGATTGGTAAAAAAGGACATATATTAGATTCAATTCAAGTATATGTAAGACAAGCAATATTTATGGCTATTGATATATATGTAAATATAAATATTGATGTAGAAAATTATAAAGAGAAGCAAAATTATTTTTTAGAGAAAAAAGTTAAAAAGATAGCAAGAGAAGTTACATTATCTAAAGTATCAGTAAAATTAGATCCAATGAATTCTTATGAAAGAAAGATAGTTCATGAGGCATTACAAGGATTTAAATATATTAAAACAGAATCTGAAGGTGAGGAACCAAATAGGTCAGTGATTGTAAAATATTACGAAAAAGAAGATGAATAAATAAATAAATATTAAACCTATAAGGAATAGACTTATAGGTTTTTAAATACAAAATAATTTCATTTACTTTAAATGATGTTTATGTTATAATCTTTTGGAAAGAAAGGGTATATCTATGAATGATACAATTTGTGCAATTGCAACTTTAGTTGGAAATAGTTCTATTAATGTAATTAGAGTTAGTGGAGATGATTCAATTAATATTGTTAATAAAATATTTAGTGGTGATTTAACAAAAAAAGAAACAAATACAATAACATATGGTTTTATTAAGGATAAAAATGAAAAAATAGATGAAGTATTGGTATCTATTTTTAAAAAGCCTAAATCATTTACAACAGAGGATATAGTAGAAATTAATACTCATGGAGGAACTATGAGTGTTAATAAAATTATGGAATTATTATTAACTAATGGTTGTAGACAAGCAGAACCTGGAGAATTTTTGAAAAGAGCTTTTTTAAATGGGAGAATAGATTTAGTAGAAGCAGAGGCAGTATCTGATATGATATTATCTAGAACAGAAGCATCAAGAAAAATGGCAATGAAAGGTATAAATAAAGATTTATCAAATAAAATTAAAAATTTGAGAGAAAATATATTAAGTTTAATAGCTAATATTGAGGTAAATATAGATTACCCAGAATATGAAGATGCTATTGTAGTAACTAAGGAATTAATAAGTGAAAAAGTAAAATATGTAAAAGAAAAAATAAATGTATTGTTAGATAATAGTAAAAATGGAATATTTATTAAAAATGGAATAGATATTTCAATAGTGGGTAAACCAAACGTTGGTAAAAGTAGCATTTTAAATAGTTTATTAGGAGAAGATAAAGCTATTGTTACAAATATTAAGGGTACAACAAGAGATATAGTAGAAGGAAAAATATTATTAAATGGAATTGAAATAAATTTTTATGACACTGCAGGTATTAGAAAAACTAATGAAATAGTTGAAGAAATAGGTATTAAAAAAAGTATTGATAGGATTAATAAATCTGATCTGATTTTATTTATATTAGATTCTTCTACTGAATTTGATAATGAAGACAAAGAAGTATTAGATAAAATAAAAGATAAAAAAGTTTTAATTGTATATAATAAATCTGATAAAGGGGAATTTAAAAATAAAAAATTGGATAAATTTGAAAGTATAACTATTAATACAAAAGAAAAAAATAAAATAGAATTATTAAAAAACAGATTAATTGATATATTTAATTTAAATGATATAGAAAAATCAGATTATACTTATATATCAAATGCTAGACAAATTTCTTTATTAAAAAAATGTATAGAAGTTATTGAAGAAATAAATGAAGAAATAAGTAAAGATATACCAGTTGACTTAATTGAAATTAATGTTCAGTTATTATGGGAAACATTAGGTGAAATAACTGGAGAAGTATATAGAGATGAATTATTAGACGAAATATTCAGTAAGTTTTGTCTTGGAAAGTAGATGATTGAATTGAAGTATTATGATGTAATAGTAGTAGGAGCTGGACATGCGGGATGTGAGGCCAGTTTAATTTGCGCAAGATATGGCAAAAATACATTTGTTATTACTGGAAATATAAAAAATGTAGGTGATATGCCATGTAATCCATCGATAGGTGGTTCAGCTAAGGGAATAGTAGTTAGAGAAATTGATGCTCTCGGTGGAGAAATGGGTTCAAATGCAGATAAAACTCAAATACAAATTAAAATGTTAAATGTTAAAAAGGGACCTGGCGTTAGATCTTTAAGAGCACAATGTTATAAAGATATATATTCTAAAGAAATGTTAAATACTTTAAAAAATACAAAAAATTTAGATTTAAAAGAGGGATTCGTTAAAGAAATAATTGTTGAAAATGGTATTGTAAAAGGAATTATTACTGAAAATGGTGAGAAGATATATTCATCTGTTGTTATATTAACAACAGGAACTTATCTTAATTCTGATATTTTATGTGGACATGAAAGTTATAAAGGTGGTCCTCATGGTGAAAAAAACTCTATGTTTTTAAGTAGTTCTTTAAAAAAATATGGAATTAATATAATAAGGCTAAAAACAGGAACTCCTCCTAGAATATTAAAAAATTCTATAGATTTTAATGAAGTACAAGTAGAAAATGGTGACGATGAACCATTAACTTTTTCTAACTTCTATGATGCAAGTTATGATCTTAGTAATCAAAAACCATGTTATTTAACTTATACAAATAAAGAAACGCATAAAATAATTTTAGATAATTTAGATAAATGCGCTTTATATAGTGGATTAATTAAAGGTGTTGGACCAAGATATTGTCCTTCTATTGAAGATAAAGTAGTAAAGTTTAGTGATAAAGATAGACATCAAATATTTTTAGAACCTGAAAGAAGTGATGATGTTGAATTTTATGTTGGTGGATTTTCGACTACAATGCCTCATGATATTCAGGAAAAATTACTACATACAATAAAAGGTTTAAAAAATTGTAAAATTACTAAATATGGATACGCAATCGAGTATGATGCAATTGATCCAATTCAATTAAAAATGAATTTAGAAAGTAAAATAATTTGTAATTTATTTACTGCAGGCCAGATAAATGGAACAAGTGGATATGAAGAAGCAGCTGCTCAAGGTTTAATAGCAGGTATAAATGCTGTTTTAAAAATTGATGAAAAAGAACCATTTATTTTAAAAAGAAATGAAGCATATATTGGTGTATTAATAGATGATTTAATTAATAAAGGAATAACAGAACCTTATAGATTATTAACATCAAGAGCTGAATTTAGATTATTATTAAGACATGATAATGCGATGGTAAGATTAACCAAGAGAGCAATTGATTTAAATTTAATTAGTAATGAAAAAAAAGAAATTTATTACAAAAAGTTGGATAAAATAAAAAATTTAGAAGATTTTTTAAATAAAAATTATCTAGAATATAATAAAGAAAACAATGAATTCTTAACAGCAAATAATTCTTCAAATATTAGTGGAAGAATAAAATTAATAGAAATAATTAAAAGGCCAGAAATATCATTAAAAAATCTTTTAAAATATTTAAATTGCGATTATGAAAGAGAAATTTGTGATATAGTTGAAACTAATATTAAATATGAAGGATATATTAAAAAAACGCAAATTGAAGTTAATAAAATGTTAAAATTAGAAGAAAAACAAATTCCAAATGATATTGATTATGATAAAGTAAGAAATATAGCTACTGAAGCAAAACAAAAATTTACAAAAATAAGACCAAGAACAATAGGACAAGCTTCTAGAATAAGTGGTGTTAACCCATCAGATATTACTATGTTACTTGTATATTTAAAAAAGGAATATAATAAATGAAAATAGACGAGTTTATAAATGAATGTAAAAAATTAGATATTAATATAGAAGAAATATATATTAAAAAGTTAGAAATATATAAAAAATTGTTACAAGAATGGAATTATAAAATCAATTTAACAACAATTATTCAAGATGATGATATATATTTAAAACATTTTTATGATTCATTATGTATATCAAAAGCAGTCAAATTAGAAAACCAAGAATTATGCGATTTTGGTACTGGAGCAGGTTTTCCTGGATTAGTATTAGCAATAATTTTTAATAATTTAAAAGTTACTCTTATTGAATCAAATAATAAAAAAATAACATTTTTATATGAAGTAGTAAAATTATTAAATTTAAGTAATGTTAATATAATAAACTCAAGAGTAGAGGAATTTGGCAAAAAAAATAGAGAATTATTTGATATAGTAACATGTAGAGCTGTTTCAAATTTAAATATAATATTAGAATTATCAAGTTCTTTAGTTAAAGTCGGTGGTTTATTTATACCATTAAAATCTAATATAAAAGAAGAATTATATGATAGTTTAAGTAATATTTCTAAATTATCTTATAAATTAGTTGACACAATAAAATATAAATTACCAAAAGAAATGTCTGATAGAACTTTAATTATATTTAAAAAAATAAAAAAAACTGATAATAAATACCCACGAAACTACAATGTTATAGTTAATAATTATAAAAAATAATTTATAATGAATAGTGTAAATATAAAAAATTTTGTATAATATAAATTTAAATCTTGATAAATTATTTTAAATGAATTAAACTTATTATAGGATGAGAGAAAAGGGATTAATATGGAAGAAAAAAAGGATAAAATTTTTAATATACCACTGGATGATATAATACCTAATAGATTTCAACCAAGATTAGCATTTGACGATAAAGAATTAGAAAATTTATCTAATTCTATTAGTAAATATGGTGTAATTCAACCTATAGTTCTTAGAAATATAGGAGATAAGTATGAAATAATTGCTGGAGAAAGAAGATATAAAGCTTCTTGTCTAGCAGGTTTAAAAACAATCCCAGCTATTATTAATAATACTGATGACAATACTAGTGCTGAAATAGCTCTTTTAGAAAATCTACAAAGAAAGAATTTGACACCAATTGAAGAAGCACAATCATATAAAAAATTAATTGATAGAAATTTTACACAAGAAGAAATAGCTTCTAAATTAGGTATTAGTCAGTCTTCAGTAGCTAATAAATTAAGATTATTAAATTTATCAAAAAAAGTTCAAAACGCTTTATTATATAGTAAAATATCTGAAAGACATGCAAGAAGTTTATTAACTATAAATGATGAAAATTTACAAAACGATATATTAGATAGAATCATTAACGAAAGATTAACAGTAAAGCAAACAGAAGAGGTTATTGATAATATATTAACAAAAAAAACAAAAGGGATAGATGTTCCAAAAGAAATTGAAAAATTTGTAAATGGTGAAAGTATCGATATTAAAAAAGAATCAAGTGATGATATAGAGAATCAATTTAGAATTAAAAAACTAGATGAAATTTTAGAAAAAAAATTAAATGAAGAAACTGCGAAAAATTTATATGATTATAAAATACCAGAAGTTGTAAATATAGATGATAAATTAGATAGTGGATTTAAAATAAATGAATATCAAGGGAAAAAAGAAGATATAAATCCATTTCAAATGAATAATAATATGAGTAATATATATAATAGACTTTATCAAAATTTTGAACAAAAAGAAATGATTACACAAGAGCATATACACAATACTAATGTTAATGATGATAGTACAACAACAGTTAAACAAGAAATAAATATTCCAAATATAATTAGTACAATTAGAAAATATATTGATGAATTAGAGGTAAATAACAAAAATATTAAAACTAATGAAAAAGATTTACCTGATAAATATCAAATAATTATAGAAATAGAAAAATAATATTAAATTTAATATTATTTTTTTGATATAGTTTCAAAAAACTCAATTGTTTCAAATCCAGGCTCACTACCATTTTCAAAATAACAAGGTATACCATTACTTTTAACTTTGCCGCTTAGAGGATCAATAGGGTTCATTGTTATTCCTTTAGGTAACTCATACCAAGATTTTGTATTATTTTTTAAAGAAGTTATAGTTTTTGCCCAAATTTGTTTAGTAATTATAGAATCGTTTGGATTGACTTCACTATTATCATCATTACCAGCCCATACCATCATTAAGTAATCATTATTATATCCTATAGTCCAATAGTCAGTTGAAGTACTTCCACTTTTAACAGCATATTTGCTATCTAATTTATTTGAGATACTAAGCAAAGTAGGAGAAGTATAACTTACTAAATCATAATTGTAAGTTTGAGATAACATATTATTTAATATATAAACATATTTTTTATTTAAAATATATTCATTATTGTATTTATATTCATATAAAATATTACCTTTTTTATCAGTTATTTTTTCAATTAAATGTGGATATTCATGTTTTCCTTCATTTGCAAGAGTAATATATGCATTACTGAAATCTATAATATTAATTTCAGATGTTCCAAGTGCTGATGATGCTACTTCTTTAATTTTAGTATTTACTTTAAGTCTTTTCATTGTATTACTAAGAGTATCTAGTCCTAAAAATAAGTGAGTTTTCATTGCATAAATATTGTCTGAATATGCAATAGCAGCCAACATAGTTATATTAGAGTTAGCATATTTATTATTAGCATTTTTAGGAGAATATGTTTCATTTCCTAAATTAAATGTAGTTCTTTCACTTAAAAAAGTGCTTGCTGATGTAAATCCATTTTCTAAAGCCGCATAATATAATATAGGTTTAATGGTAGATCCAACTTGCCTTATTGATGATGTAGCTCTATTAAATTGAGATTTTGAATAATCTTTACCACCAATTAGAGAAACAATTTTTCCTGTTTTTGGCTCAATAATAATAGATGCTACCTGAAGAGATGTATTTTTCATTTCATTATCTATATTATTTTCTAATTTTTTTTGTGCATCTTTATCAAAATTAGTATATATTTTAATTTCTTCATTATCAACTAATAAATTAGGTATAGTTTTAATATTTGCCATCTCTGATAAAACAGCATCTTTATAATAAAATACACTGGATAATTCACTTTTAGTACTTTTAGCATAAAATACGAGTTCTTTATTATATATATTTTCAATATCCTTTTCTTTTATATATCCATTTCTATACATTGAATATAACACATCTTTTTGTCTATTTTTTGCATTTTTATAATTAGATATAGGATTATAATAACTTGGATTTTTCGGTATTCCAACTAATAAGGTAGCTTCTTCAATAGATAATTCATTTGGTTCTTTGTTAAAATAATAATTACTTGCTTGTTTTATTCCATAATTACCAGCTCCAAAATCAATCGTATTTAAATAACCTTCTAGTATTTCATCTTTATTATAATGTGTTTCTAACTCTATAGTTAAAAAAGCTTCTTCAATTTTTCTTTGCCATGTTTTGTCAAAAGTTAAATATAAATTTTTAATATATTGTTGTGAAATAGTTGATGCTCCTTGTCTTAATTCTCCACTTTTAATATTTACTAACATTGCTTTAATTATTCTTAAAAAATCAAATCCATTGTGATTGTAAAATTTTTTATCTTCCGTTGCTATAATTGCATTTTTTACATATGGACTTATGTTGTTTAGTTTTGTATAATCACTAGTTTCATTATTATCAAAAATATTTTCACCATATTTGTCGTATATAATAATACTGTCTGAATTATTTATATATAATTTAGGCGTGATAAAAGCATATACATATAATCCTAGATAAACTATAATACTAAAGAACATAAATAATGTTGTTAATTTTAATATAAATATAATTTTTTTCATAAAATATCACTATATTTATTATGTAAAATAAAAGTATAAAAAATACTTGATTTATTATAAAAAATAAGTATAATTTTAATGGAAAGAAATAGTCTAAGGAGGATAAAGATGAAATTTAAGACAGTAACAAAGGAAGAATTAGAAACAATGCCTTTTGATGATATAGCATATATTATTTTAAAAGAAAAAGGTAAAAAAATGAAAATAAATGATATATTTCAAATTATTTGTGATACTTTAAATTTAGGTTCATCAGCTTTTGAAAATCAAATAGGTGATTTTTTTGCATTACTTGCTACTGAAAAAAGATTTATACAATTGGATAAAGGATATTGGGATTTAAGAGAAAATCATACTTCTGAAATTAATATCAAGGAACTTGAAGAAGATTTAGAGGATGATATTTTGCCAGAAGAACTTGAAAATGAAGAAGAAGATAATAATTATTATGATGATATTGATGAACTAGATGATGATAAAGAAGAAGATGATTTAAAAGATTTAGTAATTGTTGACGATGGGTATGAAGACGAATCTGAATTATAAAGATTTTCTCTTATATTAATTCAAGAGGAGGAAAAATGAAAGAAAGATTAGAAATAATACTAGAAAGATATAATCAACTTAATGAAGAATTATTAAAACCCGAAGTCTATGAAGATTATAAAAAAATGCAAGTAGTTTCAAAAGAAAAAAATTCAATTGAAAAAATAGTTCAAGTATATAAAAAATATAATACTGTTTTAGAAGATATAGATGCTGCTAAAGAAATGTTAAAAGAAATTGAAATGAAGGATTTTGCTCAAGAAGAATTAGATACATTGCATATTGAGAAAGAAAAATTAGAAGATAAATTAAAAAGGATGCTTTTACCAAAAGACGAAAATGATGAAAAAAATGTAATTGTTGAAATAAGAGGAGCTGCAGGTGGAGATGAAGCAAATATATTTGCTGGAGACTTATTTAGAATGTATAGCAAATATGCAGAAAAGCAAAATTGGAAATTAGAAATTACTAATGAAGTTCATAGTGAGAATGGTGGATATTCTCAAATTGAATTTACTTTGAGTGGTGAAGCAGTGTATTCTAAAATGAAATATGAAAGTGGGGCTCATAGAGTACAGAGAGTTCCTGAGACGGAGTCACAGGGAAGAATACATACTTCAACATCAACTGTCTTGGTTATGCCTGAAGTACATGAAGTTGAAATAGAAATAAAAGATAGTGATATTAGAATAGATATTACTAGAAGTAGTGGAGCTGGAGGACAATGTGTTAACACAACTGATTCAGCAGTAAGAATAACTCATATACCAACCAATATTGTAGTATATTGTCAAGTAGAAAGAAGTCAAATAAAAAATAAAGAAAGAGCTATGCAAATATTAAAATCTAGACTATATGATTTAAAACAAAGAGAGCAAGATGAAAAGATTGGTAATGAAAGAAGAAGCAAGATTGGTAGTGGGGATAGATCAGAAAAAATAAGAACTTACAATTATCCTCAAAATAGATTAACAGATCATAGAATAAATTATACAGTTATGCATTTAGATAAAATTATGGATGGAGATTTAGAAGATTTAATTGAAGCTTTAATAGCAGAAGATGAAAGAAGAAAATTAGAGGAAAGTAATGTTAGATAAAATTATGAATCTCGGATATTCTAAAACAGAATCATTGGAGTTAATTAAAGTAAGTAAAAATATAGATCATGATTATAAAAAATTAAAAAAAGATTACCCTATACAATATTTAATAGGATATGTTAATTTTTATGGGTATAAGATAAGAGTTAATGAAAATGTTTTAATACCTAGATATGAAACAGAATATTTAGTAGAAAAAACTATTAAGTATATTAAAGAATATTTTAATAATGAAAAGATAAATATTTTAGATATTGGATGTGGTAGTGGTGCAATAACAATAGCATTAAATAAAGAGTTAAATTGTGATGTTGATGGTGTTGATGTATCATCATCTTCACTAAAAGTGGCAAATATAAATATTAAAGAAAATAAATCGACGTCGAAAGCATTTAAAAGTAATATTTACGAAAATATATATAATAAATATAATGTTATTATTAGCAATCCACCATATATTGCTAAAACAGAAAAAATAATGCCGAAAGTTTATAAGTATGAACCACATATAGCTTTATTTGCACCAAACGATGGTTTATATTTTTATGAAAAAATAATTTGTGAAGCTGAAAAATATGTAAAAAACAAGTATTTAATAGCTTTGGAAATTGGCTGTAATCAAAGTGAGTTAATAAAAAAAATAGCAAATAAATATTTATCAAATTTTATAATTACAACAGAAAAAGATTTATCAGGAAAAGATAGATATATATTTATATTTGGTAAAATTGAATAAATAATTAAAAAAATAGCCAACATAAATTGAAAGGTTGGTTATTTTTTATGAAAAAAATAATAGTAATAATTTTATTATTAATAACATTAATTATTATATGGAGTGATGAAAACTATAATATAAATAATAATGAAATAAGGTTTAGAGTAATTGCTAATTCAAATAATATTGAAGATATAATTATGAAAGAAAAAGTTGTAAAAGAATTATCAAATATAGTCTTTATTAACTCTGATAGAGAAAAAGTTAAAAAAAATATATTAAATAATTTATCAACTATTGAAAGTAGAATAAATACTATATTTGAAAAGAATAATTATAATAAAACATATAATGTCATGTATGGACTTAATGAATTTCCTCAAAAAGAATATAAAGGTAAAATATATAAAGAAGGCCTTTATGAATCACTTGTTATTGAAATTGGAGATGCTAAGGGAAATAATTATTGGTGTTTTCTTTATCCTTCTTTGTGTATGAGCGATTATGAAAATAATTATTCAAATGATGATTCACAATTAAGTAAAAATGGAAAAGTGAAAATTAAGTTTAAAATATTTGATATATTTAGAGATATATTTATGTAAAATAATAAAACTATTATTATAATTTCTTGCTAAATCTTAATATTAATAGTATATTATAGTTAGAAAGGCTTAAATGGTGATTTTATGTCGAAACTTGTAATAGAAGGCCAACACATTTTATCAGGAGAAATAAAGATTAGTGGTGCTAAGAATAGTGCCGTAGCTTTAATACCAGCAGCTATTTTATCTAAAGAGAAAAGTATTATTTATAATGTACCAAAAATTAGGGATATAGATTATTTGTTAGAAATACTGAAAGAATTAAATTGTGAAGTTGAACAAAATGACGATAAATTAATATTAGACTCTAGTAAATTAATAAATAAACCTATATCTGAAAAGTTAAGTTCGAAAATGAGAGCATCATATTATTTTATGGGAGCTATTTTAGCTAAATATAAGAAAGTCGAAATTTCTTTTCCAGGTGGATGTGATATTGGATCAAGACCAATAGATATTCATATTAAAGGATTTGAAGAGCTAGGCGCAAAAGTAGAAATTAATGAAAATAGGTATAAAATTACAGCAGATGAATTAATTGGCAAAAGAATATATTTAGATTTTCCTAGTGTTGGTGCAACCATTAATATTATGTTAGCAGCTGTTGGTGCTACTGGAACAACTATTATAGAAAATGCGGCAATGGAGCCAGAAATTTCAAATGTAGCCTCTTTTTTAATTAATATGGGAGTTAAAATTAATGGCGCAGGTACTAAAAGAATTGAAATAGAGGGAAAAACTAATTTAAATAATGGTGTAATAGAAGTGTTTCCAGATCGTATAGAATGTGGTACTTATGTTATTATTGGAGCATTATTGGGAAAAAATTTAAAATTAAAAGGTATAATTAAAGAACATATAGGGGCATTACTATTAAAACTAAATGATATGGGGATAAATTATACAATAGATGGTGATAGTTTAATTATTTCTAAATGTGATAAGATAAAAGCAACTAATATAAAGACTTTAATATTTCCTGGATTTGCAACTGATTTACAACAACCAATAACAACACTTTTGACACAAGCAGAAGGAAAATCAATTGTTGAAGAGACAATTTATGATAATAGATTTAAAAATACACTTGATTTAAATAAAATGGGTGCAAATACTAAAATTATTAATAACCATAAACTTGAAATATATGGTCCGACAAATTTAGTTGGCAAAGAAGTAACTGCTACAGATTTGAGGGGAGGAGCGTCACTTTTAATTGCTGGATTGATTGCAAATGGAACGACTATAATTGATAATTGTGAAGTTATTTTAAGAGGATATGGATTTTTGGAACAAAAATTAACTTCATTAGGTGCTAAAATAAAAATAACTGAGTAAAATTTAATAGGTGATAAATCTATGAAAAAGAAAAAAATCTTAGTTATTTTTTTTATTTCCATAATTGTATCTTATTTAATATATAACAAGTTTAATGATAATATCAATAATATTTTGATAATATCTGATAATGAAAATATAAGAAATAATATATCTAATCAATTTAATAAAGAATATAATATTAATATGTATAATTATGATGATATTACTTATAAGCAATTAATAAAAAATATCAAAGAAAATGACAATAAAATTATTAAGGAAAATATAATATATTTAAATCAATTGATTTCATCATCAAATATAATATTTATAAACATTAATAATTCTGAATATTTTAATAAATGTAAAAAAAGCGATAATATAATAATTAACTATGATAAAACTTTAGAAGATGATATTAATAGTTTATATGAAATATTATCAAAAATATCTCATGCTAAAATATATATTATAGGTAATTATTGTAAAAATAAGGAACATACTCAAGCATTAAAAATCCCATTTGAATACTTGAAATATGATTATTTTAATAAAAAAGAAACATAAAAATAGCAATTAGGGCTTGATTTAATAAGAAAAAATATGTATAATACCAAATGAAGTTATTTCTATAACTATCAATTAGTTATGGCGAGGAGGAAAAATATGAAAAAAGGAATACATCCAGAACAAAAAGTTTGTAAGGTTAAATGTGCATGTGGAAATGAATTTGAAGTAAAGTCAACAAAATCAGAAATACAATTAGAGTCTTGTAATAAATGTCATTCATTTTACACAGGGAAATTTAAAACAGTTAAAACTGGAAATGTACAGAAATTTAAAGATAAATATGGAATCACTGATTAATAGTGATTTTTTTATTATATGGAGTGTTTTATGAAAATATTTGATAGTAATGTGGATTTGGATGATTTATTCAATCAAAAATATATGCATAAAGAGATAAAAAAAGGATTTTTTTTATCTGATTATCAATTAGAAGTATTAAGTAAATATAATATAAATATTAATGATGTAGGTTCAATTAATGAATTAATATATGAGATTGATATAATTTTAGAAGAGGAAGAATATGAAGATTTAGCTCAAATAGCTAATGAAATTCAAGAATTTAATTATTATCTTAATACTAATAAGTAATTGAATAATTAACAATTTTTTGATATTATAATACTATGAAGAATAAGAGAATTATATTAATATTATTTTTTATGACAGTGTTAATAATAGTAACTATTTTTTATTATAGAAAATATTGCTATTCTACAATAGATTTCGATATTATTAACAAAAAATGGTATGAGTATGATCCATTAACAGGATATTATGATGTTTTATATTTTGAGAATAATAGAATTATTTATAAAACAAATAATGATAATGAATTTAATGATTGTTCAAAATATACATATGATAAAAAAAATAAAATATTAAATTTAGATTGTGATAATAAAATAGAAATAAAAGAAATAAAAGATAGCAGTTTAAAAGTAAGAATAAATGAAGAAGAAAAATTATTTTTTACTAAAATTGATGATGCTTTAAATAATAAATTTGAAAGATACTATAAGAAAAATTTAAGTGAATATAAAAAAGAATATAGTAGAATAAAAGAAATTTTAAATATTAATTATAATTCTTTATTAGAAGTGTTATCTTTAGATGATAATTCTATGATTTTTGTTATTGGAAGTAATTGTAGTAGTATAGAATGTAGTTTAGTATTAGAAACAATGGAAAAAAATATGTCAAATAATAATATATATTATTTTAATATTGATAATATTAGTGATAATGAACTAAAATACTTAAATAATATTACAAATAATAAAATAAATATTAATAGGGATTATTATAATGGTATATATCCTAAAGTTTTAATTACAAATAACTATAATATAATTGATGAATATGATTTTATTTGTAATGGGTTAGATTGCAGTAAGTATTTAAAAATAAGTTAATAAGGAGTTAACATGAAAAAGTATATATGTGAAAAATGTGGTTATACAGTAGAAACAGATAGCATAAATGAAGATTTTAAATGCCCTAAGTGTAATTCAGGTAAAGAAGAATTTATAGAGTATCAAGAATCATCAGCAGATAATGAGGTAAGTGCAATAATAGAATCTGTTTTAGAAGATGCATATGAAAGAAAAGTTAGTAAAATAATAAACGATGCAGAAGAAAATAAGATGGTTAAAATAAGTGAATATAATCCTTCTATAACAAGAGTATTGGAAAAATGTATTAATTGTGGACAATGTAAAAAAGCCTGTGAAAAAATAGTTAATGTATCATATGATTTAAATAAATGTAAAGATCCTATATGTCTTGGTTGTGGACAATGCTTATTAAATTGTCCAACAGGAGCAATAATACCAAGATATTCCTATAAAGAAGTTAAGTCTATAATTGATGAAAACAAAAAGATTGTTGTAGCAATTATTTCACCAGCTGTAAGAGTTTCTATAGGAGAAGAATTTGGGTTGGAATCAGGAGTTAATAGCGAAAAAAAATTAGTTACAGCATTAAAAAAATTGGGATTCGATTATGTATTTGATACGGCATTTGGAGCCGATTTAACTATATTAGAAGAAGTAGCGGAGTTTGCAACTAGGTTAAAAGATAAAACTAAATTGCCACAATTTACCAGTTGTTGTCCATCATGGGTTAAATACGCAGAAGTATATCATCCAGAATTATTAAATCATCTATCTACATGTAAAAGCCCAATTGGTATGCAGTGTGCAATAATAAAAAGTTATTTTTGCGAAGATAAGGGGTTTGATCCAAATCAAGTAGTTACAGTAGCAATTACACCTTGCACAGCAAAAAAAATGGAAGCTAAAGAATACACATTAAATATAGACTTTGTATTAACTGCAAGTGAACTTGCAATATTATTAAAAGAAGAAGAAATTAAATTAAATGAATTAATTGAGACTGATTTTGATAATATGATGGGAGAAAGTTCTGGTGGTGGAGTTATATTTGGTGCTTCTGGAGGAGTATGCGAATCTGCAATTAGAACATTATATAGAATATTAACTAAGAAGAATTTAGATGATAGAGAATTAGAATTTAAAGATTTGAGAGGATTCGATGGAATAAAAGAAGCAACAATTACAATTAATGAATATAAGTTAAGAGTAGCGGTTGTACAACAGATGGAAAACTTAGAAAAATTATTAGAAAAAGATAGGTATAAAAAGTATCATTTTATAGAAGTAATGAATTGTAAAGGAGGGTGTGTTGGTGGTGGTGGACAACCACTATGCCAAATTCCTAAACTAGATGAAATAAAAAGAAAAAGGGCAGAAGGATTATATAATATTGATAAAAAAAGAGCAAAAAGAAGTGCACACGATAATCAAGAAATAAAGATTTTATATAAAGAATACTTAAAAAGCCCATTAAGTGAAAAAAGTTTAAAATTATTGCATACATCTTATTCTGATAAAAGTCATCTGCTTGATAATAAAAAAGATAAATATTAATAATAATTTACAAATTTGTAAAAAAGTATTGAAAAAAAATTTATTATTAGATATAATAGAATTGTCCTAATGTTATAATATATATTAATAAGAAATTATTAATATAGTTATAATTAGTAAAATTTTCTAATAATATATTATACATCTATATATATATGATAATATATTTAATAATGAAATATTATTATATGGTTGTGATATGTTTGTGCTATAGTATTCTTGTAA
>CASFKI010000055.1:0-3252 GCA_949295285.1 uncultured bacterium
ATCTTTAGCATACATATCATTCATAATTGCTTTAAAAGGTGCTATATCATTATTACTACCATCTATAAATGTATCAATATTATCTGTCACTGCGATATATCTAACACCATGTTCTGGAAAATATTTTTCTATATATCTTCCTGTTTCTATGTAATCTCTTCCTAATCTAGACATATCCTTTGTAATTACCATATTAATCTTACTTTTTTCAATATCTTTAATTAATCTATTGAAATCAGGTCTATCAAAATTCGTTCCAGAATATCCATCATCAATATAAATATCAACAAGTCTTAAATTATTTTCTTTTACATATTGCGTTAATAAACTTCTTTGATTTGTAATACTCTCACTTTCAAGTATTTTATCATCGTCTTCACGAGATAATCTAATATAAATACCAACATTATATGTCTTATTAATATCATCTACATTAAACTTCAAATATTATCCTCCTTATCTTGTAGAGATAAATAAGTACATGTTGATGTTACCTCTTTTTTATCATTTTTACAAATCATTTTTACATATTTTTTGAGTTCTTTTTTTAATACCTTTATAAAAATATCATTTATAATAGTTTCTTTACTATAGATAAAATTAATTTTATATTTATTCATAAGTTATAAGCTCCTTAATTAAACTTATTAAATTAAAATTAAATTTAGAAATACTAATTATAAAGATTATTAAAGTCTCCAAATAATTAGTATTACTTATAAATGTATCCTCCAAACAAATTCAGAATAAATATCATCTCCCTTCGCATGGATGATACCTCTATAAAATATAGGAGTCAAGTTATATTTTAATTGTCCAACTTTTAAATCATCATAAAATATTAAAAAAATAATTAAATACTAAATAGCGGAATAAGAAACGAGTGCCTTTGCACCCATTTTTCTTTATAAAATAAAGAAAATAGTAGGCTCCGATTTTATTTTGCACTTGCAAAATTCATCCTATTTTACAAATTGATATTAAGGTTAAATATAAATAATATAAGATTTTAAAACAATAAAAAACATCCTATTTTCTAATTTTTATAAAAAATAGTAGGATGAAATTATTATTTTATATCTTTTTCTTTTTACGGTATTATTTTTATCAAGATTATTTTCACCAATAACATCTAAATTTTCTAATTCTTCACCAATTACATTGTCAGTTTCAAATGCGTTAATTTTTCATATAAATCTAGCAAATCCTCATATGGTATTTTTGAATTTTTTATTATAGTTGTCAAATCTTTGTTGTTTATTATATCTTTTAATATTTATTTTGTATCATTTGTTAAAGACTTTAATTTCTTCGGTTTTTGCTTTTTGTTGTTGTTGTTTTTTAGCTTTTTCTAATTGATTTATTTCTTTTTTATTATTTATAATTTTTAACACCAATAATAGAAAAACAACATAACCAAAAGTTAATACTAAAGAAATGAAATTAATATCACTAATATAATTAATACATTTTGTAAGAAAAGCACTATAACAAGGAATTACTATCATTAAGCTAATTAAACATGAGTTGAAAAATTTATAAATTAATGAAGAAAAGATTCCATTCATTTCATGTCATTTAGATTCAAGTTCTGATTTTTTTCATCTAAACTAACATACTTAGGATTATTAGGATCATTTTAATCAAAAAAAGTTGGCTGAATTAATGGGACATTTTTATTCTCAAACTCATCATCATTTGATTTTTTTACTAATTTAGATTTAGCTACTTTCCTTTCTTTTATTAAAGAAGAACTGGGATTTTTTATATGGATCATACCATGCTTTTCTCTCTTTTTCAATAAAACTAGGCACATTTAATACTATTATGAATCATCTATTTAATCCTTTTTCTTTAATCTTTTTGTACTAATACCATTTATTTTATTTACAATTTCGTTTATTTCTTCATTATTAATGATATCATAATTATGTTTTGCAAAATCAAGAACATCTTCTTTAGAAAGCAATACATCTGTATCAATAATCCTACCATCAAGAAAATTATGCATATTTGATAATTTAGACTCAAATATACATTTAACATCAAAAACTTCTAACATTTTTTTAATGCAATCTATTTTTTCTTCTTGAGTCAATTGTTTTTCAACTTCATTAAAATCTCTATTTATAACTGTTTCTATATTTTCTTTTATTATATTAATACCAGTTGAAAAATTAATATCTTTATTATAATAAAATTCATATATAAATTTAGCAATATAATCAAGGTTATAATTATGAGCTTTAAAAGTTTTTAAAAACATAGCTAATTTTGATGATTTTTCATATGTTCTAACAACACAATCCTTAGATATTCTATCAACTATTTCATTTAATCTTTCTTTTCTATAACCTTTTAACCATATTTCATCATTATAAACTACATCTGTTTCAATAATTCTTGCGTTTTTTTCATAAAATTCATTTCTTTTTACTTCATTTTCTAATTCAAACATTTTCCAAATATCATCACTTGTAGCCGCTTTTTCATTTTTTATTTCTGTACCCACTTCTTGCCACAAATTATACATATAATTATCTTTTTTTCTTTTTGGTTTAATTCTTTGAAATTTATATTTATATTCCTTATCAAAATAATTAATAACATTATCTAAATTTTTATTTACTCTAATTTTATATATTTTTAATGTATCATCAACTAAAATTGGAATTATTCCAATTTGTCTAAAATATTCTTTAACTTTAGCTAAAGATTCCTCCTTTTTATATTTGTCATTTGAATCTATATATATTTTTCCAATATTTGCCATTCCAAAACCTCCTTATAAAATTATTATATCATATTTTATATTTTTTTGCATTTAATATTTATTTATCTAAAATTATGCAGATTTTCTCCTCTAATTAATACATTACATGCACTAATGATATATTCTTTTGCAACATTAGTTATATTGCAAATTCAATAATCCATATACTTAATAATTTTCTTTTCAAAAACATCACTTGGCATTAAAAATTCCCTTGCAAAAAAACTTTTTGATTAAAATCATTTCTTTTTGTAAAATTTTCTATTTTATCTTTATTCTTTATATCATTTATTTCAAAAAAGGCTATTCCAAGGCCTGCTAAAACGTTTAAAGTATAATCTTCATCATCGTCATCACAATATATTTTATAAGATTTTTCTCCTGTTTTTTTAAAAGAATTTATTTATTTTACAAATTCAATGTTTCCTTTTTTATGTTTATCAATTCTTCTTTATTTAATGCACAAGCTTATTTTTTTA
>CASFKI010000056.1:0-16979 GCA_949295285.1 uncultured bacterium
AATTAACTGTTAATGTATTATCATATTTTAGACTTAAATTTTCTCCTACATCAACTTTCTCCATCTTTGTAGAAAAATATGTTATTAATGCTATTATCAACACTAACACTATAACTACATAAAGTATTATTTTTTTATTATTTAATTTTAAAATATTATTATTTTCATTCATTTACTTCACCTACTATACATTAAGATAATTATACCATTAGGACATAAAAAATACTATACTTATTTTAAATATAGTACTTTTTATTATTCTTCTAATTTAGCTTTAATCCTTCTAACACCAGCTGAACTTGCTTCTTCTTTTAATATTTTAAATTTTCCTAGTTCATTTGTATTTTTAACATGAGGCCCGCCACATAATTCACAAGAAATATTAGAAATAGAATACACATTAACAATATCAGGATACTTATCAATAAACATACATTCAGCCCCCATTTTAATCGCATCTTCTTTGTTCATTTGTTTCATAGTTACATTTAAACCTTCATTAATCCATTTATTAACTAAACATTCTACTTTTTCTTTCTCTTCATCACTAAGTTTATGATCACAACTAAAATCAAATCTTAATCTCTCTGGTGTAATGTTACTTCCTTTTTGATGAACACAATTACCAACAACTTCTCTTAATGCGGCATTTAATAGATGAGTAGCGGTATGATATTTAATTTCCATTTTACTATCCCCACCAAGTCCACCTTTGAATTGACCAGCAGAAGCAGTTCTAGATAATTGTTGATGACATTTAAATTTTTCTTTAAATCCTTCTTCATCAACTTTAAGATGTCTTTCACTTGCAAGTTCAACAGTTAACTCAATTGGAAAACCATATGTATCATACAATTTAAAGGCTGAAGTTGCATCAATATCTTTATTATCTTTGACTATCTTTTCAAATTCTCTTAATCCTTTTTCTAATGTCCTATTGAATTTTTCTTTTTCATTTTTAAGCACTTCTAATACAACATTTCTATTTTGTTTAATTTCACTATAATATTCTTCATACTTATCCATAATTAATTTAGCAATTCTTGCTTCCCAGTCACTAGAGATATCAATATTTAATTTTTTAGCATGTCTAATTGCTCTTCTAATTAATTTTCTTAATATGTACCCTTGCCCTACATTACTTGGTTTAATTGATGAATAATCTGCGCTTATAAATACACTAGTTCTAATATGATCAGCAATAATTCTCATACTTCTTTCATTTCCTTCGTATGGTAAATTACTAATTACACAAATCAAATCTATAACATCTTTCCATATACTAGATAAATAATTATCATTAACTCCTTCTAATATTGCAGTAACTCTCTCTACACCCATACCAGTATCAACATTTTTATTTTTTAATGGTTCAATAGTTCCATCTTCTTTATGCTCATATTGCATAAATACATCATTCCATATTTCAACCCATCTCTCATCATTAACATTAAATGTTTCTGGTATTGCATCATCACTTCTAAAATAAAATATTTCGCTATCTGGTCCACATAATCCAGGCATTTGTAAATTTGGCCACCAATTATCTTCTTTTGTTTCAGCAATTCTTGTCATTTTGATACCAAGACTCTTCCATATTTCTATTGCTTCTGTATCTCTTGGTGCAATTTCATTGCCAGCAAATACTGTAACCGCCAATCTTTCTGTTGGTATTTTTAAAATTGATGTTAAAAATTCATAACTCCAAGTAATAGCTTCTTTTTTAAAATAATCTCCTAATGACCAATTACCTAGCATTTCAAAGAATGTATGATGATAAGTATCACCTACTTCATCTAAATCATTTGTTCTAATACATTTTTGATAATTGCATAATTTTTTTCCATATGGATGTGGCTGTCCTTTTAAATATTGCGTTATTGGTTGCATACCAGCTGTAATAAATAAGACAGTATTATCATTTTCTGGAACAACTGGTGCACTTGGAATTTGCTTGTGTCCCTTACTAACAAAAAAATCAATAAATAAATCTTTTAAATTCATAAAATCCTCCTAAATAAAAAGAATAGCACCAAAGGAGTTGAATAAACAACGGTACCATCCTTAATTTAACTTAATTATTATAACGCTTTTTTGCGTGAGTTATTAGCTCATAAGAGAAAGTAGCTTCAAATATTTTCATTTATTAGTTCTCACCAACCACTAACTCTCTTAAAAAGATAAATATCCTACTTGTCTTTCAATGAAACTAATATAACAAAATATTAACTTTATTTCAAGTGTTTTATTCATTATCTACTGCATTTAAAACATCATCTTTAAAATCAATAAATATTTTATTCATAACAAAATCAAATTCATCATCATTATCTATATAAGTAAAATTAACTTCACTATTTTCTCTTATAACCTTAGTAATTGAAACATCTGATAAAAATTCATCATTATTAATAAGATATAAATAAGTATTATTATCATTATTTATTACATCCAAAACCAAATATTGCCCATTTTTAAATTCAATTATATCATTAATTTTAAAATTCATATCTACCTCTAAATTTATTATTATTTTAAATTTTCAAACTTGATTTATTTAACATTTCGCTAACAACTTCAATACTACTTTTAGTTTCAGCATCCTTAATATCATCATAATAGCCTAATATTGTCATCAATGATAATATAGACAAACTCCCAAGATATTTTTTTTCATTTATATTATCTTCATTTTGTATTTCCTTATTAAACACTTTGCCAGGTCCAAAAACATTCTCATTAAATCTTATATTTTTATATATATTCATACTTTCATCACTAATTCTACTTTTAATTTCCATAATATTCACCATTCTTATAAATCAATAAATTCTATTTCATCTTTTTTATCTAATTCACTAATAAATTTACTACTACCACTATTTTTTGTATTATCAGTGCTATTTTCACCTTCAAATGTATTTTCATATACATTAGATGTATTTTCTACTTTTTTAATAGGTTCAAATGTATTATCATTAAACTCCAACTTATCCATTCTATTTAATATTTCTCTATCAATCTTAGCAGCTTTATAAGATTCTACAGGTTCCATAGTTTCAAACTTACTTTTAAATATAGAATCAACTACAGGCTCTTGTGTCTCAAAAGTATTATTAAGTTCATTAATTTCATCTTCAGTCATTAAATTAATACTATCTGCTTTAGCACTTTCATTTAATGATAAAAAATAATTTTCATCTCTATATTTATATTTTAAATCACTTCTAAATAACAATAAATAAAATACAATTGGTAAAAAAACTAATCCTAAAGTAAAACTTGTAGACTTTTCAAATACTTTTCCCAATTTATATGACATTATCATTAGTATAATTACATTAATACCAGGAATAAATAATAATATACCAAGAAAAGATGATAAATCTACTATTTCAAGCATAACAAACAAATTTATAATTGGCATATAAGCGCTTTTTCCACCTTTTAATGCCTTTTCAAATAATTTATTTCCTCCACACATAATAAGAAGTGATCTTCCTAAAGTTAATAACCAAACAGCAACAATAACTATCAAAACTGTATTAGATGTAGTAAACATTCTAACCCCTCCTATTATAAATATAATACTATAATTATATATTTTTTTCAATTAGTTAAATAACAAAAAAATCTCATAAAATGAGATTAATTAATTAAATGGTGACCCGTACGGGATTTGAACCCATAAATGCACGCGTGAAAGGCGTGTGTGTTAACCGTTTCACCAACGGGCCAAATTAATGGTGGGCCTGAATGGACTTGAACCATCGACCTTTCGCTTATCAGACGAACGCTCTAACCAGCTGAGCTACAAGCCCTTTTTTAGCCTATTTTCGGCTTTCTTCATCATTTTATAACATTTTATTATATTTTGCAATACTTTTTTAAATATTTTATTCTAAAATGCCATTTTTTTAAATTAAAATATTAATCTTAATTTATTATCTACTTCTACCATTAGATATTTCTTCTTCATAATAATTACCCGCTAAATAACTTGCATACATTTTTTCTCTATACGATCTTTGAAATTCTTCTTCAATAATATTTAATTTATTAATATAATTTCTATAATCATTTATTATTAAAAATTCTTTATATTTTTTTTCAATAATACCTTTTAACTTATTAATTTCATCAAGTACCATACCAGAATCATCATCACTGTCATTATCATTTATAATATTAATCATAAAATTAACAATTTTATTTATTTTTTTGTTTATCCTCTGTTTAATAAACGAATTAATAAGTTTATCATCAGTAATAATAATTTTTTTAGCTTTGATACTTAAATTTGATACTCTATTTATAGGTTCTACTTCTAAACCTTTTATTTTAACTTTGTAATTTGCTAATTTTAAATCTTCTTTACTTTTTTCTAATTTAAATTTCATAAATACCCACCTTACATTAAATCATCTCTATACTCTTTAGTAATTTTTTCTCTTTCTCTTTCTCTATATTCATTAATTAATTTGTGATTACCATTTAGTAATACTTCAGGTACACTCATTCCCCTAAATTCTCTTGGTTTTGTATATACAGGATAATCAAGTAAATTATCATTAAAACTCTCATATTTTAAACTATTTTTATTTATAACTCCATCAAGTAACCTAACAACCGCATCGCTAATTAGCATGGATGGTAATTCTCCTCCAGTTAAAATAAAATTGCCAATAGATATTACTTCATCACATAATGAATATATTCTTTCATCAAACCCTTCATAATGACCACAAATAATAATTAAATGCTTTTCTTTTGTAAGTTCATATGCCCTAGTTTGATTAAATGTCTTTCCTCTTGGACTTAATAATATAACATGCGAATCTTTTGTTTTAATACTTTCAACAGCATTAAATATTGGTTCACACATTAATATCATACCACCACCACCACCATATTGGTAGTCATCTACTTGTTTATTGCTATATGGTGTATAATCTCTTATATCTATTATATTTATTTCCACTATTTGTTTTTCTATTGCTCTTTTAATAATACTATTTGTTTTAAACCCATTAAACATGTCTGGAAATAAAGTTAATATATCTATTCTCATAAAAACACCCCAATACTATGCATATATATTTTTTTATTCTTTTTATCAATTTTTATAATAAAATCTTTATTATATGGAATATATTTTCCATTAACTTTAATCATTTTATTACCATTATCACTTCTATATTCTTCTATTTTACCAACTAAATTATTATCATTATATAAATCCATTAATTTAAAATCACTATCTAATAATTCATCGTTTGTTAAATGTAAATCATCTTCATCAAAATATACAATCTTCCCCTTATATGGTAGTACATCATTAATATAATCTATTCCTACAAATTTAACCATATCAAATTGCTTATGTTTTCTATATGTTTCTATTTTTAATGGTTTTTTTAATTCTCCAACATATAAAATGTTTCCTTTTTTAAATACTCTATCTTTATACTCAAAATCACTAATTAATCTGACCTCTCCCTTTAAAGCATGAGTATTAACAATTTTTCCTATTTTAACACATAACATAAACTACCTCTTATACATATAATATAAAACTATCCCACTAGATACACCAACATTTAAACTTTCACATTTATTACACATATCTATTCTAACATTCTCATCACATAAATCTAAAATTTCTTTTCTAATCCCATTTCCTTCATTACCAAATATTATAGCATATTTATCATATTTTTTTAAACTTTCTAAATTTTTAGATTCAATAAGTGAAGTTCCAATAAGCCTTATATTATTTTTAATTTTAGATATAATATTCTCTACATCATCAATTATAATATTAATATTATAAATCATACCTCCAGTACTTCTTAATACTTTTTCGTTATATGGACTTACACTATCTTTAGAAAATATCACTGTATCTATATCAAATGCCACACTATTCCTAATAATAGTTCCTGCATTTCCTGGATCTTGTACCCCATCTAATATAACTATTCTATTGCCTAAATCATTCTTGTTTATGTATTTTGATATACCAATAAGTCTTGGAGTACTTTTTAAATCACTAATACTTTTCATCACTTCTAAACTTACATTATCGTATTTAAAATCATACTTACAATCGAATTCCTCTAATACATATAATTCAATTAATAAATTATTTTTAATAGCTTCTTCTATTAAATTTTCTCCCTCAATTACAAATAATCCTTTACTTATAGAATATTTTTTATTTAATAATTTTCTTATTTCTTTAATCCTATTATTATCTTTGGATGTTATTAACATAAGTTACTCCTCCTTAAGTACATTTTGTATATTTTTATAATCAGGCTTATATTTTTTTACATAATACCAAAATTTCTTAGAATGATTGAATTCTAAAAAATGTGATAATTCGTGAATAATGACATAATCTATTTCATTTATACTATATTTAATTAATTCGAAATTTAATTTTATAATTTTTTTACTTTTATTACAATATCCCCATTTTCTTTTCATCTTTCCTATTAAAACTTCAGGATAAGGGATATTTTCTTCAAATAAATTATAACATACTTTTACTCTATCATTAAATATTCTATTTGCTTCTTTTTTTAAAAAAGTATCTAAATAAGTTTTATTCTTAACAAATACTTTATCTTGAACAAAATCAATCTTAGATACAGTATTTAATATCACAATATCATATTTATTTCCTAAATAATAAAAATATTCTTTTTTCATAGCCTTATGTTTTAATCTATTACTTGCTTCTATTATAGATTTTTCATTATTTTTAATAAATGATATAATCATGCTTTTAGTTACTAAATAATTGCATGATATATATATTCCATCTTCTTTAATTCTAAGATACATATTTTTATTATTTTTTCTTGTAATAAAAACATTAAATATTTTATCTCCTAGTTGTATTTTCATAATAACCTCTTTACTCAATTATATCATTTATTAATTTAATATAAAACAAAAGTTATAGTTTTTAACTATAACTTTTGAATATTAATCTAATTGTTATTATAACGTTTCTATTAATTCTTCTTCAAGAGGAGTATCCTCTATTAATTCTTCTTCAATAGAAGTATCCTCTATTACTTGTTCAAGCTCTTCATTGTCATAAATTCCAGATATTAATTCTTCTTCAGTTTGTTCCCTATAAACAGCTTCTAAATTAGTTGTTTCATTTTCAGTTGGAACAAAATCATCTGGTAATACTTCAATATCAGGTATAACAATATCATCACTAACAACTTCATCTAATGGATCTGTTGATTCAATAATTTCATCTTCTATAACTATATCTTCGAAGGATTCTATTTCTTCTTCCTTAATTATCCATCCAATAAACACTTTATTATGTTCTACAATTATATCTCCTACTTGTGGCAAATAATTGCTTGCAGCACTATTTTTAACATCTTGAAGTCTGATTTGATTTTCTAGCAAATCAATTGCTTCATCAGGAACTATTACTTTAGACCCTTCAATTTCTTCATCAACTGGTACATAATAAATTGGTGTATCTAATGAAATATCACTTGGTTCAGGTAAATTATATTCTTTCAAATCTTCATTAGTATATCCCATACTAACAGAACTTACATCATTGCTATAAACTACAGTAGCAGTTCCACAAACGGCATATAAATCTATATCTTCTCTTAATGCTCCAAGCTTGCTTCCTAAAGCATAGTTGATTACTTTACTTTCTTTTTCATTAGACCAACCAAGTAATTTTCCATTTGCACATACATTCTGATTTGCAGGCTCATAAACAATATCTTCTTTTCCACTATAAGATTGTGAACTAAGTTCATTTCCTAAATTGTCAAAATATGTAACATTTAACTCATCAAATCTTGCATATAATTTAATAATTTTATTTTCATCAGCATACTTAATAATATCTGATGTTAGTTCAGAAACTTCTTTTGTTAATTCTACATCTAAATACCATCCTAAAAATACCAATCCATTTTCAACAGTAGCATCATTTAATACTACTTTGCCCATTTGAGCATTATATATAGTAGCATTATCAGTACTTACATTGTATTCAATTGTATAATTATCAGCCTTACAAACTGTATATATAACTGTATCTTCATTAACTCTATTTTTAAAGTTATATTCTTTTGTTAGTTCTTTATCAATGTAATAATTACAATAACTATAACCTACTGGAACATATGGTGTCACTATCGAATCTTCTTCTACTTCTAAATATTTAAGAGTATTATCACTAAATAAGAATTTAACACTATAATTTAAAATATCGGGAACAATTTCTTCATCTTGTTCTTCATCTTTTACCACAGATGTAACTTTTTTTATAGTTTCTTCTTCAACTACTACCTCTTCTTCTTCTTCATCTTCTTCTACTGGCTCTACAATATCTTCATCTACTTTTAGTGGATCATCAACTTCTTTTCTATCACATCCAATTAATAGGCCAAGAACAGTTGCCATAATAATTAAAATAGCTATTGCTATTACAACTATTAATTTTTTATCTTCATCTTCATCAAAATCATCATCAATAGTTGTTACTTTAATTTCTTTTACACGAACGCCACCATTTTGTGTGTCTTTTTGTGGTTTAGCAACATTTCTATTAAAATTTTCTTTTTTCTTTTCGTCTTTAGACATATTATTATTTTTAATATTTTTCTTTGACTTGTTGCTATTTTGCTCAACGTCTTTCATACAACCCTCCTTCACTTAATTTAGTAATCAACAACGTTTTACGCTTATTACCTTATACATACATTATAATCATTCAATTTAATCAAATCAACAAATATTGTAAAGTAAACGTAAAAAAATTATCAAATTAAAACTATAAATTTATTTTATAGTTCTTTTTGATTTTTTTCTTGACTTTTTACCATTTAATCCAAGTTTGAATAAAATTAATAATATGACTAAAGTTATAACTATATACCAGAAATATTTAACAATAAATCCTAACAAACTCATAGTCAATACTTCATTATAAATTAAATCAAATTCACCATATACCTCACCATCATTTATAACTTTAATTGTCCCTATTTTTGTTCCTTTTTTAGTATTAACATCTATTTCTTTAATACCATTATATTCAAATTTTAAATTAAACTTATCAAACCCATTTTCTAAATATTTATCAATATTGACACCGGATTTAATAGAAATTGTTTTTTCTTTTGCATATTTAGTATTTAATTTAACGACTATATCATTACTATCAACTATATTTTGATAACTATAATGACTTGAAAAATAATCATATATTTTAATACTATCTTTTATATGTGTATCACTTTTTTGTGTTCTTGCATTTAAAGTAATTAACATATATTTAACATTATTAATAGTAGCGGTTGAAGCAAAACAATAACCAGCAGCATTAATATAACCTGTTTTAGCACCAGTTATATAATCAACATTTAAATAACTATCTTTAGAATAGTGATACATTGTGCTTTTAATTTCTTTACCTATACTAAGCTCGTATTCTTTAGTTTCAAATACTTCCTTAAATTTTTTATTTTTAAGTGCATAAATTAATATTTGGGCAACATCATAAGCACTACTATAATTATCTTCATCATATAATCCAACTGCATTAGCAAATTTAGTATTTTTAAGACCTATTTCATTAACTTTTTTATTCATCAACTCAACAAAATCATCCATATTACCAGATATCGAAAAACCAAGGGCATTAATGGCATCTGCACCACTACTTAAAATAGCACTATATAATAAATCATTATAACTGACTTCATCTCCTACTTCAAATCCAGTAACAGCAACATCCCACTCTATATCTTTTAACATGTCATTTGTTATGACAATCTTACTTTCAAAATCATCTATATTTTCTATAGCTACTATAACTGACATAATTTTAGTTAAACTTGCAATATATGTTTGACTGTATGCGTCTTTTTCATCAATTATAGTTTCATCATTCATATTATATAAAATATATCTTTCACTAGTTACATCTACCTCTTGTGCACTTACTATATTAAAAGTTAATAAAAATATTATTACAAAACTAATTATTCTTTTTAACATATTTCTTTTTCTCTTCCATCATAAATGCTGATACATTTGTTTCTATTTCATTTAAAGCCTTAGGATCAATATTTGAAATATAAACATTTTCTTTTATACTATCTATTTCAATATTACCCCAAATAAGTCCTTTTACTACTTTAATATCATTATACATATCAGGCGTTATCATGGTATAAAAATATCCCCATAATAATCGCTTTTGCGCTATTAAAATTCTTTTATTAGTAAGTGCAACTACACAACTATTAAACAACATATATGAACTATAATTTTTTTGCCCGCAAAAAACATATAATATTTTCTCCCCAGGATTAACAAACTCATCTATAATCTTAGAATGTTTCTTTAATCTAAATGCAACAGTTAATGGATATTTATTCTTAAATTTTAATACTCTATTATATACACTCATATTATACCTCATTTCTAAATATTATTAATTATACCTTTAATAACTATACTTATAGACTCTATTACAAAATTGTAATTATTTTTATTAAACTCTTCTATTATATTTTCAATATCCGTATTTATTCTATTGATAATTTCAATATTTAATTCATTATTATCATATACATATATTATAGAATTAATATATTCAATAAAATTATTAGATATATTTTTATTTATTGTACTTTTATTCTTATTTGATATTTTTTTAATAAAACTCATGGTAGAAGTTTTAATTATATTAGTATCAATATTATTTTTAACATAATTTATTATTATTTTTTCATATTGATCAATCAATAACTCATATTTTTTAATTATCTCTTCATTATAATTATTTAATGTATTAATAAGATTTTCATCCATATTTTTCCTTAATATATTTTGATTTATAGGAATCTTATATTTTTGAAATATAGTTGATAATCTTGATATTAATCTATTTTCGAATGCACTAAATAAAAGATTATTACTATTAATAACACTCTTAGCTCTTAAATTAATTTTATTCATACTACTTTCCATAATTTAATTTTATCAAATTTAATATTAAAAGTCATTAATTTTAAAAAAAACTTCAAATGAAGTTCTTATATTTACATTTTTACATTTTTAACCAATTCTAAATATCGTTACAACTCCGTTATATCTAAAGAAAAAATCATAATAATAATTACAAACATAAAACCATAATTACTATTAATAGAATAAGCTGATACAACCCCATCAATATATTTTATTATATCTATTTTGTTCTACTTCACATAACATTATTCACTATATTACTTGTTCTATTTTTTACCATACCCTTCTTTAGTAGACACTATTGATATTACATCTGTTTCACATACTACATTTCTTAATCCTTTTGAAGATGCATTATATATTATTATATTTAACTATAAACACATCTGACTATCTCTGCAACCACCTGTATTTATTTGTACTACATTGCAATAACAACCCATAATTTTATAGTAAATGATACTAAATCTGTTATTTCTTTTTGAACAATGTGTTTTATTCATCTATTATTTATTGTATATTTCACTATTATTATATTCTACTTTAAATAGTATTTAAGTATAAATTACTACAATACTTTTATTCCATTTTAATTACCTTTCTATTGAAGAATATTATTATTATACATAATATATCATTTAAAAGTTATTATATAAATAACATTAAAAATAAGAAATTAATATTTATTATAAAAAACTTCAAAATTAATTGAAGTTTTTATTCTGTTCTAAGTGCTATTACTGGATCTTTCTTAGATGCTGCTTTTGATGGAATAATTCCTCCTATTAATGTTAATATGACACTTAATATTATAAGAATAAATCCTCCAATATAAGGCAAAGCAGCATTAATATTATAGTTATTTGTAAGTGCATGTATTACACTATTAATTATTGGTATTAACAATAATGTAATTCCTATTCCTATTAATCCAGATAATAATCCAATAATAAATGTCTCAGCATTAAATATTGATGATATGTTTTTCTTAGATGCACCTATTGCCCTTAAAATACCTATTTCTTTAGTTCTTTCCAATACAGAAATATAAGTTATAATTCCAATCATAATAGATGAGACTATTAATGATATAGATACAAAAGCAATTAAAACATAACTTACACTATTAATTACTGTTTTAACAGAACCCATAAGTATTCCCGTAATATCAGTATATTTTAATACTTTATCTTCTTCATTATTTTTTTCTGCTTCATCATTATATTTATCAATAAAATCCAAAAAGTTTTCTTTAGATTCAAAACTTTTAAAATATATTGATATAGAAGATGGATCATCTTTATCTTGATAGCCTAGTTTAATTAAATTTGTTTTTTGATTTCCTTGTTCTTCTTTACTCATCATAGCTTCCATTATTCTTCTTAATTCTTCTTCACTTAAATCAAATTTAAAAGCAGAAGCTATTTTATCAGGATCTATATCAAATGCATCAGAAAAACTACTTACTAATTCATTTGTTAAATTTCCAACATTTGTTAAAATTGTTTTTTGCATTACGGCTTCTGTCATTTTACCAGCCAGTGTTTCTAAGGCACCAGTTATTGCAGCCTGAGACATAAATCCACTAACTGTACTATCAACCATACTACTCATAATTATCGCTGCCATATCTTTAGGATCTGTTGATAAAGAACTATCTATTTGATTATATGAAACAATATAAGCTTTTAATAAACTTGATAATGTTGCACTAAATGTTTCACTAAATATACTAGCTGGAATTACATATTTATCCTCTAGATCTTTTATCAGCTTAGAAGACTCACTACTGCTCATAAAATCTTTAATATATTCATCAACATAACTAGTACGTATTACTGGTAATTTAACATCTCCCATAATTGAATTTGTTGTTGTTTCTTTTGGATTTTCTATATAATTATTAAACATATTTTTAGCTAATGTCTGTAAAGTAGAATATAAATTATCATAAGCTGGTTTAGTATTGGTAGTAATACTTTTCGAAATATTTTCCATATATGTTTTACTTTTTTCTTCTAAACTATTAGCATCTATTTTTATATTAAATGCACTTTCTAATAATTCTTCATCAATACTAATCATATCTTCAAAATTTAATTCTTCTTTTTCTTTTTCTTCATCAAATCTAGTATTAGAGAAAACATCTACATCTTTATTATTTAATTGTTTTTTAACAATTTCACTATCTGAAGCCTCTTTTATTATATAATTAATTAAATCTTTAGTATAAGCAACACCTTGTGTAAGAGTCATTGTAGAACTTCCATCTTTTGGACAAACAACACCAACAATTTTTAATCTAGTAGCATTATTATACAAATTTTCTATATATTTTTCATCATTTGACATATCTTCATATATCTGATATTTACTATTAAATTTATATAATTCATTTGGCTGAATTAACTTAAATTCTATATTCATTAATTCATCGTATGATAATTCAAGTGGTTCATTATTTAAATTAACTTCCTCACCTGACATTAATTTAGTAATCATATCTGTTAATTCATCCATATCTCTAAGACCTAAAAAATATACTAATAAATCTGGTATTGTATTTGGTTCTGATAATACTAATACTAATTCATCATATTTTTTAGGCCATGTACCCGCAAGAACTTCATATTGATCATTTAATGCATCCATATCATCAATCATTTGACTAAATATACTTGAGTAATTTGAATAACTACTTGTAATTATATTATTTGAAAACATAGATGAAAATAATGTATTTGGATTTACTTTTGCTATACCTCCACTTTTCTCTTTAGTATAAATGATAGGATCTATACTATATGAGTATTTAATAGAAGTAACATCATCTTTTAAAATATCTTTATTTGTTTCTAAATGGCGTTTGAAACTTCTTAAATCATTACTAGCTATATTTGAAAACATTTGTGATACATATTGCTTTTCTACTACCGTATTAGTATTATTATTTTCACTATCTCCACTAATCATGGACAATAGCATACCAGTCATATCAGCTGTTTCACTTGTAATGGTAAGTGGATATGAAGATAAAGTATCCTCTTGTATTTTATCAATATAATTTTGAAATCCATTAGATAATGACATAATTAATGCAATTCCAATTATTCCTATAGAACCTGCAAATGAAACCAATATTGTTCTTCCTTTTTTAGTCATTAAATTATTAAACGAAAGTCCAAGAGCCGTAATAAATGACATAAAAGTTTTTTTTGTTTTAATATAAATCAAATTTTCTTTTTCCTCTTTATCTTTATATGGGTTCGTATCTGATAGTATTTTACCATCTATTAATTTTATAATTCTATTTGAATATTTTTCAGCTAATGTTGGATTATGGGTAACCATAATAACTAATTTATTTTTAGATATTTCCTTTAATAACTTCATTATTTGTATGCTAGTCTCAGAATCAAGAGCACCAGTTGGTTCATCAGCAAGTAATATATCTGGATCATTTACAAGGGCTCTTGCTATTGCTACTCTTTGCATTTGTCCACCAGATAATTGATTAGGTTTTTTAAAAATATGATCCTCAAGTCCTACATCAATCAAAGCTTGTTTTGCTCTTTTAATGCCTTCTTTTTTTGAAATTCCAGATAAAGTAAGTGCTAACAATACATTTTGTAATACTGTCTGATGAGAAATTAAATTATAATTTTGAAATACAAAACCGATATTATGATTTCTATAAGAATCCCAATCAGAATCTTTATATTCTTTTGTTGAAATATTATTAATTATTAAATCCCCAGTAGTGTATTTATCAAGGCCTCCAATAATATTTAAAAGAGTTGTCTTTCCACTGCCTGATGGTCCTAAAATAGAAGCAAATTCACTTTTTCTAAAAGACAAAGAAACTCCATTAAGAGCCTTTTGTTTTAATTCACCTACTTCATATACCTTAGTAATATTATCTAATCTAAGCATTTTTCACCTCTTTAAAATACTATGCCTAATTACATATATATTTTAACATATTTTTTTAATTTAGAAAACCATTTATTATAGTTTCTTCTGCTCTTTGTTTTGACAAACCAAGAGTCATTAATTTTATTAATTGCTCTCCAGCTATTTTACCTATTGTTGCTTCATGAATTAAAGTTGCATTAACATTATTAGCAACTATTTTAGGAGTTGATATAACCTTTGCTTTGTCTTTAATAATCGCGTCACATTCTATATGACCAAAACACTCATTATTACCTATAACATTTGATATAAACTCTTGTTTTGAATTATCTAATGCTACACTTCTAGAATTAACTTTAGAACTTGAATTTTTCCCCTTTAAAACAACTTTGTATATAGATTTTGCTTTTTGATTTTCGTGTGTCATTATTTTTTCATTAATTATTAATTTAGAATTATCTTCAATTATTGATTTAGTAGTTCTAATTGCATCATCAATTCCTCTAATTTGAGAAGTTAGCATTTCCATGATGCTTCCTTCTTTCAAATATATCTCAGTTACTGGATTAATTACTTTCTTACCTCTTCCAAATCCTTCAGCATAGTGCTTTTCAATATATTTAATATTTGTATTTTTACCTATAAAAAATCTATGAATTCCATCATGTTCAGCATCACTATCTAATTCACTATGAATTCCACATCCTGCGATTATTGTTATATTTACATTATCTCCTATATAAAAATCATTATAAACTATATCTTTAATATTTGTATTATTTATAATAACAGGAATATCTAATATTTCATCTACCGTACCATCTTTAATATAAATATCTAATCCAGACTTATCATTTTTAGAAACTATATTAATATTGGATGTATTCCTTCTTTCAATAGTTTCTCCATTTTTTCTTAAATTATATGCTCCTGTAGTTGAAAATGTGCCATTAATTGTTTTTAACAAATTATTATCTATATTATTCATTATTAACACATCCTTTATGATAACACTTTTTGTTATTTTTTACATTTCCAAGAACTTCCTTTTTACTTCCAATTTTTTCTATCTTTCCATTTTTTAAAAGTATTACTTCATCTGCTAAATCAAATAATTTTTCTTGATGAGATATTAATAATACACTTTTATTAATTGTGCATTTAATACTTTTAAATAATTCTATCAAATTATCAAAACTCCATAAATCAATCCCTGCTTCAGGTTCATCAAATATTGTAAGTTTACTATTTCTAACAAGTACACTTGCTATTTCTATTCTTTTTAATTCTCCACCAGATAAAGAATCATTTACTTCTCTAATAATATATTCGTTAGTACAAAGTCCTACTTTTGATAATAATTCACATGCTTCTTCTTTAATTAAAAATCTTTCAGAAGCTAAACACATTAAATCATAAACTGTTATTCCTTTAAACTTAACTGGTTGTTGAAAAGAATATGCAAGCCCTTCTTTTGCTCTTTCATCAATAGTTAAATTACTTATATCTTTTCCATTTAATAATATTTGACCACTATCTTGCTTTTCAATTCCCATTATAATTTTAGCAAGTGTACTATTTCCACTCCCATTTGGACCCGTTATAACATAAAATTTATTTTCATTTATAATTAAATTAATATTATCTAATATTTTTTTATTATCTCTAGTAAAACATATATTTTTTAACTCCAACATAAATCCTCCATGAATAAATATTAACAATATTATATATATAAAACACAATAAAAACAATATGATTTTAAATACTTAAGTAATATAAAACAATATAAAAAATTTTAAATTTTATTTTTATTACAAATATTGAATTATTATTATTTTATATATAATAAAAAGCCTTATTTTATAAGGCTAATAATCAAATGGTCGGGAAGACAGGATTTGAACCTGCAACCCCTCGGTCCCAAACCGAATGCTCTACCAAGTTGAGCCACTTCCCGGAATTATGGTGCGCCCAAGAGGAGTTGAACCCCTAACCTTTTGATCCGTAGTCAAATGCTCTAT
>CASFKI010000057.1:0-8026 GCA_949295285.1 uncultured bacterium
AGCTTATTTTTTTAAAATTTTATTATACTATACATTCTTTTTTATATCATTTGATAAGTACTTATTTTATCTCTTTTTATTTGGTCTATCATAAATTATCACTCTTGAGAAACATTATGTACAATTTCTCTATGAATACATCTTTCTCTTGGACATTCATATATAGGTGGGCACATATCTGGCATAGCACAATTCATATCTACATCTAACATATTACAATTATATTTATTATCGTTTTTTACTTTTAATTCTCCCTCAACACTATAATTTTGATACATTCCAGTATTATCTATCATATAAAACACTCCTTTTCAATGATAATTTATGTATATATACAATTTTTGAGTAGGCTTTTTATTTAAAATAAAAATATGATTAAAAAGTAATCATATTTTTATATGTTTATATCATAACAAGTCTTGTTCCTACTTTAATATTACTATTTTTAATAGTAGTATTTAAATCATAAATAGTTCCAGTTGATTTATTATATAAATTAGGAATGTTTTTAGAGTAATATCCTTCTGTTAATTCATGAATATTTTTTCTTAATATGTTTATTAAATCATTAATCTTTCTATCTATAGGTACTAACAATTCATATTTTTTTTCAATTATTGGTACTTCTATAATTACATAAACTCTAAAATCCATTTTATTCCTCCCCATAAAAATCTAGAAGTTTTATTAAAGTTGCGTTTCCTCTATCAACATTATAACCAAAATCATTAGAAATTTGGCTTCTAGTTTCTTTATTATATGTAGAACATTTAATAGTAAACTGATCAGTAATTCCAGAACCAATCCAAATTGCATTTGAGCCTTGTACATTATAATTATAAAATTCTTCATACTCATATATCTTAAGTTTATCAACACTATCAGCAAATATTATTTTGATATTTTTATAATATTTTAATTTTAAAAATAAATTTTTAATATTTATTTTTCTATTTTCGTTAAATACATTGAAAAAATCATTAACACCATATATTATAAAAATATTAATTTTATCATTATTTTTATCATTCATAATATTTTGTAGTTTAATCATAGCTTCATCTACATTAGTTGAAAAATAATTTTTAAACGTTGCTGATTTTTTTATACTTTGAGATGCATCTATTATATTGAGATTAACATTAAACATATTTTGAAATACTTCACCAAGTGATGGAATAAATTTATCTAATGATGTTATATCTTGCGCAGATATTAATGATATTGGATTTTTATTAAAGTTAAATGTACTTATCTCTAATGACTCTTTAACTATTCCAATCGGAGTACTTTCAATACTTGATATACTACTTTCTACATCTTGCAATCTTACATGATTTGGAAGAATGGCAATACTTTTAGCTTTCTTTTCTATTTTTTCTTGTAATTGATTGCAAATATTTTTAATAAATGTATTTATTTCATCCCACTTATATGGATATGCTGTTTGAAACTCATAAATAATATTATTTAATTTGATAAGTCCTCTACCAGGAATATCACTTGGAATTAAACCTTTTGTACTTCCAAGAATACTTTGATAATCAGCACTATTGTTAAATAACAAACAAATTTGATTTGAAAAATTTTGAGATGTTTTTCCTCTAACCGCATTAACACCACTTGCACTAATACAGAAAAATATTCCAACTTTTTCGCATTCACGAGAAATACTTGAGATAACATCTATATAATCTTCATAATTTTCAGTTAACATTTCATAATTATTAATGATTATCATTATTCTTGGCAATGTTTTGCCACTTGATTTTATATATAAATTATAACTACCATTATAATCCACAAATAATTTTCTTCTCATTACAAGTTCTTTATTTATAGTAGCAAATAAATTAACCAGCTTTTCTTGTTGATTTATGAACACTACATCACCTACTTGAGGAGCTTTTATAAATGTTCCAAACATTTCGCTACCAAAATCTATTATATAAATATTTAATTCATCTGATGAATGATTTATTATCAAACTATATATAATAGATGTTAACATTATTTCATTACCACTAGAACCATATATCAGTGTATTTCCATTTTCGTTAAAATTTATTTTTAATAAATCTTGTTTTTGATTACTAGGATCGTCATATTCTCCGACTACAGCTTCAATATTCCAAGGAATTGCTGAATAAGCATATTTCCTTATTAAATTAGTAACAAATATCTCACCAGGAATTTTATCGAGCCACAACTTTTTAGCTTTTAAATTTTTTGTTAATGCAATTTGATAAATATGTTTAAGTACCGCAGGTAATTCTTCTCCATGGCTAACTTCTCTTTTACCTTCAATTGTCTCAATATTTCTAATTGTATCTCCTATATCATTTATAAAAGATATATCCCTATCTACAATTTTTGTTATTTTATCTTTTGGAAAATATTTAGTACCTGCATAAGCAGCTTGACCAATTGCAAAATAATCATTATAACCTACTTGCAAATAAAATCTGCCTGCTTTTTTTAAAGTTGCTGCATCTGGTCTTTTTATTACATCCATACTGTCTGCTCTTTCTTGAACTTTTAAACAAACTTTAAATCTAGAGTTAGACCATATTTGATCATCTACTATGCCACTAGGTTTTTGCGTAGCTAATATTAAATGAACACCCAACGAACGCCCAATACGAGCTGCACTTATCAATTCACTCATAAATTCAGGTTGTTGACTTTTTAACTCAGCAAACTCATCAGAAATTATAAACAAATGTGAAATAGGTTCATCTATAATCCCTTCTCTATACAATTGTTGATATTTATATATATCTAAAGTGCTTTCATTAAGTTTTTCTTTAACTTCACTAAATAATTGCTGTCTTCTTTTAAGTTCACTTTGAATAGAAGATAAGCTCCTTTTAATTTCAGCAGCATCTAAATTTGTTATGGTACCTGCTAAATGAGGTAAAATTATACCAGTTAATTTATTTTCAAAAGCATCATTTAAGCCTCCTCCTTTATAATCAATAAGTACAAATGATACTTCATCTGGACTAAAATTAACGCACATTGACAAAATAAATGTAATTATAAATTCAGATTTACCACTACCAGTCATACCCGCTATTAAACCATGTGGTCCATGGAACTTCTCATGCAAATCTAAATTAAATAATTCACCATCTTCTCTAATTCCAATTGGTACGCTTAAACTATTAACAGGATCATTTCTAGTCCATCTATCTAATATATCCAATTGTTCAACTTTACCAACTTTATACATTTCTAAAAATCCAACTGAATTTTTAAGTTCATTTAACACTGATTCTGTTTTAATAGGTATATTAGATAATTTTTCACACATAAGTGGTATATTTATTCCATCTACACTATCTAATTTGAATCCTTGTTGATTATTTTTATTTAAATCATTTTTAATGATCGCACCATTTACTCCATCGACTGTTAAAAAATCAGTTATTTCATTTGGTAAATTAGATATACCGTCATTTAATACTAAAAGTCCAAATCCTATATTATTTTCTTCTTTTAATATTTTATTTATAATATCTACATTTTTAACTCTCTTAATATTATCAACTACTATTAAATAATATGGCTGGGCATTTTTATAATTTATGTTTCTTAATACTTGTTTACCATCTTCATCAGTATATTTTCTTTCAGTAAATACTTGTTCTAAATAAAATGATAATTTCAACATATCTTCATAATTATTTGCATAAAACCTCATATCTCTACTATCACTCCAAACATGAGGTAATATTTTTAAACTTTGCCATATATTATCGCTATCATCACTTATCATAAATACTAATTTTAAATCATTGTATGCATGATATGTTACGAGTTGCAAAATTATGCTTTTTAACATATTAATCCTATACATATTTGGCCCGATTAAAACCAATTTATTTCTTTGCGCCAAATCTATTGTAACAGGACAATCAGATATTTCTTTTGAATTTTCAGTTAGATTAGTTAATTCGGCCTTTAGATTATCTTCTGACATTGAAAAATCTTCAACTGAATAATTGAGCCTTAACTTTAAAGGAATAGTCCCTATTCCTAATCTTACATTTATAAAATCATCACTTTCTATTTGTCTTTCCCAAAGATTTCTGTTCTTATTCAATATTATATTTTGTAAATATTTAGGCTCTGGATAATTTTCTAGTAATATTTGATGTTGATTATGCTTAATACTCTCTATTTTATTTCTTTTTTCTATTAGGTATTCAGTATATTTTTTTTGCCTTTTTTCTTCACTTTTTGCTTGTTTTTTCTTGTTATATTTTTTTAACAAAGTAGGCCACAATAAAATAGATCCAATCATAGCAATTGCTATAATTATTGAAGGTAAAATACTCATAAGTGTAGTTTTGCCAGAGCCTAAATTAGCAAGTGATGTTGAAATGCTTACAGCAGAAGTCATTGCCATTGTCAACATTGGTCCTAAAGTATATATAACTGGAGTATCATCAGGCTCTTGTTTTCCTGGAGGACTATCAATTTGTAGTTCATCTTCTACAACTGATGTAACAAATCTAGGCTGTCTTGAAAAATATTCATTTTCATTATATAAAGATAAATTATCATCATTAATAGTTGGAGTTATATCTTTATTATATTTTGGTAATTCTTTTTTAAATATTTTTGATGTATTAATCTTAATATTATCATCTTTCATACTAATAATAATATAATCATTTAATATAATAAATGTATATCCTACTATAAAGATTTTATCTCCTGTTTCAAGTTTTTTTGATTTAATTCTATTATTATTAACATATACCCAGTGTTTGTTAGAAATATCTTCTATAAAATAACCATCTTTATCTTTTTTCAAATTAATTACATCATTTGTTATTAAATTATTTTTAATAATTATACTATCATTATCATTTTTGCCAATAGTATAATTACCATTTTCTGATATTGAATAAGAAACATATGATGTATCATTGTCTTCACTAATATAAATATAAGATGGTACTTTTATATCATTTTCTTCTAAAATTTCAAGCTCACAAAAGCAATTAGGCAACAATTCTTGTCTATCTATTAATTTGTCATTAAATTTAATTGAACACATTATATTGCTTAATATAAACCATTTTTCATTTATTTTTTCCATTAATATTAAATCTCTAAAATTATTATTAGAATCTTTATCTTTAATCCAAAATTGACTTACACTATCATCAGGAAAGTTGTATTTAAGTAATTTTTCTGGTTTTATTAATATTATATGCATTATTATTCACTTCCCATTTTATCCTTTTCAAGATCAAACACTGTATCTTTAAATTTTACTTCATTGTTTTTCAATATTTTTTAATATTATAGTTGTTTTTTTACTTTTCATAGAGTTATTTAGTAATGTATTAATTTTAGATATATTATTTTTAAAGATTTAAGATAAATTTAAATCAATTCCTTTTTATTTTATCAATATCTAAATTATCATTACTTATAATATCATTATATCATGTATATCGTTTTATAACAAATAATAATATTAAGTTTTAATATTTTTTTTAATTAATTTAAAAACCAGACTGAATTAAATTGTCAATCTGGAGTTTTTAGTTATTAATAAAAAATTGTAAATTAATTTTTTAAATTTTCAGCTGTTCTTGCTAAACCTGCTTCTGTTTTTTCAGTAGCCTCTGCTGCTGATAAAATCATATTTGCAAACTGATTTACTAACATAATATAATCATCAAATTTACTTTTAAGAGAATCATATCTTGCACCCATAGTTTCTTTTGCATCACCAACATACACATCAGTGGCTTTTACTCTTTGCATAGATTGATTAAATTCATCAAAAATTCCTTCCATAACTTTTGCAGATTTTAATATATTATTAGCACCATTTCTAGTTCTTTCATACTCTATATCAGATCTTAATTCGCTCATTTTTTCCTCCTATCTATTGGTATAACTATCAATTATATTTTGTTCATTTTTATCAACAGTATTTGCAGATAATATTAAAAATTCTCCATATTCATTAATAGTTTTTGTCATTAAATCTAGCTCATTTTTTTTCATTCTTATTTTACTTTCTATTACTTTTGCAGCTGGTGACACATAACTACTTGGCAATTCATCAATTATCCTATATATTGTTCCTACTTCATTTGCAAACAAATGACTTTGTGATATTTCTTTATTTCCCTCTTGTCTTAAAGTCATAGGATCTGCTAAAAATCTTTTTGACATATTTCCTCCTTATCTTCATAATTATTTTATCATATTATCTATTTATAGTAAATAAATTTACAATTAATTGACATGCTTTATGTTATTAGTTTAAATCTATCACACACATCAGGTTTATCAAATATAAAATTTAAGTCACTTCCACATGAGCATTTGAATTATGTTTTAAGTTATTGTCTTTTTTACCCAATTTAAATAATAATTATAACTACCACATATTTTATCTTTATCACTAAATGTTTTCTTGAGTAAGAACTTTTTATAAGTCTAGTTTATGAATACGAAATATATTTAGATAAAATCTAACTTTCATCTTTGATTACCACAATATCACTTGCATTTACACCATAATTACCATAAATTTCTACTAATATCTGGTTACTATATTTTGTGTTTGCTTCATTATTTCAGGTAATTCTCCATTCTTTATTAATAATTTTATTGTTTTTCAGTTCGTTGCATGTAACTGTTTGCATAGGTGATTACATATTAGATATAGCTATTACTTCTAAAGTTTATCCAAATGTATTACCACATTCACCATCTAGAATTTTATATGTTTTTATTCCTATATTTTCATTATAATTTTTTTATATGTAGTTAGTATATTTATTGACATATTTACTACTTATTAGAGTTATCAGAATTTTCTTTATTTTTAGACTCTAAATATATTTTTTTCATTTCATTATCTAAATTATTTTTTTTATCATACATCTTATTTATATTCTTTTTTGTTTTTTCTCTTTCCTTTTCTATATTAAATATAATTTTTTTATATGCCAGTTGATTGTTTTCATCTATATTTTGTATAATTCTATTTATTCTCTTTCCTTTTATTGATAATTTTAAATTTTTTATAATATCATAAAAATTTTTTTTAACATTTCCAAACCTTTCTTCAAGATCATCATAATATTTTAACTTGCTTTTTTCATCATAAATATTCTCATTTATTATATTTATCTTTTTTTTTACTTCATATATTTTGTTGTCAATTTTTTTATCACTATTATTCATGCACATATTCCCCATTTCTATATATATAAAACATTTGACATCATCAAGTTTAAATAATTTTAAAAAAATTAAGAGCAATTATATTGTAGTATATTTTTATTTTATATAAACTTTCATAAGCATTATATCATTTTAACTTAGTAATGTAAATTAAAATGATATATCAAATTAAAAACATTATTGAACCATTCAATAATGTTTTATTCTAATATTAATAATCTTTCTCTTCATCATAAGATTTTTCTTCTAAATCTTCTTTTGATTTTACATATTTATGTGCACCAAATGCAGTTCCACCAACAACAGCACCAACACCTGCAACAACTCCAATAGATTTTGCGATGTCTTGACTTTTACTAATTTTATTAATATCTGCATTTGTTATATCAATTATTTCTTCATCGAATGAATTAGGCTTTGGTATTTCAGTTACTATATTATCATTTGCTGGCTCTTTAGGTGGAAGTTCTATAAATGTATTATCTTGATTATTTCCTAATTGATTCTCTATATTATTAATATTTGAATCTGTTACTGCACTAGGTATCTCATTAGTTGGCTTTATTATATTTTCATTTATTATATTATTATATCCATCATTATAATTATTATTATATGATGGAACTTTATTTAGTGTTTCAATAGGTTTTGTTGTTGATGATGTATTATTATTAATAATTGGGGTTTCACTAGGGGTTGTTACTGATGATGCATCATTATTAATAATTGGAGTTTCACTTGGGGTTGTTACTGATGATGTATCATTATTAATAATTGGAGTTTCACTTGGGGTTGTTAC
>CASFKI010000058.1:0-24149 GCA_949295285.1 uncultured bacterium
ATTATATTAAAAATAATAAAATAGATAAAAATATTAAAATACTATTATTATCTGATTTACATAATAGAAATATAAAGGATGAATTAAATAATATTATTAAAAAGTCTAATCCAGATATTATCATATTATCTGGGGATATGGTTGAAAATTATCCTATAGATGCTAATAATTTTATTAATATGTTAGAAATATTTGATAACTATACTACTTATTATTTATATGGCAATCATGAAGATGTTATGTTAAATAAAGAAAAATATGATAAAATAATTGAAAAATCTAATCTTATATTAATAAACGATGATTCAGTAGAATTATCTAAAAACATAAGATTATATGGACTTTTTTTGCCAGAATTTTTATGTGATATAAAGTATAAAACTAAATTAAATTCTAGCTATATAAATGATAAAATAGGTAAGATAAATAAAAAAAAATATAATATCTTGATCGCACATAATCCACTTGATGCAGATTTATATAGTGATTATGGATTTGATATAACAATAAGTGGACATATACATGGTGGAATAATAGATTTGCCTATATTTGGACCATTATTATCGCCGGAAAGAAAATTTTTTCCTAAATATAGTAAAGGTATTTATAAGTTAAATAATATGCTTTTAATTGTATCAAGGGGGCTAGGTTTTAGTAAAATATTATCATTTAGAATGTTCAATCATGCTGAAGTGGTAATAATAAACTTAGAAAAATAATTTATGGAGGATGATATATTGAAAGAATATCCGTGGTTTAAATATTATAAAAATGGTATTAAATCTCATTTTAATTATCCTGATGTTTCTATGTATGAAATGTTAAGAAGAAGTGCTGTTAAAAATGCTAAAAAAATAGCGTATACATATTATGGTTCTTCAGTAACATATAAAACTTATTTAAAAAAAATAGATGAAAATGCTCATGCATTTATACGATTAGGCGTTAAGAGAAAAGATTATGTTAGTATAATTATGCCAAATACACCTGAGGCAATTATTTGTTTTTATGCTCTTAATAAAATTGGTGCAGTTGCTAATATATTACACCCTTTAAGTAGTGAAGAGGAATTAAAATATGCTATTAATTTAACTAATAGTTCTTATGTATTAGTTAGCGATATTGCTTATAAAAAGTTAGATAATATAATTGATCAAACTAATGTTAAAAAAGTTATTTATATTAAAGTTAGTGAATCAATGGATCCAATTACTAAAATAGGGTATAAATTATCTACATTAGGTAAAATAAAGCATCCAATTAAAGATAATGTTATACCATATTATAGATTTTTAGCAAGAGGAAAATTTCATAAAGAAAAAATTAAAAATATTTCTAAAGGTAATGATGTTGCAGCTATTTTATATAGTGGAGGTACAACTGGTAAATCTAAGGGAATAATACTCACTAATTTAAATTTTAATTCTTTAGCATTATCAGGAGCTAATATGAGTCAAATTCTTGGAAAATCAATTAGCATACTTGCAATAATGCCTATTTTTCATGGATTTGGTCTTGGTGTTACATTCCATGCATCTATGATTAGTGGAGATACTGCTATAATATTGCCTAAGGTAGATCCTAAAAAATTTGATGAAATAATATTAAAATATAAACCAAATGCGATTGCGTGTGTTCCAAGTTTATTAGCAAGTTTACCTAAGAGTAAAAAATTAGAAGATGCAGATTTATCTTTTTTAAAATATATTTTGTGTGGTGGGGATGTGTTAAGCGAAGATTTAAATATAAAATTAAATGAATTTTTATATGATCATGGTTGTGATTTTAAAATTACTACAGCATATGGATTAACTGAGTGTTGTGCAGGTGCATGCATTATGCCATCAAAAGAATATAGATTAAAAAGTGTAGGAATTCCACTTGCAGATTGTTTTGTTAAAATAATAAATTTGCAAACTAATAAAGAATGTACAACCGGAAATATTGGAGAAATCTGTATAAGTGGACCCACTGTAATGAAGGGATATTTAAAAGAAGAGAAAGAAACTAATAATGTATTAAAAATGCATAGTGATGGTAGAGTATGGTTGCACACTGGAGATGTAGGATATATGGACAAAGATGGATTTGTATATTTCGAATCAAGAATTAAAAGAATGATAGTATCTAGTGGTTATAATGTTTATCCTGGTCAAATTGAAAAAATAATTAATAATCATCCATATGTAGATACATGTATAGTAGTAGGACTTCCACATCCATATAAAAAAGAAGTTATTAAAGCATATATTGTACTTAAAAAAAATATTGTGTTAACAAGTGAAGTCAAAAAAAGTATTAGGAGCTATTGTGAAAAAAATATTGCAAGTTATGCTCTTCCATATGCATATGGTTATAGAAAAGAATTACCTAAAACTAAACTAGGGAAAATTGCATATAGAGATTTAATAAACAATGATGATGAATAATAATAATAATATTTAACATAAAAAATTAATAAATTAATGAAAAAATTATAATATTAGTATATAATATTAGTAATTGAGGTGAATAACATGAATTTTATTTTGACAGCTGGTGGTACAGGAGGACATATATATCCTGCATTAGCAGTATTAGATGAAATAAAAAAGAATAAAAATAATAAATATTTATATATTGGAACTAAAAATAGAATGGAAAATGAATTAATTCCAAATATGGGTATTGATTATGTTGGAATAGAAATTTATGGTTTTTCAAAAACTAATATTTTAAGAGATATTAAAAATATAAGTTATATCATTAAATCATATAAAAAATGTTTAAAAACAATTGATGAGTTTAAACCTGATGCGGTTATAGCATTTGGGGGTTATGTTACATTGCCAGTATGTTTAGCTGCTAAAAAAAGGGGAATAAAAATATTTTTACATGAACAAAATATGCTCCCGGGTAAAACAAATATATTTTTATCAAGCAAAGTAGATACAGTATTTACGTCTTTTGAAAAAAGTAAATCCAAATTAAAATGTAAAAATATTATATATAGTGGTAATCCTGTTGGCCAAAGAGCATATGAATGTAAAAAATATGACAAAACTGATTTAGGATTTACAAAAAATAAAAAGCTCATAATTATAGTTATGGGGTCGCTTGGAAGTACTTCAGTTAATGAAAAATTATTAGATTTTTTAAGGACATATGAAAGAGAAGATTGTGAAATATTATTTATAACTGGCAAAAAAAATTATAATGATTTAAATAATAATTTGATTGTGCCCAAAAGCACAAAAATATTACCATTTTTTGATAATTTACCAAGTCTTATGAAAAGTGCTGATTTAATAATATCACGTGCAGGAGCAAGTACAATAGCAGAAATAATTGCAACTAAAACTCCATCAATATTAATACCAAGTCCATATGTTGCAAATAATCATCAATATTATAATGCTATTGATTTGGTAAATAAAAAAGTAAGTTTATTAATTGAAGAAAAAAATTTAAATAAAAAAACTTTAATAAATGTTATAGATGAAATTTTTAATGAAGAAAAATTAAAAGAGATAAAAAATAATTTAAAAGCAATGCAAATTTTAAATTCAAGTACAATAATAATGAATGAAATATATAATACATTAAAGGAAAATAATGAAGAAAAGGGAAAGAAAAAAATTTAGTTTTAAAAGATTAATTAAATTTATACTATTTTTATGTATAACATCTTTTATTATGTATTATCTATTGAATATTAAGACTAAAAATATTATTATCCTAAATAGTAGTTATTATACTGATGAAGAAATTATAGAAGCGGCTGGGATTGAAGATTATCCTAAATTTATATTATTAAATAAGTCTAATATAAAAAATAAATTAAAAAATCTTGAACTAATAGAGGATGTTAAAATCAAAAAGAAATTTGGTTTTATTTTAACTATTGATATAAAAGATAAAAAAATATTATATTTAACAAGAAGTACAAATAAATATAAATTATCTGATGGAAGTGATTATGAAAGTGACATTAATTATAAAGTTCCAATACTTATTAATTATGTTCCAGAGGATATTGAAAAAGAATTTATTAATAAATTTTCAAATATAGATATTAATGTTATAAGTTTGATAAGTGAAATAGAGTATTCTAAAAATGAATATGATTCTAAAAGATTTATGATGTATATGAATGATGGGAACTTAGTTTATATAAATACTAATAAAATGCAATCATTAAATAAATATATACAAATAGTTACTAAATTAGAAAATAAAAAAGGAATACTTTATTTAGATAGCGGAAATTATTTTGAAATAAAAGAAGATTAATATGCATAATAGCATATTTTTTTTATATAATATAATATGTCAAAGTTAGATGAATTTAAAAAATTTGTATCTTTTCATCCTGAATTTGTAGATTATGTAAAAAATAATAATGTTTCTTGGCAATCATTATATGAATTATATGATTTATATGGTGAGGATAGTAATGTATGGAAAAAGTATATAAAAAAAGATTTAAAAGAAACTATTGGTATTGAAGGTATATTAAATACGCTTAAAAGCATTAATTTGGATTCGCTTGAAGAAAATATTAATTCAATACAAAAGGCAGTTAGTTTAGTAGAAGAATTAACTAAAAAACCACAAATTAATGAAAATGTTGCAAAAAGTGAAGAAAAAATAGATAAAATATATGGTGAATAATGAATATAGAAATTAAAAATAAATTATTAAAAGATGAAAAATATTTAAAATTTTTAAGAGAAAATTCAAATTGGTATAAAATATTAAATAGAGATAAAAATGAATATGATAATTTTATTAAGGAAATGAAAATTAAATACAAGCTTAGAACGATAGATAAAGTTGATAATATAATTGATAGTGTAGATTTGGTTACAAAGATAATTAATGCAAGTAATGAATAAAATGAATATTTACATTTTATTCATTTTATTTTTATTTTTTATTGACTAAAAGTATTTTTAAATGATATACTTGTATAGAAATAAGGGTAAAACCAGAAAGGAAAGTGAATTAAAAATGAATGAGAAAGGATTTACATTAGTAGAGTTATTAGCAGTTATTGCTATCTTAGCAATATTAGTTGTTATTGCAATGCCAAATGTTTTGGGAATGTATAATGATGCAAGAAAGGATACTTTTGCAACTGAAGCTCAAAATATTTTAAAACAAGCAGCTACTGATTTCATTGCTGATTCATTAGGCGAATATTCTCCAACAACTGTGTATACTACTGAAACTGTTAAAATTGATGATAGTGGAGCAATTTCAGCTACTGGTACTGAAATAGGTGTTAATCCATTAAATTTAGAAGGGACTAAATCTTATACATTAATTTTGGATAGCCAAGGAAATGTTATTACTGCTAAAATATGGGATAATACATTCTGCTATTATGTGACTAAAGCTGATGGTATCAAATACACTGAAATGAATTCTGCTAATATCACAGAGGGTGCTTGTGAAGATGTTCCAAAAACATTATAAATCGTGTATTTGGATAAACTCAAAAATTTTGAAAGTTTATTGTTTATAGGATTGTAAGCTGCAATATACAGTAGTCAATCCTTTTAATTTTGCATTTTTATAAATTATTTTTACATATTTTATTAATTTAATATATGAAAGTTTAGTTTTTAATTTATTTAAAAATATTTAATTATATTTTTAAAGATAATGGTTTAAAAAAACAATAATATATTATATAATTGTTTTGGTGGTATTATGAGTTTAATTATTGGAAGTCATGTTGGTTTTAATAATAAAGAGCAATTACTTGGAAGTGTTAAAGAAGCAATTAGTTATAATGCTAATACTTTTATGTTTTATACAGGCTCTACTCAAAGCACTTTAAGAAGTGATATAGATGAAAATTTAACTTATGAAGGCTTTAAATTAATGCTAGAAAATAACATTATTAGTGATAATGTTATTGTACATTGCCCATATATTATTAATTTAGCAAATAGAGTAGACGAAAATAAAGCAAAATTTTATATAGATTTTTTAGTTAATGAATTATTTAGAGTTAAAAAACTTGGATTTAATAAAATAGTGTTACATCCTGGTAGCGCAGTGAATTGTACTAAAGAAGAAGGAATTAATAATATTATTTTGGGGTTAAATGAAGTATTAGATAGGTGTAGTGATGTTATTATTTTAATTGAGTATATGGCAGGCAAAGGGCATGAAGTTGGATCTACTATTGATGAAATAAAACAAATATTAGATGGTATAAAACATCAAAATAATATAGGAGTATGTTTAGATACATGTCATATGAATGATTCAGGTATTGACATTGGTAATATAGATGAATTTCTTGATGAATTTGACAAAAAAATAGGCATAACTAAAATAAAGTGTGTGCATATGAATGATAGTAATAATGTTATTGGCTCACATAAAGATAGGCATGCTAATATAGGATATGGAACTATAGGCTTTAATAAATTGATTAATGTTATATATAACAAAAGATTACAAGGTATACCATTTATTTTAGAAACTCCTTATGTAAATAGAAATACTAAATATGAATATGCACCATATAAGTATGAAATAAAAAATATTAAAAATAAAAAATTTGTAGATTTTATAAATGGAGGAAAAAATGAGTAAAAAAGAATTTGTAGATGAAATGATTAGAATATCTTATATAAGATTTTATAATTTTGTTAAACTTTTTAATTTAGATCCTACACTTTTTAATCATTTATCAAACATAAGATTTATATTTAAAAAAATGATAAGTTATGGATCATATAATCCATCTGAAAATATTATTACTATTAATGAAAAAATAATGAATGCTGCTTATAATTTGAAAATTAATAATAAACTAACAGATGAAATAATAGAAATGATTACAACAACAATTATTCATGAAATATTGCATGCTAATAGAACTGTTTTAATTAAAAATAAATATACATCTGGTATTCTTGAAGATGTAATAAATTTTAAAAAAAAGAAAAGAAAATCTGAAGACTTTGACAATTATTATAAAACATTAGAGGATATAAAAAAAACAATTGGTTTTGATAAATTTAATAGATATATTCCTGTTAAAGTAACTACTAAATCTAAGGGAGCTTATGAAGTAATAGCATATGATAAAATGGAGGAAAAATATTGTTATTTTAGGAGAGTTAGAACATCTATATCATTTTATGAGAATAATCATTTTCTCGAAGATATATCTAAAAAATTAGATACTATTTCAAATTATGAAGTTTTGCAGGAAAATTTAGAAGATATTACTTTTCCTACTACTATTGATGCATATATATTGGATGATGATATTGAAAATAAAATGAAAAAAGATAAAGATTTAACTTATAAAATATCAGATAGACAAGAATCGCTTGAAGAGGCTTTTATTGAAACACTATCAAAATTAATAGCAAAATGTCCAAATAAATCAAATTTTTATCAAAAATTAGATGAAATATCTAGAGATGAAGATACTCCAGAAGATGCGCAAGTTGCTTGTAGAATAATTGAAATTGGTGGTATGGATTTTGTTAAATGGTTTTTACTTTCTGTATATCAAGATGAATATGTTGATGAATTTAAGCAATTATTTTCAAATAATTATCAATCTTTTTTAGAATATTTAAATAATATAAAAAATGCATCATATTCTTTTAAAGATGCTTCGTTGGATGATTTATTAGCTGTAGATCAAATTTTTGATGATACAAAAAAAAGAGTAAGATAAAAGTTTATTGATTATTCAATAAACTTTTTATAATAATTGTATTTTTCTACTATTTTTTTAAATAATTCTTGATTTATATCCAAATTATGTTTTGTAATATAATCAATTACATTGGTATTTAATATTTCTTCATAATCGTATTTAATAGCATTATATATTATATCTATTTCTTCTTCACTAGCGCATATATATTCTTTAGATATATATTTTCTTATATCATCTTTGGTAATTTTATTGATGTAATTTTTTAATAATTCAATTTTCATATAATTCCTCCTTATATATTATATTTATGTTGTGTTTTTTTTATTCAAATAATACTTTTTTATAAAAAATATAAAATTATTGTAGTTTTGCTTGTAAACTTGAATTTTATTTGTTATAATCTTGTATGTAAAAAAAGGAGGAGTTATCCATGGCAAAGAAAGAAAATAGAGAAAGTATTGCACTACAATGTACAGAATGTAAAAATATTAATTATCTAACGAGTAAAAATAAGAAAAATACTGATGGAAAATTAGAAATTAAAAAGTTTTGTTCTAAATGTAATAAAACAACTATTCATAAAGAAAGAAAGGCTAATTAGTTATGATGTTTAATATAAATGATATTAAAAATGGTATGACTATTAAATATGAAGGAAATATATATCAAGTTATAGAATTTCAACATGTTAAGCCAGGAAAAGGTAGTGCTTTTGTTAAAACTAAACTTAAAAATTTAAAAGCAGGTACAACTCAAGAAATAACTTTTAATGCTGGTATTAAGATGGAAAAAGCTGATGTAAGAAAAAATAAACTTTCATATCTTTATCAAGCTGGAGAAAATTATGCCTTTATGGATATGGATTCATTTGATCAATTTGAATTATCAAAAAGCGTAGTAGGGGATAATAGTAAATTTTTAAAAGAAGGTCTTGAAGTTGAGTCTTTAAGTATTGAAGGTGAAATAGTCGGTATAAGTTTACCTGAAAAGGTTACTTATAAAGTAATTAGTGCTCCTGATGCTGTTAAGGGTAATACTACAAGTAGTGCTCAAAAAGATATTACTATTGAAACAGGTTATACATTAAAAGCTCCATTATTTATAAGTGAGGGAGAAGAAATAATAATTACTACTCGTGATGGAAAATATTTTAGTAGAGCTTAAAAATTTAAGTTCTTTTTTATTGACTCAAGTAATATGATAGTGTATTATTTATAGTGAAAGAGTGGGGATTTTGTGCAAACTAAAGGAATAGATAATAAAGATAATTCTCTTGATGTATTACATATGGAAACTCTTATTAGTGCCTTAAATAATATAAAAAATAAAGTTAATCAGGGCATTAAAGAAGAAAAGTATACTTATAGTAAAAATAAATTAATTAATGTTATTAGTGGTACAATATTTTTGAGTAGTAATTTATTGGTTGGTCTTTTTTTACCTGAATTAATTGGATTATCATTAATTTCTAGTGGTGTTTTATTTGGATCGTTATGTATAAATAGTATAATTGAGTCATATTTGGCAAGAAAAAATATAAAAAGTTTAAATAATAAATTATTATTTTTTAATGCTGAAATTGAAAATAATTATGAAAAATTAATTGAATTAAAACTACGAACTAAAAAAGAAGAAAAAACTAATAATAGAGATTATAAGCATACAATAGTAGATGTATATAAGAAAGACTTATTATTTGATATATGTGATATTAATAAGAAAAAATTATTTGCGTTAAATAATGATAATAGACTATGTGAATATTTAGAAAGACAAAATTATTCTCAAAAAGAAATTGAACTAATGACTGAAATTATAGAAAAAGAAGAAGCAATATGTGTGGCACAAGCTAATGAACAAATTGCCCAAAGGCATTATGGATTATCTAAAAAAGCTAAAAATCTTTATTAAAAATAAAGATTTTTTTTAAAAAGTAGTGTTATATTTGTTTTGTGTCAATAATATTAATAGAAGGAATTTTTCTTGACAAATATTATAAATTTAAATAATATTATTAAATGAAAGCGGGAGATTGAAATATATGGAAAATTTAGTAATTGTAGAAAGTCCTAGCAAAAGTCATACTATTGAAAAATATTTAGGTAATAATTATAAAGTTTTATCTTCTAAAGGTCATATTAGAGACTTATCAACGACTGGTAAATATGGTCTTGGAGTCGATCTTGAAGATAATTTTAAGCCTAATTATACTATTATTAATGGTAAATCCAAACTTGTAAGTGAATTAAAAAAAGAAGCTAAATCAGCAAGTAATGTTATATTAGCAACTGATCCAGATCGAGAGGGTGAAGCTATTAGTTGGCATTTAAAAGAAACCCTTGGATTAAAAGATGGTAATTATGGACGAGTTGTGTTTAATGAAATTACAGAGCCAGCTATAAAAGAAGCATTTAAGCATCCAAGAAATATTGATGAACAATTAGTTCATAGTCAGGAGTCAAGACGCATTTTAGATAGAATTATAGGATTTAGACTTAGTAAATTAATGCAAAATAAAACAGATGGTAAAAGTGCAGGAAGAGTTCAAAGTGTTGCTCTTAAATTAATAGTTGATAGAGAAAGAGAAATACAGGCATTTGTACCTGAGGAATATTATACAATTCAAACTGATTTTAACGATTTTAAAGCAGAATTAAAAAAATATAAAAATAAAGACATAAAAATAAAGAGTGCTAATGAAGCAAATGAAATTATTTCTAAATTATCTAATGCTTATAATATAGCTAAAGTTGATAAAAAACTTAAAAATAAAAAAAGTAAGCCACCATTTACAACTAGTACATTAACTCAAATGGCTTCAATTAAATATGGATATCCAGCAAGTAAAACTATGGCAATTGCTCAAAAATTATATGAGGGTATTAATATTGGAAGCGAAACGGTTGGATTAATTTCATATATGAGAACTGATTCTATTAGACTTTCTGATATATTTGTGGGTGATACTAAAAAATATATAATTAGTAATTATGGTAAAGAATATATAGGTAGTATTAAGAAAAGCAAAAATAATGAAAATGTTCAAGATGCTCATGAGGCCATAAGACCTACTAGTATATTAAGAGAACCAAATGAATTAAAAAAATATTTAAAGCCTGAAGAATATAAATTATATAATTTAATATATGTTAGAACTTTATCATCACTTATGGCAGATGCAAAAATAGAAGCAACTAGTGTTGATTTAGAAAATAGGGATTATATGTTTAAGGCAAATGGACAGGTTTATGTTTTTGATGGGTATTTAAAAGTATATAAAGAATTTGAAGATACAGAAGATAATATCTTACCTGATTTTGCTAATTATAAATCTAATGTAATAGTAAGTGATAAAGTTGAAAAGATACAGCATTTTACTGAGCCTAAAGCAAGATTTACAGAAGCTAAATTAATAGCTGAATTAGAAGAATTAGGTATTGGTAGACCAAGTACATATGCTAAGATTATTGATGTTTTAAAATTAAGAAAATATGTTACTATTAAAGATAAAAAGTTTTATCCAACACCAACTGGTATAAAAGTAACTGATAAACTTCAAGAATTTTTCTCATCATTAATTAATGTTAATTATACTGCCAAAATGGAAAAAGATTTAGATTTAATTGCAGAAGGTAAATTAGTGTGGTACGAAGTATTAAAAGATTTTTATAAAGATTTTGAGCCAATATTAAAAGATGCTTTTTCCAACATGAAAAAAGATGAACCTGAATCTACTGGTGAATTATGTCCTGAATGTAATAGTCCTCTTGTTATAAGACATGGAAAATTTGGAAATTTTATTGCTTGTTCTAATTATCCAAATTGTAAATATATTAAAAAAGAAGAAAGAGAAATAAAAGAAATATGTGATTGTCCTAAATGTGGTGGAAAAATAATTGAAAAGAAAACTAAAAAAGGAAAAATATTTTATGGATGTAATAATTATCCAAATTGTAAATATGCTCTTTGGGATAAACCAACAGGAGAGATGTGCTCTAAATGTGGCAATCTTTTAGTAGAAAATAAAGGTAATATTAAGTGTAGTGAATGCAATAAATGATAAAATTCTAATAAAATGGTAAAAAACATGTAAATTTTCTTGCAATTTATAGTAGTTATGCTACAATTAATATGTAAGTATTGTACAGTAACACAACAATACTATTAAAAATATGGGAGGTAATTACTATGAGTAAAACTGAATTAGTAGAATTTATTGCTACTAAAGCAGGACTAAGTAAAGCTGATGCTACAAGAGCATTAGAAGCAACAATCGAAGGTATTACTACTGGACTTAAAAAAGAAGGAAAAGTTGCATTAGTTGGATTTGGTACTTTTACAGCTAAAAAAAGAGCTGCTAGAGAAGGAATTAATCCATTAACTAAAGAACCACTTAAGATTCCTGCAAAAGTAGTAACTGGATTTAAAGCTGGAAGTAAATTAAAAGATGCTTTAAATTAATTAAAAAAGCCATTAGGCTTTTTTTAAATTAATTTAAAATAGAATATATAAATAAAATTATTAGCAACTATTTTATAAGTATGTTGATTTTAAAATGCAATTTGATAATTTAAAAATACAAATAATAAAAGTAAATAAAGTATATGACAAATATAAATTATATGAGATATATTATCTAGGATTATATATTTTAATTATGGATAAATGATTATAGTATTTAATCAAATAGTATATTTTATTTTCTAGTTTAATGTATTAATATTAATTATTATTTTAATGTATTATGAATTTTTTAGATTTTTGAGAAGTAAAATATTTTAATTTAAAATTTTATATTGAGAAATATAGTTTTTATAATACTTTTATGAGAAAATTTATTTAAAAATTGTTGACAATCATATATATTAGGTTTATAATTGCTATATTCAAACAGATGACGAAGAGGGTATGTAATGGTTATTTAAGAGAGGTAATGTTAGGTGAAAATTACTAATATAAAATTACATATAAATCACTTCTGATGTTGCTTATGGATAAGATAAGCACGCTTTAAGGCGTTATTAAATCAAGTAAAATAAAGGATGGTACCGTTGTTTATTTCAACTCCTTGTACCATCTTTTTTATTTTGAAGGAGAGGAAGAATATGGAAAAATTTAAGAGTTTATCAAAAAGTTCTGTTGAAGAGAATGAGCAAAAAATATTAAATAGTTGGAAAAAAATGGACATATTAAATAAAACTATTGAAAATAGAGATAAATGTCCATATTTTGTATTTTATGATGGACCTGCTACTGCAAATGGACACCCAGGACTTCATCATATGGTTGCTAAGTTTTTAAAAGATACTTTTTGCAAGTATAAAACTATGCAGGGATACAAGGTTTTAAGAAAAGTTGGATGGGATACGCATGGATTACCTGTTGAGCTTGAAGTTGAAAAATCACTTGGGTTTACAAATAAGGGTGATATAGAAAAATATGGTATTGAAAAATTTAATAAAAAATGTAAGGAATCAGTTAGAAAGAACGAAAAAACTTTTACTGATCTTACTGATAAAATGGGACAATTTATTGATACTGAAAATCCTTATGTAACATATAATAATGATTATATTGAAACTGAATGGTGGATACTTAAAAAATTTTTTGATGAAGGATTATTTTATGAAGGAAGTAAAATATTACCTTTTTGTACTAGATGTGGTACTGGACTTGCGTCTCATGAAGTAGCTCAAGGATATAAAGAAGTTGATATTGATAGTGTAATTGTTCCTATGAAATTAAAAGATAGAGATGCATATTTCCTAGTATGGACTACAACACCATGGACATTAATTGCTAATGTAGGCCTTTGTGTTCATCCAAATTATGAGTATGTTGAAGTAAAATCTAAAGGATATACATTTATACTTGCTAAAGCATTATTAAATCAAGTATTAGGTGAAGATGTTGAAATAATTAAAGAATATAAAGGTAGTGATTTAGAATACATTGAATATGAACAATTATTACCATTTTTAACAATCAATAAAAAAGCATTTTTTGTATGTTGTGATGAATATGTTACTGTTGAAGATGGAACTGGTATTGTACATTTGGCACCAGCATTTGGGGCGGATGATGCATTAGTAGGGAAGAAGTATGATTTACCATATGTAAATCCAGTAGGAGAAGATGGATGTTATACTGAAGGACCTTATGCTGGTATGAATGTCTTTGACGCTGATAAAGAAGTAATTAAATATTTAAAAGAAAATGATAAATTATTTAAAAAGATAAAATTCAAACATAATTATCCTCATTGTTGGAGGTGTGGTACTCCTTTATTATACTATTCAAAACCAAGTTATTACTTAGCAGTAACTAAAATTAAAGATAAAATAATTGAAGAAAATAATAAAGTGAACTGGTTCCCATCTTATGTAGGAGAAAAAAGATTTGGGAATTGGTTATTGAATATGAATGATTGGGCAATATCAAGAAATAGATATTGGGGAACTCCGCTACCTTTATGGATATGTGAATGCGGACATCAAGAAATGATTGGAAGCAGAGAAGAATTAATTGAAAAATCCATTGAAGATATAGATAATTCTATCGATCTACACAGACCATATGTAGATGATATTCATATTAAATGTCCTAAATGTGGTAAGTTAATGAATAGAACTGATTGTGTTATAGATTGTTGGTTTGATTCAGGATCAATGCCATTTAGTCAATATCATTATCCATTTGAAAATAAAGAATTATGGAATACTCAATTTCCAGCAGATTTTATTTGTGAAGGAATTGATCAAACAAGAGGTTGGTTTTATACATTATTGGTAATATCTGTTTTTGTAACAGGAAAATCACCATTTAAGAATGTTTTAGTAAATGATTTACTTTTAGATAAAGATGGTAAAAAAATGAGTAAATCTAAAGGAAATATTGTAGAACCATTTACTACTATGAAAACATTTGGAGCAGATGCAGTTAGATGGTATTTACCATATGTAAGTCCAGTATGGACACCATTAAAATTTGATATCGATGGTGTTAAAGAAATTAATTCTAAATTCTTTAATACATTAAAAAATACATATACATTTTTTGAAATGTATGCTAATACTGATGAAGTTGATCCAAGAACATTTGATTTAAATTATAATGATCTTGAAGATATAGATAAATGGTTACTTTCTAAATATAATAATTTGGTATTGAATGTTACTAAAGTTATGGATGTATATGATGTAAATAAAGCTGTTCATTACATTCAATATTTTGTATGTGAAGAGTTGTCAAATTGGTATATTAGAAGAAATAGAAGAAGATTTTGGGGTAGTAAATTAGATAATTCTAAGATGGCTGTATATAAAACCACTTATGATGTATTGGTTGGATTATGTAAATTAATTGCACCAATTTCACCATTTATTTCAGAAGAAATATATAGAAATTTAACTAATGAAAAAAGTGTTCATTTAGCAGATTTTCCAAAATCTAATAAGAAACTTATCGATAATAAATTAGAAGAAAAAATGGATTTAGTTATTGAATTAATAAGCAGTGCTAGAAATATAAGAGAAGAGGCTAAAATTAAGGTTAGACAACCTATTAGTGAAGTAATATTTGAAAGCAAATATAAAAAAGAGTTAGGTGGATTTGAAGATTTATTTAAAGAAGAATTAAATGTTAAGAATGTTGTTTGGGCAAATGATATGTCTAAATATGTAAGCATTGAATATAAACCTAATTTTAAAGAAGTTGGAAAATTATTAGGAAGTAATATGAGTAAATTTAGTGAATATTTAAAAAATATTACTAAAGAAGATATAAAAGTGTTTGAAAGTGGTAATTTACATCTTACATTTGATGGAATTGATTATTTAATAGATTCCAGTTATGTGATTAAGAATATTAAAGCAAAAGAAGGCTATAATGCTGTTATGTTAAATTACAAAATAGTAGCTATTAATTCAACTTTAACGCAAGATTTAATTAATGAAGGTATTGCTCGTGAAATAGTTTCTAAGGTACAAAATTTAAGAAAATCTAGTAACTTTAATATAACTGATAGAATCGAAATTAAATATAATGGTCCAAAAGAAATTAAAAATTCTATTAAAGCATTTAAAAAATATATTATGTCTGAAACATTAGCATTAAAATTAATAGAAGATGAAGATATTAAAGACATTATAAAAATTAATGATTATGATATGAAAGTAGAAATAAAACAGGTTAAATAATTAAATATTATTATTTCTAATAAATTCTCTGAGCATTTTAATTAATGCTCTTTTTTCTATTCTAGAAACATAACTCCTGGATATATGCATTTTTTTAGCTATTTCTTTTTGTGTTTTTTCTTCAGTGTTACATATTCCATATCTCATTTTAATTATTTCAAGTTCTCTTTTATTTAAAACATTTAGATATTTTTCTAAATATTTTATATTATCTTTAAATTCAATTTTATCATCTGTAGATTCTGTTTGTCCTGCAATTACATCTATTAAAGATATTTCATCACCATCTTTATCATGGGCAATTATATCATTTAAACTAATTGTATTATTATATTTTTTATTACTTCTAAAATACATTAATATTTCATTTTCAGCACATTTAGCAGCATATGTAGTGAGTTTAACACCACGCTCTTTATTATAAGAATCTATTCCTTTTATTAATCCAATAGTACCAATACTAATTAGATCATCTGCTGAGGTATTTTTACTTTCATATTTTTTAACTATATGAGCAACTAATCTTAAATTATGCTCTATAAGCTTATTTCTAGCCATTTTGTTGCCCTTTAATAGCTCCTCAATATAATAATTTTCTTCTTCTTCACTAAGAGGATTTTCAAATACTCCAAGACTATAACTAGTAGTTAATATTTTTAAATTAAGTATATAATTTTTAATTTTATTTAATAAGTTTTTCATATTAAATTATATTTCAATATTTGATAATTATTCTTTATATTTTATTAACATATTTTTAATGTAAAGCGAACAAATAAAAATAAAAAATTAAAAATTCCCATAAATAAAAGGATAAATGTTTTTAATTGCTGAAATTTCAAAAAAAAGTGTTTACATATAAATTCTTTTTTTAAAAAAATGAAACAAAAAACATTTACATTTAATCTAAAATATATTAATATGTAATTAAGTTAGAAAAATACTAACATATGAAAGGTGAGGTAAATATGGATAAAGATTTTTTTGACAATATTGTAGTTGTAAAACGAAGCGGTCAAAGAGTAGGTTTTAATGATACTAAAGTAGCACTAACTATTAAAAAAGGTTTTGATAGTGTTTATGATGAGTATGATGAGAAACAAGTAAATAAAGTTAAAGAAAAAGTTCTTGAGTATATTACTAAAGAATATAAGGGTAGAAAAACTATTGGAGTAGAAGATGTTAGTGATGCAATAGAAATTATTTTACAAAAAATGAAGTATAATGATGTATATGAATCTTTTAAAGGATATAGAGAAAGAAGAGCTGCATCAAGAGAAGCATTTGTTGTTAAACAACAACATAAATTTGTTAAAGCTATAGAGTCTTTAGGATTAAAAACATCTATTGAGGAAAATAGTAAAAGAGAAAATGCTAATGTTGATGGAGATGGGCCAATGGGAACTATGTTACATTTTGGTTCAACTGTTTCAAGAGAATTTGCAAAAGCTTATTTAATGGATAATAAATATGGTAAAGCCCATGATGAAGGAGTAATACATATACACGACTTAGATTTTTGGGCTATGGGAACAACAACATGTACTCAAATAGATTTAAACAAATTATTTAAAGAAGGGTTTTCAACGGGGCATGGTTTTCTTAGAACTCCAAATAGTATTTCAAGTTATACGGCTTTAGCTGCAATTGCAATTCAAGCAAATCAAAATGAGCAACATGGTGGGCAGAGTATTCCTGCATTTGATTATTACATGGCACCTGGAGTTTTAAAAACATTTAAAAAAGAATTTAAACAAGCATTGCATGATTTACTTGATTTCGAAGGATTTTTAAATCTTGTTAATTTTGAAAAAATAGAAGAAATTATAAATAAATTAAATAGTATTGAGTTTGATATGAATTTATTTGTAGATTTTACATCTAAGAGTGATAAACTAAAATCAATATTTAATGAAGCATATAAAATAGCTTATAATAAGACAGATAGAAGTACATATCAAGCTATGGAAGCATTTATTCATAATTTAAATACAATGCATTCAAGAGCAGGTGCTCAAGTTCCATTTAGTAGTGTTAATTTTGGTACTGATACATCAGTTGAAGGAAGATTGGTAATAAAAAATTATTTGCTTGCTACTGATGCTGGTCTTGGTCATCAAGAGACACCAATATTTCCAATATCAATATTTAAAGTAAAAGAAGGAATAAATTATAATAAAGAAGATCCAAATTATGATTTATTTAGATTAGCATGTAGAGTCTCAGCTAAGAGGTTATTTCCAAATTTCTCATTCTTAGATGCCACATTTAATAAAAAATTTTTAGTAGAAGGGGATTATAATACTGAAGTCAGTTATATGGGATGCAGAACAAGAGTTCTTGCTAATGTATGTGGCCCAGCTATTACACCTGGACGTGGAAATTTAAGTTTTACTACTATAAATTTACCAAGAATAGGTATTAAACATGGTATCGCATTAGGAGAAAGAAAGAAAGCTGATATGGATGGTTTCTATAAAGAACTTGATGAAGTATTAGAATTAGTAAAAGGTGAATTGCTACAAAGATTTGAATATCAATGCTCTAAGTCAAGAAATAATTTTAAATTCTTATTTGGTTCACATGTTTGGATAAATAGTGAAAAAATGGATAATACTACTAAGCTTAGAACTGTATTAAAACATGGAACATTATCAATAGGGTTTATTGGTCTTGCAGAAACATTAAAAGCATTAATTGGAGAGCATCATGGTGAGAGTGATAAAGCTCAAAAATTAGGTATAGAAATTATTAAACATATAAGAGAAAAGTGTGATAAATATACCGAAGAATATAATTTAAACTTTACTTGCCTTGCAACTCCTGCTGAGGGATTAAGCGGAAGATTTGTAGCTATGGATAGAAGTATATATGGAAAGATTAAAGGCATTACAGATAGAGAATATTATACTAATTCATTTCATGTTCCAGTGTATTATAAAACTAGTGTAAAACATAAAATGGAAATTGAAGGAAAATATCATGAATTTACAAATGCAGGACATATTTCTTATATAGAACTTGATGGAGATACTGTTAATAATGTAGATGCATTTGAAACTGTAATTAGAATTATGCATGATTGTAATATAGGGTATGGTGCTATTAATCATCCTGTAGATAGAGATCCGGTTTGTGGATATGTTGGAGTTATTAAAGATGTTTGCCCTAGGTGCGGAAGACGAGAGGGTGAAGGTGTAGAAATGGAAAAAATCAATTCTTATGATTGTTGTAAATATTAAATATTTTTAGAAAGAGGTGATATTATGGAAAAAGAAATTAAAAAAGCAAAATTAGTAGGTGAAGGAGTAGGCTTTGATAGAATAAGAAGAATTACTGGATATTTAGTTGGAACATTAGATAGATTTAACAATGCTAAGAGATCTGAAGTAGAAGATAGAGTTACACATGGAACAAAATAAGAAATACATTCGTTTAGCTGCAGACCTTCAATCAGATAGTATTGTAGATGGTCCAGGATTAAGAGCGGTTATATGGACACAAGGGTGTGCTCATAACTGTAAAGGATGTCAAAATCCGACTACTCATGATTTTAAAGGTGGGGCTTTAGTTGATATAAATTTAGTAAAAGAATCTATTGATGAATTAGAATATCATACTGGTATTACATTTAGCGGTGGAGATCCAATGTATCAACCAGAAGCTTGTAATGAACTAGCGGTTTATGCTAAAAGTAAGGGGTATAATATTTGGGTATATACAGGATTTACTTTTGAAGAATTAATTAAAATGTCATTGAAACAACCAATATATAGAGAATTTTTAAATAATATTGATGTACTAGTAGATGGTAAATTTGTCCTTGAACAAAGAAATTTAAATTTATTATTTAGAGGATCTTCAAATCAAAGATTGATTGATGTTGCTAAATCTTTAAATAAAGGACAAGTTGTTTTAGTGAATGAATATGAATATAATGAAGAAAAACAATTTGAAAAGGTACCTATGTATATTTGAAAGGGACATTAAAGACTTAATTTAGTAAAATTAAGTCTTTTTTATAACTATAAAATATACATTAAAGTGAAATTAGGGATGTTAAATAATATAAAATATTAATAAATTTAAAAGATTTTTTTAATTATTTTTTTGCAAAAAGTTAGAGTAAATTTAATTATGATAAAGCTCTACATAGTAAAATATCATAAGAAAATAGATAATAGATTTTAAGATTTATGAGAAAATTCTTTTTATTTAGTTTTTTGTATGTTATAATTAATTCGATAAAAGGAGGGGTCTTTTATGTTTATAGATGAAGTTAATCTTAAATTGATTGCAGGTAAAGGTGGAGATGGTTGCACATCTTTTTTAAGAGAAAAATATGTTCCTCTTGGAGGACCTGATGGTGGTAATGGTGGAAGAGGTGGAAATATTATATTTAAGTCTGATAAAGGACTTAGAACGTTAATAGATTTGAGATATAAAAAAATTATAAAAGCTGATAGTGGTACTATGGGAAGAGGAAAAAATCAAAATGGTGCTAAAGCAGAAGATTTAATAATTAGAGTTCCTGTTGGTACAACTATTAAAGATATAGATACTAATTTAGTTATTTGTGATTTAACTGATGATAACCAAGAATGTGTTGTTGCTAAAGGTGGAAGAGGAGGAAAAGGAAATGCTGCATTTGCAAGCAATAAAAATAAGGCTCCTTATACTAGTGAACTTGGCGAACCAGGAGAAGAAAGAAATATTTTGTGTGAATTAAAATTACTTGCTGATGTTGGTTTAGTGGGTTTTCCATCTGTTGGTAAAAGTACGTTGATAAGTGTAATTAGTGCGTCTAAACCTAAAATAGCAGATTATCATTTTACTACATTAGTTCCAAATTTAGGCGTTGTATCTTGTGGTGAATATAGCTATGTAGTTGCAGATTTACCAGGTTTAATTGAAGGTTCTAGTAAAGGTGTAGGCCTTGGTGATAAATTTTTAAAACATGTTAGTAGATGTAAAATAATATGTCATGTATTAGATATGGCTCAAATAGAAAATAGAGATGTTATTAAAGATTATGAAATTATTAGAAATGAAATAAAACAATATGATGAAAATTTATACAATAAATTTGAGTTAATAGTAGCTAATAAGATGGATGTTGAGGGTTCCTTAGATAATTTAAAAAGATTTAAAGAAAAATATCCTGATAAACAAATAATTGAAGTAAGTGCTACTAGTAAAATTGGAATTAAAGAACTAATATATAAACTTAAAGACATATTAATTCAAATACCTGATATAAAAATGTATCAAAAAGAAGAATTTGAGGATTATGTATTATATGAATTTAAAAATGAAAAACCATACCATATTACTAAAGAAGGTGATACTTGGATATTAAGTGGTAATGAGCTAGAAAAATTATTTAAAATGACAAGATTTAATTCAGATGAAAGTGCTCTTAGATTTGCAAAAAAATTAAAGCAATTAGGAGTAGATGATGAACTTAAAAAATTAGGTGCTAAACAAGGTGATACTGTTAAAATATTAGATCAAGAATTTGAATATGAAGAGAGAATATATTAAGGTGTATGACACCTTTTTTTATATTATTTTAATCAAAAATATAGTAAAATAATTATATAAGGAGAATTTAATGAAAAAAAGAGTAATTTTAGTGGATGGAAATAATTTATTATTTAGAAGTTATTATGCAACTGCATATAATGGTAATTTAATGAAGAATTCTAAGGGAGTACCAACAAATGCATTATATGGTTTTATTAATATGATAAATAAAATAATTAATGAAGAAAATCCAGAATATATAATGATTGCATTTGATAAAGGGCATAATTTCAGACAGGATATGTATGATAATTATAAAGATGGTAGAATTGAAACACCACATGATTTAAAAGTACAATTTCCAATAGCAAAAGAATTATGTGAATTGCTTGGTATTAAATATATAGAAATAGATAATTATGAAGCTGATGATATTATCGGCACTTTTTCTAAAATGGCTAGTGAAGATGAGGAATATAATGCAACTATTATAAGTAGTGATAAAGATTTACTACAATTAATTAGTAAAGAGGTAGATGTTAAATTATTAAAACAAAAAGATTATATAATAATGAATGAAAAAACATTTTTAGAAACTTACGGTATTAAGCCTATTAGGATGATAGATCTAAAAGCATTAATGGGAGATGCTAGTGATAATATACCTGGTGTTAAAGGCATTGGAGAAAAAACAGCACTTAGTTTACTTCAAAAATATGATACTTTAGATGGAGTATATGAACATATTGATGAAATAAGCAATAAGACTAAAGAAAAATTATTAAATGATAAAGAAAACGCTTATTTTTCATATAAATTAGCTACGATTTATAAAGAAATAGATTTTAATTATACATTTGATAGCATTAAATATTTAGGTCCAAATATAGATAAGTTAGTAAAAAAATATAAAGAATTAGAATTTAATTCATTTTTAAAGAATATACATACTATGAAAACTAATAAAAGTGAAGTTAGTTATGAAGAAGTAAAGGGAAAATTAGATTTAACTGGAAAATATAGTTTTTATTTAGAATTATCAAATATTAATTATAATAATGCTAAGTTTATAGGTGCTGCTATTTATGATGGTGATAAATTATATTATTTTGACAATGCTAGTTTATTATTAAATAAAAATTTATTAAATAATGTATTAGTAACTTTTGATAATAAAAAGAATAATGTATTTTTAAATAAGTATCATGTTAATGTTAATAGCAGTTTTGACACTTTAATAGCATCATATTTATTAGAATATAATGTTAAAGATGATTTGTCATATTTAAGTAATTCTTTTGGAATTCAAATACCATACTACGATAATATTATTAATATGAAAAATCCTTTAAGTGAAGATGAAATTAAAACTATTATTGTAACTAAAGCGAAATTTTTATATGATACATATAATGAATTTAATAATAAATTAAAACAAGAAGAAATGTATGATTTATATTATAATATTGAGCATCCTTTAATTGAAGTTTTAACAGATATGGAAATAAATGGTATTAGTGTTGATAGTAACGTTATAAATGAATTAAAGTTAGATGTTAAGGGTAAAGTAGATGAATTAACTAAGAAAATATATTCTCTTGCAGGTGAAGAATTTAATATATCTAGTCCAAAACAATTAGCTGATATAATATATAATAAATTGAATATTCCAAAAACTAAAAAGAATAATATATCTACTGCTCATGATGTTTTACTTAAGTTATCTAATTATCATCCAATAATTAATTATATTTTAGAATATAGAAATTTAAATAAATTACTTACTACATATTTAGAAACATTTAATGATTATATTTTAGATGATGGTAAAATACATACTATATATAAACAAACGGGAACTAGAACAGGTAGATTATCTTCAATTGAACCAAATTTACAAAATATACCTGTTAGAAGTGAAGAAGGTAAAAATATTAGAAAAGCATTTTTACCTAGTGATAAAGGTTATTTATTATCGAGTGATTATTCTCAAATAGAGCTTAGAATACTTGCCCATATAAGTAATTGTACTTCTTTAATAAATGCATTTAAGAATAATGAAGATATACATACTCATATTGCGAGTGATATATTTTCAATAGAAGATACAAAAGTAACCCCTAATATGAGAAGAACGGCTAAAGCCGTAATATTTGGTATTGTATATGGTATAAGTGGATATGGTCTTGGTGAAAATTTAAGCTTAAGTGCAAGTGAAGCAAAAAAATATATTGATAAATATCTATCTTTATATCCAGAGGTTAATTATTATATGACGAACATAGTTAATAAAACAAGAGAACTTGGTTACGTAAGAACATTATTTAATAGAAAAAGAAGTATTGAAGAAATTAAAAATACTAACTATTTAATAAGATCACAAGGAGATAGAATGGCACTTAATACGCCAATACAAGGGACAAGTGCAGATTTATTAAAGATGGCAATGATTAAAATATTTAAAGAATTAAAAAAAGGTAAATATAAAACAAAAATGTTATTACAAGTTCATGATGAATTGATATTTGATGTTAGGAAAGATGAGCTTGAAAGTGTTACTAAGTTAATTAAAGACACTATGGAAAATATATATAAGTTATCTGTACCACTAAAAGTTGGAATATCTTATGGAAAAAATTGGTATGAAGCAAAATAAAAGTAAGAATTTTCTTACTTTTTAATTATAGGTAAATTTTGTGTTTCTTTTCTAGAAATATCTTCATATATGATAGAATATATATCAC
>CASFKI010000059.1:0-11095 GCA_949295285.1 uncultured bacterium
AAAATATATTTTTTAATAATAATCCCTTTAGCAATATTATAATTATTAAGTATTCTTTATCACCACTCCCTTCTAATTTGCTTCTATTATTCCATAATCCCCATCTTTTCTTTTATATACTACATTAATTTTTCCGGTATCTATATTTTTAAATATAAAAAATGAATGTCCTAATAACTCCATTTGAGTTATAGCTTCTTCTTCATCAGTTGGTTTCAAAAAAACTTCCTTTCTTCTAACTATTGCCTCTTCTGGTTCTTCAATAATTTCATCTACTTCCATAACTGGAACAAACTCATCCTTATTACTTTTTCTACTAGTTAACTTGCCTTTATATTTTTTTAACTGCCTTTCTATTTTATCTACAACTAAATCAATTGCAGAATATAAATCAATATTTGTTTCTTCAGCTCTGATATTATATTTTCCACTCCATATTGTTACTTCCACTTTTTGATCCTTTCCTTTAGTAGAAATTATAGCTTTTGCCTCTACTTCATCATTATCATCAAGATACTTCTCTAATTTAGATAATTTGCTCTTAATGTAATCATTAATAGCATCAGTAACAGTAATCTTGTTACCTCGAATATTATATTTCATAAATATCCCTCCTAATTATATATTAACATAAAGTCAATTATTTATCTATAAATATAAAATATTAGTCGATATATTTACAAAAAAAATACACAAACTTCGTGTATTTATAAAGATTGAGCATTCATTTCTCTAACATTAATAGCTTGGCTTCCTTTTGCAGTTTCTATTAATTTAAACTCTACTATCTCACCTTCTTTTAATGTTTTATAGCCTTGTTGATCAATTGCCGAATAATGAACAAATATATCTTCATTAGCTAGTCCATCATATTCAATAAATCCGTATCCTTTGTCATTATTAAACCATTTAACCCGACCTCTACACATTACAACACACCTTCCCTTCTTTAATATTATCATAGTGCATCTTTGTGTTATGCACAAGAAAAATGATACATTAAAATTCGACATATTTTTACTTTATTGTTTTAAATATAATTATTTTGTCATTAAGAGTATTTATTATTCTATTTAATTAAATATTATTTGTATTTTGCATGAATATTTATATTTTGTGACAAAATTTCAATAATTTTTTTTATTCAATTTATTATATTAAAGAAGGAGGAAAATGAAAAATAAAATTATTAATTCTAGTTTAGTTTTAATAAACAAATATTATAATTATGATGATATTAAAACTAAAAAAATAAAATATGGATTAGAGTCATTATATTTAACAATAACCAAAATGATAGTAATAATCATTATATCGATTTTTTTGAAAGTCACTAAGGAACTATTATTATTATCTTTATTCTATGGAGTGTTGAGATTATTTATGTTTGGGGTACATGGGAAAAATTCACTTCAATGTTGGATCTTATCTATAACAATATTTATAAGTGTACCTTTGCTAATAAAATATATTTATATTCCTAAATTATATATGATATTTATATATATATTTTTATTTCTTTTGATTAATAAATATGCTCCTTCTAGTACAGAAAAAAGAGTGCTAAAAAATAAATCTAAAAAAAGATTTTTAAAATATGCTTCCTTATTTATAAGTACACTTTATATGTTTATAATAACTTATTTCGCTAATGATTATTTTTCTAATATATTATTTTATTCAATATTGTTAAGTACGATATTTATCTTACCAATAACATATAAGTTAATGGGAGTTAAATATATTTATGAAAATCGAAAGGAGTGATAATATGAAAATTTTAGCATCAGTTTTAACTTTTTTGGGTGCTTTTGTAGCTAGTACTGCAACTTCTGCTTGTTGGATTTTATATTTTGATGAACCAGAAATGCCAGAAATTTTACAAGATTAAAAATCAGACTTAGATCTGATTTTTATTTTAATACAATTTTAGATGTAAATATCAAATTATTTATTTCTCTTGTTAATATAATTCTTTTATGTTCTTTTAATAATTTATTTGCTATATAAAGTCCAAGTCCTCTTTCCCTTCCTTTTGTTGAATAATATTTATTTTCTACTTTCTTTATGTCAACTTTTTTACTACAAGAATTTTCAATCATAATGACACAAGTTTTATTTTCTTTATAAACTTCAATATTAATTAATTTATCTCTTGTTTCTCTAGCAGCCTCAATTGCATTATCTAACAATATATTAATAATTTTACAAAGAATTATATAATCTTGCTTTTTTATTTTTTTTAAAGTATTTGATAATTTATTATCTATTTTAATATTTATATGAAATTTCTCTTCTGACAATCCATATAATTTATAATATAAAATTCCTTTTAAACCAGAAGGTAACTTATATAAATTTTTTATTTTTGTACCTGATTTGCTATATTGATTAATTAAATCATTTAAAACATTAGAATATTCTTCTGAATTTTTATCTTCAAAACTATTTAAAATTAATAAATTATTCAAAATTTCATGTCTTAATATTCTATCTTCATCAATAACTTTTTCATATTTTTTTATAAAAGATAAAAGAATTTCTATTTTTTCTAATTCTTCATTAGCTTTAATATAATTATATATTCCAAATACTATAATTAAAGAAGCACAAATAACTAATATTATATTATTTAGATATATTTCAATCTTATAATATTTATAATTTGTATAATCTATTGTTAATAAAAATAAACATACTCCAAATAACAAAACATATATTATTTTTCTACTATTTAATTTAAACGCTAAGTTAGATATAAATTGTTGTATTTTTTCACTCCTAACTGTAAAATATCCACTAATCATTACTAGAAAAGAATATAATGTTTTTAAAACAAAATTGTTATTAAACACTTCTAGTGTATAAAAATTAATTATTATTAGAGTTGATAACAATTCATATATTATAATAATAGTATATGTAAAAAGCATATATATAATAGATTTACTTATTTTATCCTTAAATATTAATAATGATGTTAAAAGAATAAAAATAAAACTTACAATTAGCCTTGTATAACTATGATTATAACAAGTATTTATATATACCATAAAACCACATGATAATATTATTAATATATTTCTAATATTATATTTTAATTCTTTACTCTTACTTAGTTTAGAAAAAATTACCAATTGTAATAAAACTATAATAGATGCAGATATTATACCAAATATAATATTAAATATAATCATCATTTTCTAACTCCTTTTTATGACTTTTAGAAACCAAATATCCACTTGTGTCATCTTTAAAATAAACTTTACAATCATTCCAATCAATTTTGGAAATATTCTTAATATTAATTAATGTGCCTTTAGATGATATTTTAAAATAACTAGGTAGTTTTTCTTTTATATTAGAAATTGATATGTTTTGATAGTATTCTTTGTCTTTTGTAACAATTTTTGTTTTTCTTCCAAATCTTTGAATATAATTTATTTGAGACAACCAAATTGTATATTCTACATTTTTATAAGTATATCTATATACACTATCTTTATTAAGCATTTTAATACATATATCTATATTCTCTGACAAATTCTTTTTCAAATCTTCGCACTTACCAATAAAATCCAATATTTGTAATCTTTGCTTATATACTTCATAATAAAGTGATGTATGTGCAGTTATAATAATAATTGGACTTATCCACTTGTTATATTTATTTCTAATAATTTTTGCTATTTCAATACCATCTCCACTAGGAAGTTCTAAATCTAGTATATAAACTGCATCATCATTATATTTTTTTAAATCATTAACTAAATTTTTACTAAAATCATTGTATTCAAAAACATTAAATGCTATTTTATTATTCATCATATTTGAAACGACTATTTTCTTTATATTTTCTCTATGCATTTTATTATCTTCAACTATAATAAAGTTTATCATACTCCATCTCCTAGTTTATTAAACATAATATATAATAACATAATTTATATACATTTTACAAACATATTTTAAAAAAATAACAATTAAAAAAAACATAAATATTATATGTTTTTATTCTAAATCACTTACTTTTAATGTATATAATTTTTCTGGATCCATTAAATCCCCTTTATATTCAACCTCAAAATGAAGAGATGATTTAATATTAGCATCTATTTTTGATGGACTACTTGTTGCAATTATTTCTCCTTGACTTGTCTTGTAACCTACATTAATTAATATATTATCAACATTTGCATATCTTGTGATTAAATTATCATTGTGCTTAATAGTTATAATGTTTCCATATATTTCATTTTCTTCAATTCCGATAACTTCTCCATCTAATACAGCAACAATGTCAAATTCTTCATTACAAGAATAATCTACACCTGTATTCTGTAAGTATGTGTTTTCAAATGAAATAATTGAATTTTCTTGATTTTTTTCATCTGATTCATAATCATAAAAAGTTTTCCATATCTTTACATTTTCAGATATATATGGTCTTATAATAGCATCTACATTACTTCCCATTACTGGTTTTATATCATCATCAAATACTCCATCTAATGTATAATTAAAATTAACTCCACCATTAACATATGACTTTATACCATTTACAATAATCGTAGTTGATATAACCATAAATAAAACTACTCCTATGTATATACTTGGTATTAATAATTTTTTATAATTTTTCATATTCACTCTCCTAATAATAGAGTGAACATTTTTTTATTAATTATTCATAATTTTTATACCAGTATAATAATATTTTAATATTTCATCATATTTAAATCCTTCTTCAGCCATAGCATTTGCTCCATATTGACTCATTCCAACTCCATGTCCATACCCTTTGGTAGTAATATATACATAATTATTATCATATGATATATCAACATCTGTACTTCTAAGATTAAGTAAAGTTCTAAATTTTGTTCCCTTAAAATTTTTATCATTAATTTTAATTGTATTTATTCTACCAGTACTGCTTCTATCTATATCAATACTTTTTATTTCTTTAGAATTAATTTGTAATTTGGACAAAAAATCATTAACGCTTATTTTTGTTTTAGTCTCTTTGTAATCATATTTTTTATCCCAGCTAGAATCAACACTTTGTAAATAGTTTAATTTTTGACTAAAAACATTTTCACAATTTTCAGTATAACCATTAGATATAGAAAAATAAAAAGCTATTATTACTTCATCATTATATGTCATATATTCGCCTTTTGTACTATCAACAGCTTTTTTTATTTTATTGTAATTGATAGTATAATTCTCTTTCCAATTGTTTTTCATCTTATCACTATCAATATAGCATTGATCACTCGTACCACTTTTCATTATATAATTTTTATTGGTTTCAAGTTTATACAAAGCAAAAGTTCTAGCTGCTACTGCAAGAGCTTTTAAAGCCTCAAATTCAAAAGAGGCAGGCATTTCACATGCCACAACTCCTACAATATAATCCTCTAACCCTATATTTAATATTTTTTCATTATATGATAATTTTATTATTTTTTGATTTTCATCGTTAATATCTTGTTTAATTGTATCATTATTTTTAACATAATCCTTAATTTCTTCTTTATTAAAATAACTTACTACTAATAATACTAGCATTATAAAAAATATTATGATTTTCTTCATAATATTTTTTATGCTTAAACAAATAAAATTATTCTATTTTAAATTCATAATTTTGTTAAATCTTCTTATGTGTCTTTCTTCTGTAGAATATGGTGTATTAATGAATGCTTCTAATATTTCTTCTAAATTTTCAGTATATTCTGATAGCGTGATAACATTTGCCATATTGTGTTCTTTACATAAAGCAGCCTCTTTTGGAATATTAACTTTAGCTGCAATAATTCCTTTCATTTTATTAGCTGCAATACTCATGCCTATTCCAGTACCACAAATTAATATACCTAATTCACATTCTTTTTCTCTTACTGAATTACATAATTTTTCAGCATAATCTACATAATCCACATTATTCTTTTCATCACATCCAAAATTAATATATTCTATATTATTTTTCTTCAAATATTCAATTATTTTATATTTAATTTCTATTCCATGATGATCATTTGCTACTGCTATTCTCACTTTTTCTTTTCCTTTCTTTTATCTTTGCTTTCCTAACATTTTCCTTTTGTATTTTTTTATTTTCTTCTATATTATTTTTATCATTATCTTTAAAAGAAAACTCTACTTTAGTACCTGCTATTAAATCATGCAATAATCTTTTATCCTTTCTAAACATAGCTAAAATAACACATGAAATAAGTATGCCAATGTTTATTATAAACAATACATTATCAACTATTATATACTGACTCATATTTAATTTTAATACTAATATTATAGATAAAATAGAAGTTAATATACCATTAATAATCACTCCTCTTATTAACATTTGACTAAATTTAACATTTTTATTATTTTTATCTTTTACAACAATATCTAAAATTGCTTTACCAATAGTTTTACCTTTATTATAATATTGAAAAACCACAAAATATAAAAATGTTATTGTAACAGTGATTATCGAACTATATACACCATAATATGCAGTATTATATGTATATTCTTCTAAAAAATCGCTATTTGCCAACTTTTCCATGTAAAGTTTACCATTCTCATCATAATAATTTATAATATCTTTATTATATTCAGCTATTAATTCATTTTGTTTGTCAAGATATGGATTTAAAATATCTAAACTAGCAACCATATTTGCAATTAATGTTACTATCATCACATCTATAAAATATGCAAGGATTCTTTTACTCATTAAACTTTTAAACATTTAATTCACACTCCAAAATTATTATAATACTTTTATTTATCATTATCTACTAAATTTTTTTGTGATTTACTTTCTATTTGATTATTTGAAGTATTTATTGATTGTATCTCAGAACCTTGATTATTTATAGAATTTAATGTATTTGTATTTAATGATGTATTTTGTTGTACTTGACTATTTAAATTTGAACTAATAACTTTTCCATCTTCAATAGTACTTACTTTTTTAGCATTTATTTGTGCTTTTTTAGGTTTTTTATACAAGAAAGAAAATAACTTGCTTTTTTTCTTCAATAATCCCATATTTTTATACTCTTTATTGCAATTAAATAATAAAGTGTTTGCAAGTTCATACATATTGCCTTCATTTATGTTGTAATCGTATAAATTAATATCTTCATCTTGTATAATCAAAGGAACTTTAGAATAAAAATTTATTTTACATAATTCGGCTTTAGAGTTATATATTTCTTTCTCTAAACCATATAATGAAGAAATAAAAAAACCATACTTGTTTTCAAAACAATATTTACTAAAAATTCCAACAAGCTTATCTATTTTTTGCAATTTTTGTTTTATTTCTTCAACTGTCTTACATGTATCGATTTCATAGTTAATTATATATAGATCTTTATCATGTGTTTTTATAAGATCTAATAGTTTTGCTTCATCAAATAATATGGTTTCATCTACAGGAGCATATTTTAAACTATCAGAAACTTCATTTCTAAGTCCAGTCAAATAATAATTTTCCTGTATACATTTTTCTTTTTCATCTATAACTAAACATTTAACTTTTGCTTCCAATAAATTATTTAAAAAATAATCCCCCGCTAATGCATAATTATACATAAATGGAATTTTTATATCACAAACTAATGGAAATAATGAATATATACCGATAGTATTTGCATCAAATTTTCTATATTTTTGCTCAAATAATTCTTTTTTAAAATTTGTTATATCTACACTATTATAGTTAAAAAATAATATTTGATCATTTTCTTCTATTCTAAATCCATAATTAACAGCAAATGTTCTTGCACTATAAGGAGGAGTTTTAGATTGATAAAAAACATCTATTTTTTTTGTTATATCTTTCCATTTTTCTCCAGCTTCGGTTAAAAAACATTTCATAAATTCTTTAAATGCTACTGGTTCAAATAAATTATTTTCACCAGTTATAACTCCTATTTTGACTCTTTGCCCAAACTCATATGATAACTTTGACAGTCCTTCAGATAAAGACTTGTAATCATTAATGGATTTTTGACTTAAAATAAAATGTAAAAATATTTTTTCATTAGTTTTTTCTTCTATTTCTCTAACATAATACATTAGCTCCTCTGCTACTTCAAAACTATCCCAATAACATATTATTTGACAATTAGATTGTTTTTTATTAAGTTCATTTATTATATAAACAAGTAATGGATTTTTTTCATACTCTAAACTATTAATTTCCTTATCTATTAAAGTATGTGTTAACGCATAATCTATTCCCATACTAAATTTTCTATACGCTGATTTATAGTCTAAAAATTTATTTGGGATTGTAGTAAATATTGCTTTTTTTGTTAATTCATCTAAAGAAGGCATTAATTCAGCTGAATATATATTATATGATCCCACTTGTTCTATTCCAAAACCATTTATTAACATTAAAATATTCTTTTTCATTATTCCTCCTTTAATTTTTTATTTTGTTTAAAAAATTTATAAGTTTCCATTACTAATAATATTGGTATTGCTAATATAAATAATTCTATTAAATGCATATAGTTTATATTGTATGTTGCCAAAAATCTAGATAAAATTGGAACTTCCATAACTAATATTTGTAAAATAATTGACCCTACTATCGTGAATAATACAAATGGATTTTTTAGTAAACTATTTTTAAAAATACTCTTAGTTTCACTTCTACAATTTAATACATGTAAGTTTTGAATAAATACCATTAATGCTAAAACATAACCTCTTGCATGTTCAGAATCCATTTTAGAACATAATATATCCCATGATATAAATACAACAATACCTATAAATAAACCGCCTATTAAAATTTGGGTAATTAATTCTTTTTCAAATAAACTTTCTTTTGTATTTCTTGGTTTTTCCCTCATTATTGTATCTGTTTCTCTTTCAAAAGATAATGCCATATCTTGTAGTCCATCTGTTACTAAATTTAACCATAGCAACTGTATTGCTACTAGTGGTATATCTAAATTAAATATAATACTTAGTATAAAAAATAATACTTCTGCAAAACCACATGATAATAATAATATTGATATTTTTCTAATATTTGCATAAGCATTTCTACCCTCTTCTATTCCAGCAACAATTGATGTAAAATTATCATCTATTATTATCATTTTAGCCGTACTCTTAGCTACATCTGTTCCACTACCCATTGCAATACCAATATTTGCAGCCTTTATAGCTGGTGCATCATTAACACCATCTCCTGTTACAGCAACAAATTCACCGCTTCTTTGTAACGATTCAACAATTTTTAATTTTTGTAATGGTGTTACTCTTGCAAACACTTTTTTATTTTTTATAAATTTATCAAATTTTTTATTATCGTTAATGTATCTATCTAAATCACTTCCAGTCACAACTTCATCTATCTTTTCAACCATATTTAATTCTTTTGCAATAGCAAATGCAGTTAATGCATGATCACCAGTTATCATCAAAACTTTTATTCCTGCATTTTTACACTCCTCAATAGATTTAATTGCGTCTTTTCTAACTGGATCTATAAATGCAATTAAACCTACAAAATTTAATTTTTGTATATCTTTTTCACTATATTTATCTTTATTTTGTACTTCGCCTTCACATAATGCAATAACTCTATAACCGCTGGATGATAATTCTTCATTTTGTTTTAATATTTTTTCTTTGTTTAATTTTATTATTTTACCATCAGCATAAGCATTATTACAAAATTCTAATATCACCTCAAGTGACCCCTTAGCAGTACAATACACTTTTCCTTCTTTTTTGTAGAAAACTGCACTATATTTCTTTTCGCTTTCATAAGGAAACTCTTCTATATGCTTATACTCTATGTTATTTGTACCTAATTTCATAGATAATGCTAAAAATGCAACATCTATTGAATCTCCAAAATAATTCCATACTTTTTTATCTTTTTCGAGCATTGCCTCATTATTAATTTTACCTAATATAGATATATGTTTAGCATTTTCTATTTTGGCATTATCGATAGAAATAACTTTACCTTCATTATTATAACCATTACCTTCAATATTAAATTCTTCATCATTTGGTAAGACTATTTTTTTTGCTGTTTGTTCGTTAACTGTTAAAGTTCCAGTTTTATCACTAGCTATAACAGTACAGCTACCTAAACTTTCTACTGAATTTAATTTTTTTACAATAACATTTCTTTTATTCATTTTCATTGATGCTATACTTAATGCCATTGTTAATGCTAAAGGCAATCCCTCGGGCATAGCTGATACTGATAATGCCACTACAGATAAAAATATTTCCATTGCATTATAATCTTTTAAATATAAAACTACACCTATTATTATAGAAATAATTATTATAATCAAAGTTATTTGCTTTGAAAATTTTTCCATTCTTATCGTTAACGGTGACTTTGTATCTTCTGTTTGAGTTACTTTTTCTGCTATTTTACCAACCTCTGTTTTTATCCCTGTAGCATATACCACCGCTAAAGCTCTTCCTGTTAATACTGAAGTTCCTGCATAAACTACTGATCTTTGATAGCCCTCTTTATCTTTTACTGCTTCATCTGTTTTACTGACCCCAATACTCTCACCAGTTAATACAGATTCATCAAGTGTTAAATTATTACAACTAATAATTCTTGCATCAGCAGAAACTTGGGTTCCACTTTCTAATATTATTATATCCCCTGGAACTATATTTTCAGAATCTATTTCATAATGATGACTTTCTCTAATTACTTTTACTTTAAATTTAATCAAATTTTTCAATGCTTCAGAATTTTTTTCTGCCTTATGTTCTTGTATTGTCGATACTACTGCATCAATTAATATTATAAAAGCTATTGCTATTGCATCAATAACCTCATCAACAAATAATGATAATATAGCTGCAACTATTAAAACATATATAATTGGATCATTTATAGAACCCAAAAAAATTTTGAAAATACTTTTCGTTTTCTCTTTTGGCAACTCATTTTTACCATATCTTTCAAGTCTTTTAGCCACTTCTTTTTCATTTAAACCACTAAGAGAACTATTTAATTCTTTTAATGCATCATTTTTATTTAAACTTCCATAATTTTTTTTCATAT
>CASFKI010000060.1:0-10436 GCA_949295285.1 uncultured bacterium
GAATAATTAAAAATAATATTATTAATAATTCTATACTTACAAATACATTAGATAAATTATTTAAAATCCATTTTAAATATCTATTCCCATCGTTGTACCAATTTTGTTGTAACATATGCATATATTTTTTAGATTTATATAAAATATAATATATATATACAAACATTGATAATATAAAATATATTTTCATTTATTTCTCTCCTATAAAACTTCTTAAAACACTTATAGTTTGATTAAGTTTTTCTAAATATGCATAATGGGAACATCCATCATAAGTCACTAATCCACAATCTGGTATTAATTTTTCAAGCAATATTGCATCTTCATATGGAACTTCAAAATCTTTAGTTCCCCATATTAATAATGTTGGACATTTTATTTTTTTTACTTCTGGTGTTAAATCTAAATTTACATGTTTGACAAGTACATTTCTCATCATTACAGATGCATTTTTGTAATCTGTAGATCCTATGTGTTTTTTAGCAAAATTTTCAAACTTATTTAAAACAGGTATTTTCTTTAATATTTTTAATATTCTAGTTTTATATGTTAAATTTACTTTCTTTATCCTATAAGGGCTAGCTAATAAAACTATTTTTTTTACATCATACTTGCTAGCATAATCTATTGTTATTTTGCCACCAAATGAATGTCCTATAATTATTGGACTTTTTATTTTAAAATCTTTTACAAACTTATATATTAATTCCGTATAATCACTAATTGCCCATACTTCCTTAGGTTCATCACTTAATCCAAATCCAGGCAAATCTATTATTAATACATTATATTTTTTGATAAATGGTTTTGCTATTGGCAACATCATATCTATATTTTGTCCCCAACCATGCAAATATATAAGGTTAATATCTGAATCATTATCATAATAAACATAATTTACATTGATACCCTTGTATTTTAATTGCATAAAACACTTCCTCTCATTAAATTATATCATAATAAAATTACATTTAGAATTAATATAAACATTTTATTTACATCTTAATATATTTATTTAATTCATTAATAAACTCTTCTTGGATCTCTTTTAACCTATTTTTATTTGTTGCTTCAAACCTCATAGTTATATTTGGACCTGTATTACTCGCTCTAACGAGTGCAAATCCATCATCGAACTTAGCTTTTACACCATCTATAGTGATAAAATTATATCCTTTAAATTCAACATATTCTTTAATTTTATCTACTATAATAAATTTTTTATTATCGTCTACTTTAATTTTAATTTCTGGTGTAGAATAATACTTAACTATATTTTCTAAAAAACTACTTAAAGGTTTATCAGTATTAGATAGCATTTCAATAAGTCTCATACCAACATATATTCCATCATCATATCCTGGCCATCTATCTCTAAAATATACATGACCAGATAATTCTCCACTAAGAGGATAATTTCCTTGATATGATGCAGCTCTTGTATATGAATTACCTGTTCTATATTCAATAGGTTTCACGCCTAATTTTAACAACTCATCTTCGAGTGCTTTTGAACACTTTACATCAAATAAGCATTCTTTTTTATCAACTTTATTATATAAATATTTCCACATAATAATTAAAAATTTATCTATTTCAATCATATTTCCTTTTTCATCAATGAAACCTACTCTATCAGCATCCCCATCATATCCAATCCCAATATCCGCATGCTCTTTTAACACTTTCTCCCTTAAAAAAGTTAAATTTTCATACACACAAGGATCTGGATGATGATTAGGAAAATTACCATCTGATTCATTAAATATACCAATATAATCTACTTTATCACTTATTCTTTTAAATATTTTTTCAGCAATTAAGCTAGATGTGCCATTTCCACAATCATATATAACTTTTATTTTTCTATTACCAAATTTTAAACCATCAACAACTAAATCTATATATGGTCTAGATATATCACAATATTCAATAACCCCATCACCATGAGAAAAATCACCATTTTTAATTACATCATATATTTCTTTAACGCTATGTCCATATGCATTATGCTTTCCATTATAAGAAAATTTAAAACCATTATATTCTTTTGGATTATGTGAAGCAGTTATCATCATACTAGAAAACGCTTTATAATAATCTGCCGCATAATAACACATAGGTGTTGTAACGCAACCAAGCATCTTAACATTTATACCTGTACTAACAATACCATCTACCATACTTTTTATTAATGCTGGAGAAGATAGTCTATTATCACAACCAACTACTGTAGTTTTTATTCCTAAATTATTTAATTTTGTTCCAAATGCTTTACCAATCAAATTAGATATTTCATTATTTAAATCTTTACCATATATTCCCCTAATATCATATTCCCTAAAAATATTTTTATTTATTTCCATAAATTGTATATCCTTTCTATTAACAATTTTATCATAAATATATATATTTCTTAATATTAGCAAATAAAATATACTTTTAAACTGTAAAGAAAATAAGAAGTAATTCTACTTCTTATTTAAATATTTATTTATTACTCTATCAAGTTCATTCATATCGATAGGTTTGGATAAATAATCATCAAATCCATCTGCAATATATTGTTCTTTCATACCAAGTATTGCATTTGCTGTTAAAACTACAATAGGAGGTAATTCACCATCTAACTTTCTCAATATTTTCATTGTTTCTGTTCCACTAATGACCGGAAGACTATCATCCATAAAAATTAAATCATACTTTTCATCAGATTTAATTTTAGTTATACATTTATCTCCATTTTCAACAGCATCAAAATTCAAATTATATCTTTCAAGTAATCTTTTTAACATTTTAACATTAAGTTCGTTATCATCTACTACTAATAATTTATACTTAGAATAATCAAATTTCTCATTGTAATCTATTAATTTAGTATCAAAAATAATATTTTCTATTGGAGTTGAATCAACAACATTTTGTGACAATTCAATATAAAAGGTACTTCCAGCTAAATATTTACTTTCAAACCAAATTTTTCCTCCCATTAAATCTAAATATTTTTTTGCTATAGCAAGCCCTAATCCACTACCTTCAATTTCTTTACTAATAGCATCATCTAATCTAGCAAACTTTTGAAATAAATATTTGCTATCTTCTTCTTTAATTCCAATTCCTGTATCCATAACTTTAAATAATAGCTTTGCTTGATTACCTTCTACTTTACAAGTTACTGAAAAATCTATTTTTCCTATTTCAGTATATTTAACAGCATTAGTTAATATATTTAATACACATTGATATATTTTAGATTCATCACCATTTAATACTTTAGGAATATTTGTATCGACATTTACGTTGAATTGTATTTTACTATATCCTATTTTATTTTTAATAATATCAACAATACTAGTAATCATTTGAGAAATATTATAATTTTTAGGTTTTACCAAATTTGTACCAGATTCAATGGTAGACAAATCAAGAATATTGTTTGTTATATCCAATAAATCTGAACCTGAATTACATATTTGTTTCAAATAATTTTTTGCAGAATGGCTATTAAAAGGAGTGTTTATCAAAGTATCTGTCAAACTTGAAATTGATTCCATAGGATTTTTAATTTCATAGGAAACATTAGATAAAAAATCTAATTTTACTCTATTTGATCTTTTAACTTCATCACTAATTTTTTTTGTATTTTTTAACATTGTTAAATCAGGATTTTCAATTGTAAAATAAAGTAAATACATTTCTATCAAAAATCCTACTGGTATAATTAATATATTTTGATATTTCATTTGAAAAATCATTAATAATATTGTCATTATAATAGATAATCCTACTATTATTTTATCGATTGCTTTTAACTTTTTATAATTTTGAAATAATTTCCAAATTATAAATACATTTATTATTAAGCAAAAACCATATACCATATATGCTGTCTTTCCTGGTAAAAAAGTAAAATTATTAACATCTAATCCTTCAAATGGTAAAAATACAAAATAACAAAAAATTGAAATTAATAGCAATATAGCAATTATTTTATAACTTTTGTTAGTTTTTAAAAATTCAAAGAAATTTTTTGAATTATCATCTGTAATAAATGAAATAAAATAAAAATAAAACATTCCATACCATACTATACATGATGACCAAGCAATTCTCCAACTAACAAATATCAAAGCATCTATATTTGCATAATGTAAAAGTGTTATACTTATTATTTGAAAAATTATAAAAAACAAGGCAGAATATAACATAATTTTATAAATTGAGGATTTAGCTAACTCAAAATGTTGCTTTGAATAATATACTAATATTAATATTCCTAAAAATATAAAACAAGAAACTGCAAATATTAAACTATACATGTACTATATTCTCCTTTCTACTTATTTTCATTTTTAAAATACTTGTTAATTAATTTATTTAAATTTTTAAATATTATTGGCTTTTCTAAATAATCATTAAAGCCTTCTAAAATAAATTTTTGTGACTTACTAACTTCTGTGTTATTTAAAAGTATGACCATTATTGGCAAATTAGGTAAAACAGTTTTTATAGTTATCAATACATCAAGACCACTCATATCAGACATCGTTTCATCTAAAAATACAATATCGAATCTTTCCCTTTGTAATGCAGAAACAGCTTCTTTTCCACTTTTTGCACTAATTATTTCGAAATGATAATTTTCTAAATATTCACTCATAATACTTAAATTATCTGTTTTATCATCAACAATAAGCACTCTTTTATTACTACAATTAAGTAAATCTGAAGATAAATTTGTTACAGTATGATTTTCAAATATATTTCCTAATATTTCTTCAGAATAATTTTTTTGATCTACTTTTATTATATATTTTGTACCTTGCCCACTTTTGTTAATAAACTCAATTTTACCTTTATTTAAGCTGATTAATTCTTTTGCAATTATTAAATTCAAACTTACATTATTTGCATTATCACTAAGTTCAATATAATCATTAAAAGTTAAATTAAAATTTTTCTCTTGCATAGCGTGCCCAGTATTAGATACAATGAACTCTAATTCATAATAGGAATGTTCTTTTTTGTGTGCATCGATAAATAATGTTATCTCACCATAATTTGTATACTCTATTGCATTTAAAATGACATATGTTATTGCTTTATATATTTTAGCTGCATCACCATAATATTTTTTAGGAATATTCGGATTGACTTTAATATTAAATTTTAGATTTTCCTTAACTATTTTTGGAGGAATATAGCTATATATTTCAAATATTAAACTTTCTAAACTATAATCTTCTTCATTTAATACAACTTTATTATTTTCAAGCCTAGATATATCCGATAAACTTGTTATTAAATTTAATAAATTGTTATTAGCTTTTTTTATGTTTAATAAATCCTTCTTTAATACTTCTTCCGTTAAATCTGATTTATAAAGTAAAGTTTGACCAAAGCCTAAAATTGTACTTAATGGTGTTCTTATTTCATGTGACATATTAACCAAAAAATTAGTTTTTGCTTTATCAGACTTTATACTTTCTTTTTTTATAGCTTCATATTCTTCTAATAATTTTATATCTTGATTTTCAATAGTAAAAAACAAAATAACAATTGTTGCTGCTAAAGTTATACTTAATATATTTAATTCAATGTTGGAAATGTACAAAATTAAATTTCCTATTAAAAACATAAATCCTAAAAAAAATATAGATATCATATTAACATGATTTACTTTTTTACGATTAAAAAACAATATAGATATATGAGAAGTACTAGAGATAATACTTATTATTTTCATTATTAAATAATACGAACCTGAAATAAAACATGGTTGTCCTTCTACACATATATCAAAAGTTAATCTATATTTTAATGCAAACAATAATGAGACAATAAGTGATATAGATAAATATACAATAGAAATTATTTTAATTTTTTTCTTATTTTCTTTATTTATAAAAACAGAAATAACATAAGCAGTAGCTAAGAAAAACCACATTATATTTAAAAATAAAAATATTCTACAAAGTACAATATTTAATGTAGGAAATGAACTTCTATTAATAATTGTATAAGAAATTAATATTTCCAATACTAATATTAGTATTGTAATAAATGAATCAATAAAGAATATTGAAGATTGTAATGTCCACTTTTTATTTTTGTAAATAAATACAAATAATAACAACATCATTACTATTAATGCGCATACCGCAAACCCAGAGCCTATAAAAAAAGAACTTACCATACTTTCAACTCCCTCTATCTTACTATCATTATTATAGCACACTTTTTTATTAGTCTCAAATACTTTTATAAAAAAATAAAATAAAATGATATTAGTATTTATTCAAATATCATTTTATATTGTTTTTACATTCTAGTATAATTTATATATTTTTTTCTTCTTCAAGTAATTCATGCATATGTAAAAATATTTATAAATTGTTTTATCAATAATTATTTTATCATTTTTCACTTTTGTTTTAATTTCATAATTGATATTAATTCCAACATTTATTACTAATGTCAGATTCTCAATTGTAATTTTATTTAGTCTTATTTTTCTAAAATATTGGGAATATTTTTATCTCAATAACTATTCCATATTTGTATAGAATTTTAATAAAATCATTTGTTAAAAAATATAATTCTATATTTGAATCTCTAATATTAATTAAAAAATCTAATTTTCTCATTTATTCTTCATAATACCAAATAATTATCGTATATGGAATAAAATTTATTTTTTCATTACTAACTCTTTTGGCATTTCTTTCGCCATTTGATAATTTTTATAATTATCATCATTAGTTACTTCTTTGATTATATTAATAAAGTCTGGAAATTTAATAATTTCATTTTCACTATTTAATTCAATTTCCAATATTGCTTGATTTTTCCACTCGTGATAAATATCAATTTCAAAATAATGATTATTTTCAGATAAGCAATATCTAGTTTTATGTATTGTATGTAATTTATTATCGACTTGCATTAATAAAGATAAATATTGGTCTTTAGTAAGTTTTTTCTCAGTTTCTATTCTTTTCAATCCAGAAATTTTTCTTTTCTCTGTTAAATAATAAATATAATCGTTATCAATCCCTCTTGCCCTTACTCTTCTTTCTATACCATCTATACTTTTTAAATATGTTTGTATAATATCCACCTTAGTGCAATTCTTCATACTTTCTAGTTTTTTTATATTTGGATAACATATTAAAAACTTTTTTTCAATTTCTAATGGTTCTGGTTCCCCTAAAAATATAGATATTTCTTTTAGTAATCTTTTTAATTTTTTTTCAAATTCAGTACTATTATCTATTATTCTGAAATGTGGATGCCCTGTCCATGCTGAAATTATTTTATCATCTAATATAATCGCATCTTCAATGCTTTCTGTTCTTGCAATATTATTAGATAAAGTATATTCTGATTGCTTTCCCTTTGCTGCGCTTACAAGATGAAAAACTGCATCATAAGAATCTCTTTCTTTTACTTCATTAGTTTCTAATTCTTTTAATATTCTTTTAAATTCTACATCCTTCATATATGCTTTATTATCTAATATTCCACGATCATAAATAATAAGAATTTTATTACTTTTCATGCACTTTGCAGCATCTTCATAAATTTTTTCTTTCATTTTTTGAAATTTAATTTGTAATTTTTGAAATTCATAGTTCGTTTTACATGTCCATGGAGCAATACCACTTGTTATTAATTCAGTTGCACTTTCAGAAACTAATAAAACAAAATATCCTCTTTTTGAAAAATAATTGTAAATCCAAGTTAATGCTGTAGTCTTCCCAGCACATGGTCCACCAGTTAAAACAATTTTACTCATTTTTATTTCTTTTTTTTCTTCTTGATTAAATAATAATTCATTTAATGAAACATTATATAATATTGATAATAACTTTAATTTTTCTAAATCAGGATTAGATTTGCCTAATTCCCATTTACTAATTGTCTTGTCACTAACATTAAGTTGATATGCAACATATCTTTGAGTTAAGTTATTTTCTTTTCTAAGTTGATATAAATAATTCCCAAAATCAATATTTTTCATATATACTCCTTACAAATAAATTATACAATATATATTAATTCTTTTTATAAAATAAAATTCTACTATCAGTAGAATTTTATTTTAATTAAAAAATTATTATTTTTTAAATAAAACCCTTTGTATGTTTTGTTTAACTTGTTCAGTTTCAAATTCACCATCTAATGTTTCAGTACATAGTCTTTCTATTATTTCATTTCTTATATTATCAATGTAATTAATAGCTTCTTGTATCTTTTTTTTTCTAAATTTATATTGTTCTAATTGTGTGCTTAATTCAGCTTTTTTTCTTTCATTAAATACTTTTTTATTATTTAATTTTAATTTTTCTTTAATAATATTATTATTTTTTTCTTCTAAATTATCAATCGTAAGATCTTTTAGTTCATTTTCATAAGAAATTATTATCTTTTTAAAACTATTATTTAACTGAAAGCCAATTATTAAATTAATTGATATAAGGCAAAATATATAAAATAAAATTATAGACACTGATTTTAATAATATTGTTGCTATAATAGCTGGAATTAAACACAAAATAATAAATATTAATATTTTAGTAATGATTATACTTTTTTTTAGTTTTGGAAATTTAAATATTTTTTTCTTCAACTCATCGTTTTTTTGTTGTTCTCTTTCTAATTTTAAAAGTAATTCATCTATTTGTCTTATATTAATTTCTGATTTATATATTTCAAGATTGCTAGAATCTATCAACGCATTGATAGATTTTAATTCATTTTCCTTAGATATCTTTAATTTTAAAAATTTATCCATTTTTCTTTCCTTTCATGCAATTGATAACATTTGATTAATTAAAAATATTTAAATTATTTTTTTCCTATAATATCATACTTTAAATATATTGTAAATAAATTATTTTTTAACATATTTATCTATATCAACATTCAAAATAAAGCCCTATGCATAATCATCTTTTAAATAATCAATAAATTTATAATTATTAAAAATAAAACAATCATTATTTCTATATGATATTAAAATGCCTATGCTTTTAAAAATTTATTTTAAAATATATAAAACAATCAAACATTATTTATTTAGTCACATAGCTTCTATCTTTTTATATTCAATTCATATATAGTAAAATTTTGTATTTCATATTAATTTATTATTAGCTTTTGTAATTTTTAAATTAACATATTTAAATTCAATTATTTAATTTCAACAACATTAAATCCAAACTCTTTAATCATTTGTGTATTATTTGTATCATTTAAATGCATACAATATACTTTTTTCTTAAGATTTTTTGGAATATTTTCATCTATATCCCCAATAAATAAATGTATATTATTATTATTATCTTCCGTTGTTGTATCAACAAAAATTTTATCAATTTTTTCATTACTCGAAATTAATTTTATAATATTATTTATATCTTTTGTATCTCCAGAATAAAATATTATTCCTTTATCAGTATAAAAAATAATACTATAACAAATCAAATTTTTAGAATGTTTTGTCTTTATAAAACGTATTTTTTTAAAACTTTTAAATTTATTATCATATTTTTTCTCATCAATAAAATTAAATTTGTTTTTTTTACATCCAAATATATTTAATAAATTCTTAAGATTTCTTTTAAATTTATAATTTCTAGGAACAATTATATTTATTTGTTTATGAAGTTTATAAAAAGAATAAGAAATTAAACTTCCCAAACTTCCAACATGATCTGAATGTGTATGGGTTATTAAAATATTGATAATTTCAATATTTTTTAATATATTTTTATTCATTAATCTTTCAAATATACTTTCACCACAATCAATTAAAAAAAATTGCTTATTTTCAATAAAATAAGCAGAAGTATTACCCTCTTTAAAATTAAATGCAGAACCTCTGCCCAAAAATAAAATTTCCATACTATCACCCAAAAATATTATAACATAAAACTTCTAAAATAAAAAAATTATATAGATACTATATTTAAGCAAAAATTTTAGATAAAGCAGTTATAGGTAGTAGAAGAAAGAGTATACGAAAAATAACAATTTAATATTTAGAGATTTAGCAAATGTTTTAAATACTTCTCATTCTACAATCCATGCATATAAAAATGGAGAAAAACTAATACTTACTGCCATTGCTTACCAAATATGTATCACATATAGCATATCACTAGATTGGTTATGTAGAAGAAAGTAAACCATTCTCAATTTTATTCTAGTTAATAAACTAGATTTTTAATAATTTATAAATTATAAAAAAATCCTAGATTACTCTAGGAAAATATATATTAAGTCGCTATAAAAAGCGAATATTTGTTCTGGCAGGGGTGGAGAGAGTCGAACTCCCGAAGTTGGTTTTGGAGAAATTATTAAATCACATCCAAACACCTTGAACCCCCATAAATCCAAGTAAAACGACTTATAACAAACACATAAATAAA
>CASFKI010000061.1:0-11174 GCA_949295285.1 uncultured bacterium
AAATCCAATAGGACTATTTTTTATGTGATTTTCTATATTATTAGTTAATCCTTCTTCTAAATAGTCACAATAATATGTTATTTCATTAATAAACTTTAATTTATATCCATTTAAAGCAATTTCATTCCAAACAATAGCTTCATTTAAGAATTTTTCATTTTTGTATTCAGGAAACTTAAATTTTTTTAATATTTCTGTTTTATATATTTCGGCTTTATCACCAAATATACCATATTTTTTCCTTTCATAATTTAAAATATCAAGTTCTTTACCATTAAAGGTTTTACCTATAATTTTATTTAAATTATAAGCTTTTAATCCAACTAATCCTGCATATTCATCATCATCAATTTTTAAAATGTATTTTTCATATATTTCTAATGAATCATTAGGCAAGTAATCATCAGAATCAACTATAAAAAAATATTTACCTACTGCTAAATCAATTCCTTTGTTAATAGCTCTATGTTTACCAGCATTTTCTTGAAAATAATATTTAATGTTTATTTTTTTATCTTTAATAAATTTATTAATAGTATTTTTAGTACCATCAGTTGAACCATCATCCACTATAATCCACTCAAAATTTTTATAAGTTTGATTTAAAAGTGAATTGTATAATTTTGATAGTAATAATGCTCTATTATATGTAGCTGTAAAAATTGTATATTTAATCATGTTTAATGCCTCCGTTTTATTCTAAAAGTACATATTAATAAATATAGGTATTTGAATTCTTATACCACCAATAATATATAATAATAATACAGCATATATACAATATTTATATTTTTTATCGAACTTTTTTATATTTAAAAGCAAATTATATAAAATAATTGGTGATAAAAACAAAGTATAATCCAGTAATCTTAAAAATGGAGTATAATAGTTTGCTATAATAATTGTAAATAAAGATATTATCAGATAATGTAATATATAATTTTTTTCTTTTGATTTTTTATTACATTTATAAACTATAATACCCAAAATAAAAAATAGTATTGATTGAGAAATTCTAAAAGCATATTGTAAAAAAATATCTACATTTTCATTTATTAAATAATACTCTGCTTTAGTAAAAAGATAATCTACAAATGGAATAAAATCAAATATATAAAATATTTTAATAAATATTTGTGGAAATAAACATACAGCAAAAATTAATCCTAACATAAATCTAAAAAATTTCATATTTTTAAAATTAAAAAATATTCTAAAAAATAAAAGTATAATAGTTGAAGCATGAATAAAAATCGGTAATATATATAAAATTTTATATCTTTTTTCTTTCTTTTTCGCAATAAAATCAAAATAAACTCCTAATGTAAAAATGCTATAAGCAAGTGAATATCTAAATGTAGAAACCACAAAAATATATTTAAACAATGATAAAAATGTTAATATCACAATAAACTTATATTTTTTTGAGATATTATTTCTCTTAGCATAATCATATATTATGTAAAATATTATAAAATATAATATAAATGTTGGAAATACTTGTAATAACTGATAATTACCGATTAATGCAATTATATATAAATATAACATTACAATAATTTCACCACCACGAAATAAATAAGAAATTAAATCTTTCTGATTAAATGTTAACATTTTATCCATCCAACCATAATATTCAGTCAAATCACAACTTCTATCACCATATGGTTTAAAAAAATAAGCTAATATTGCTAAAAATAATGCAGGTAAAACAATATATATATATTGTTTTATATTACTATCTCTTAACTTTTCTAACTTTTTTTTCATCAATTCACTTCCTATTATTGCTTATATATATATAAATTTTCATATTCGTTTACCAAAACTTTTGAATCAAACTTTAATTCTATTATTTTTTTATATATATTTCCATTTTCTAAACTTTTTTCTTTATTAAAATGAGTTATTTCATTTATCCATACATCTATATTTGATATATCTAAAAATTTAATTAATCCTAAGCCTAAATCCGATTCTTTGCTAATATTATCGGAAATTAAACATTTTAAATTAGAAGCCTGTGCTTCAATTAATGTTACAGGCAATCCTTCATAAAATGAAGGAAGTAATAATAAATCAAACAATTTCATATATTTATAAACATTTGAAACATTTCCAGTTAAAATAACATAATCATTTAATTTATTTTTCTTTATTTGATTTTCTATATCACTTCGTAATTCTCCCTCACCAAGAAAAAACATTTTAAAGCTGAAATTCATATGTTTTAATTTTTTTGCTATTTCAAGCATAAATTTATGATTTTTGACATCAACTAATCTTCCAACATGACCAATAATTAAACAATTTTTTCTAATTGAGTACATATTCTTTAATTGCGCCACACTATCTAAGTCAACATTTATAATTTTACTTAATTGAATAGGATTGTGTAATACTACTCCATTTTCTTTGAATTTTTTTCCAAACAAGCATAAACCAGACTCAGTAGAACAAGCAATTAAATTTGTTGCATTCTTTAATATAAGTTTTTGTAATATTAAAAATTTTAACTTATTATTATCATTTGATTTCATTGCACTATGTGAATGGGCAATTCTAATTTTTACTCCCGCTTTTTTAGCAGCAAATAAAACTATACCTGAATGAAGAAAAGTATGAGAATGTACAACGTCTATTTTTTCGCTTTTAAAAAAATCTATTAATTCATATATGTATTTTTTTATTCCAACTAAGTGAAAAGAAGATATTTTTTTTATTCTACCACCTAATGAAAATATTTCATTAGTATAATATGTTTTTTTAGGAGTATTTTCTACAAAAATAAATTCAAAATTATCACGATTAAAATCTCTAAAAATATTCATTAACATAGTTTCAGTTCCACCGCAATTCATAGAAGAAACAAATTGTGCCACTTTAATTTTTGTCATAACTAAACTCCTTATTTAATCTTCTCTTATGAAAAAATTGATATAATCTTTTCGGTATAAAATATACTATAATTGGTCTAAAAGCCCACACATATTGATATAAAGGCATTTTTATTTTTTTAAATCCCCACAATTTTAATCTTGTTTCATTTATTCTATTTTTTAAATTTCTCCTCTTAAATGCATCTATATCATCTCTCATTTTATATAAACAATCATCTAAATTATAACATTTTAAACCTAAAATATAAAATTTGAACCATAAATGATAATCTTCTACTCTAATCAATTTTTCATCTACTGTATATCCACCAACTTTTTCTAAAGCATCTTTTTTCATAATACAAGGAGCATGACATATTGGACTTCCTTTCAAGAAATTTTCTTTTTTTACTTCACCACTATTATAACTTCTTCCTAAGTCACCACTTTCATCAAAAAAAATCATATTACAACTTACTAAAGAGTATTCACTATGTTTTTCTAAAAAAGCAATTTCCTCTTCAAATCTATTAGATAAAGAAATGTCATCACCATCTTGTCTTGCTATATATTCTCCATTTGCTACATCTAAACATTTATTTAGTGTATAATTTAAACCCATATTTTTTTTATTTTTAAGAACTTTGATTTTCTTAGGATATTTTTTTTGATACTCACAAGCTATTTTATATGTATCATCTGTTGATCCATCATCACACATTATTAATTCCCAACTTTTATATGTTTGATTTAAAATAGAATCAATACTATCTGATAAATATTTTTCACAATTATATATACCCATTATAATAGATATTTTAACCATATAAAATTAACACTCCTTAATCATATTGCTTATAAATTTTTATAATCTCTTTCATAACATTATCTAATAAAAAAGGTTTTATATATTTTTTATTTTCTCCTTTTTTAAAACATTCTTTTTTTTCAATTATTATATTAATTTTTTCAATTAATTTTGTTATATCATTAATACCAATTAAAAATCCATTAGTACCATCAATAATTAAATCTTTTACTCCACGAGCATTAAATGCAATAATTGGAAGTCCAACATACATAGCTTCCATTATATTTACTGGTAACCCTTCACGCTTACTTGCAGAAATAGATAAATTTGATATTTTTAATAATTTAGGTATATCATTTCTAAATCCTAATATATGTACTTGATTATCTAATTTTTTATATTTTATTATTTTTTCTATTTTTCCATTCAAAGTATCATAACCCGGCAATAATAAATGAACCTTAGGATTTTCTTTAAAAAAGTCTTCTAAAAGATATATTAATTTTTCTTGATTTTTATTTTTAGATAATTCTGCTGGATATATCATAACAAAATCATCTTTTTTTAATCCTAAACTCTTTCGTAATTTATTTTTTTCTTGAGTTAATAATTTAAAATTAAATTTATCAGCATTAAGTCCTATTCCATGAACATAATGTACATTAGTTTTAAAACTCTTTTTAGCAAGTTCATAATCCTCTAAATTAATAGTAATTAAATCATCAGTAAATCTAGCTAAAAATTTTTCTACTGGATAAAATAGTAACCAACTCATTAATGGTGCACCTTTATAAAAATGAAATCCATGAGCAGTATAAACAATTTTTGAACCAGAAAATTTACCAAAAATATATGCTAATCTTGTAATCGCAGCGCCAAAAGGCGTATGACAACTTATAATGTCATAAAATTCTTTTTTAAAAACTTTTTTCATTTGCCTATATGATTTTAAATTTTGTTTTAAATTTAAACTACGAGCAAAATCAATATTGATTTTTTTATCACAATAAGGAATATCTAATCCTTCTAATTTAGTCGCTATTGTAACTTCATATCCTTTTTCTTTAAAATATTTAAGTTGTGGAATTAAAAATTTCATGAAAAAGGATTCTAAATTAGCTGTAAATAATACTTTTTTCATTAATTCACCGCCCTGGCCCATTGCTCGGTTAATTATACCACAAAATTTACATTTTATCTACAATAAAACACAATTTTACAATATTTATATTATAATATTTTTTTAAATAAAGGTAATTTTTTCAATTTTTTGCATATAAATCCAAGAATAAACACTATAATGAATGATTTAATATAATTTAAAATAATTCCATCATAAGCAATATAATTTTGCTTTAAATATGTTAATAATGTATATCCTATAATCCAATGAATATAATATATTCCTAAAGTATTATCACCTATTAATTCAAAAAAAGATATTATATTTTTACGATTTTTTATTTTACCACGAAATTTAATTACCAATATATATGTAGAAATGGCCATACACATGGTAACACAGGTCGTATATCCACCAAAAACACTATCCCAATTAATTCCACTATTATTTGAAATAAAAAACCACTCTGCTAATAGTAAGGCTTGCCCTACAAAAAGCAATAATAAAAGTTTTGCAATTGAAATATTATTTAATTTATCTTGATTCTTATGTAGCCATCCACCTAATATGAAATAAAATATCATTCCTGAACTCATAGTTTTAAATGGAACAAATTCTGAATAATACATAAAATAACCCCTTTAAATATCGAAAAAGAATTTAATATATTACCAATATCAGTGCATACAAAGGATTCTAAAAATAAAATAATCATAAAAATGTTTATCAAATTTTTATTCTTATTATAAATCTCATATATAAACGGATAAATTAATTGAATTCCTACAAATGTAGGTATAAACCAAAAATGTGCTACATCGACATTTATAAAATCACTCCCAAATATCATAGCATTTAAAAATAAATCTATTCCTCCCTCTTTTAATGAATGTGATTTAGCACCTAAAATTAAAAATGTTATTCCTCTCCAATGTAAATACATTCATATCTGCTATACTATAAGAACAATTTGATACCCATGAAAAATGATATGAACAGACTAAGAATATAGCTATTGTTTTTAAAACATCTAAATATCCTATTCTTTCTTTTGACATTTTATATCACTCCATATCAAGCATAAAATAAAATATATAAATATTCAAGGCTTAATAATAAAAAATGTTTATAAATATTATAAACATTTTAATTATTACTTAATATATTATTCAATTTTAATTTTGCTTCTTCCACTGTTTTTTCATCTGGTGTCATTACATAAAGTTCAGTATTTGGATATAAATATGTGGTTGTATACAAATCTCCACCATTAACACTATATGTGCTTATATTCCACCCTTTCATATCCTTTAATTGCATTTTAACAAGTTCTGTTATTTCATTAGGTGTTATATTAGTTTCAAATGTTCCAGCTAAAGCTTCTAATATATTAGTTGAATTATTTAATAATGTATCTGTACTTGTAACTTTGTCTATTACTTTACTAATTACTTGTTGTTGATTCTCACCTCTGTGTCTATCACCAGTTGTATATGCATATCTTTCTCTTGCAAATGCAAGAGCACAATCTCCATTCAAATAATTATTTCCTGGTTTTATTACACAATTTGGATTAGCTGTACACCTAAACGAATAATTTACATCAGAATTTACACTTATGCCGCCAATAGCATCAACTAATCTTATTACTGAATTAAAATTAACTCTAATAAAATATGGTATATCTATTGAATATAAATCTTCTATTGTTTCTATAGATAATCTATATCCCCCTATTAATCCAGCATGAGTTAGTTTATCTTTCATGCTATCAATACCATGAAGTTGAACATAAAAATCTCTTGGCGTATTTAACAAAAGAATTTCATGTCTCTTTGGATTAACAGCAATAAGTATATTTACATCACTTAAACTCTTATCTGGTAACTTTCCACTTCTGGTATCTATCCCACTTAAATAAATAACAAAAGGATCTCTAGTAACATCAATTCCCGTTTCTTCATTAACAACTTTTTCTTTAATCTCTATAGTTTCTAATATTTTAACACTATCACTATATATTTCATCTTTATGAATTATAGAATAATTTTCTAAAACTGCATCATAACTACCAGAATTAGCAATTATTATTGATTGAGTATCATCTGGTAAATTCATTAAACTATTAAATATATTATCAACATATTCAAAATTAACTTTTACAACATCAATAATTTCTTCTTCTAATAATTCTTTATTATTTATATCATCTATTAAATTAACAGTCTTATTTTCTATACTTTTAATATCACTATAATTACTATCTTTATTTACAAGTATATAATATATACTAGTCTTATATTCAACTCCTAAATTATTATCTAAAAATGACATAACATCTATTATTTTATATATTCCATATGAAGATACCACTGAAATAAATATAAATATTATGTTTAAAAATAATAACAGCCACTTTTTAGTTCTCCTATTATTAATAAATGTAAAAAATAATATCAACATAAATATAATTATTATTGGTAGTATGATAAATATTTTAATTGGTAATACATTTGCTTTAAATATTTGATATGTTAAAAAAGAAAAAATAATAGTAGCTATTATCCATATAATTATACTTATTATATTTGGCTTATTTGTTGTTTTTCTAGACATAATTCTATCCTCCAAAATACTATATAAGTATAGCATTATTATATTTAAATATCAATTATATTCATTTTTTTAATATCATATTATCTTTATTTAATTCTCCATATACATCTTTTTTAATATCTTCTATATCCCATCCCATATAATGACCTGGAATTAATAAATTATTTATTGCTTGTTTAACCTCACTAATACTTCTTCCTCTTATTTTAGCAGCAGCTGAAGTTTCGTTGCCACCACCGCCTAATATTGCCATAACATTAGATACATCTATCATTCCTTTACTTCTAGCACTAACAGATATTAAATCATCATCAATATATCCAATAGCAAAAGTGGCATTTACTCTATACTTTAATAAATAATCAGCTGCTTTTGCTATATCTTCTACATTATACATTCTTATTAATTCATCTGTTCCACCTGCGATTGCATAACCATAATTATTAAATGAAACATCATTTATTATTTGTAGCATTTTTCTATCATTTTCAAAATCTTCTAAAAATAGTTGATTAGCAACAGCAGTATTTCCACCTTTTTGAATAAGTTTAGCCACTACCTCAAAAGTAGCTTGTGAAGTATTTTTTGTAAACTTATTAGTATCTAATAATATACCCGCTAATAAATAATTTGCTGTATCTGATGTTATCTTTACACCATACAATAACATTAATCTAGTTATTTCTTCACATATGCTAGAGAGTGAATCATCTATATATGAATAATTTGTTTTAATAGTATTGTTATCTGGTTTATGATGATCTAATATAACTATATCATTAAACTCATCTAATATTTGAGCTATTCCTTGTGGTATCAAATAATCTTTATTAACATCAACTGTTATTAATAAATTATTTTTTCCTAAAACATAAGGAATATCTTTTGATTTAACAACATCAAATACGCTATTAATATCTTCAATTTCCTTTCTTGTTGACTCATCTAATTTTTTTACATCATCATCTAGTATTATATAACATTTCTTTCTATTTTTCTTAGCAATTAATGCCATTCCAATAGATGCACCCAAAGCATCAAAATCCGGTCTATTATGTGGTGTAATAAACACAGTATCGTTTTTCAAAAATAAATCATCTAAAGTAGCTTTAATACTTCTACTATCTTTCATTTTTTCTCCCTCACCTTATAACTTTAAAAGGTATCATAAATTATACTATGTTAAAATGAAAAGTCAATTTGACTTTTCATTAATTTTATGCTTTATAAATTATTTTTTTCATAAAATTTCAAAAAATTTAGATTTTATAATGATTTTACTTAAAATTAAAAAATTGAATTATAATTCAATTTTTTTATTAATTTTAAATCTTCAATATCCTTTTGTCTATTTAATTTTTTCTTTAAATTAATTAATTCTTCTAAAGTTTGTACTCTATATCCATCTATTAACACAAATTTATTGCTATAAAAATTTGTGCTAAAATTAATATAATCCCCAATCATATATGAATTGGCTCTATCTTTAAATTCTTTTTCTAATTTTGGATTATAGTCTTTAAATAATTTTTTATAATATTCTAGACTTACTGCAATGTCAATATCATTTGTATTTTCTCTTATTCCATATAAAACCATTGCTGCTCCAGATATGATTATAAATGAATCAACATCGAAATTATATTCACTTATTTTTTTTAATATATCATATTTATTCATTAACATCTAGCAGCGCCATCAACTTGCAATACTTCTCCAGTTATATAACTTGCCATATCACTAGCTAAGAATAAATATGCATTAGCAATATCTTTTGGTTTTCCAATTCTTCCAAGAGGAATAGTATTAATAAGTGGTTCAATTACTTCTTTTGGAAGAACTTTTACCATATCTGTTTCTATTATGCCTGGTGCTACAGCATTAACCCTAATTCCAAGTGGGGCTAATTCTCTACTTAAAGATTTTGTCATTCCATTTATTGCAAATTTAGTTGCTGGATACATCACCCCAGCTGGTTGACCATAAATACTAACCATTGAACTTGTATTTAATATTACACCTTTTGTTTCTTTTAAATATTCTAATATAGCTTTTGAACACACATATGTTGACTTTAAATTAGTATTTACTACCCTATCATATTCTTCCATACTATAATCTTCAAATTTTATACTTGAAGAAACTCCGGCATTATTAACTAAAATATCTATTTTTCCATATTTATCTTTTATTTGCTTAAATATATTAGTCATCTGGTTTATATCCGTTAAATTTGGATAAAATCCACATACTTCATATTTAGAATTTTCTTCTTTTAATTCTTTTAATGCTTTATTTACTGTTTCTTCTTTAGTCCCAAATAAAACAACTTTAGCTCCATTTTTTAAAAATGTTCTAACAACTTCTATTCCAATCCCTCTTGTACCACCAGTTACAATGGCTACTTTTCCTTCTAACATAAATCATACCTTCTTTCTTATCTTAGTTTTTTTTATTATATCACATTTTTTTTATTTACTAAATTTTAAACTAAACAATTTTATTTTTTTACAATATCTTATGATATAGTTATATTATAAGTGATTGATTGTTAATATTTTGTTTCAGATGTACTAAAGAAGAAATATTACCTTTACTTTAAATATAATAGAAATTAAAAGATGAGCTTAGTATAAATAAAAATATTAATGAAAAATTATTTATGGTAATTCTTATTTGTATGAGTTTATTAAAACGTTTGAAATAACTTCACTAACTTATCTAGCGCCAATTAGTGAGTTGTTTGAAGAAGTTGTTCAATCTTATAGTGGCAAAACATTATTCAAAGTTAAAAAAATGGTAATTAAATAACCAATTATAATGAATCATTAGAAATTCTTGAATATTTTCAAATAAATATATTTTTTTAATATGTAGTGACGATGGTTATACTGCAATGACAAAAATATGTTATTAAATTTAGGATAAGATAAAAATAAAATTATAATGTTATTGGTTATTGATATTATCAAAGAAATAATGTGGCAATATATGATTTTTGAAAAAACCATACCATGGATGATTTGTATGAATTGAATAACCAATTGTTATTCTTTTTATTTACCATAATTTTCTATGTGCATAAACTATATAAGAGGTGTAACATGAAGAAAATATATAAAAATATCAATGATAGAAGCAATTATGGAATATTTTGTGGAGTAATTGGAATAATAATTAATTTATTTCTTGGATTAATTAAATTATTTCTAGGAATATATTCTAGAAGTATAACTATTATGTCAGATGCATTTAATAATGTAACTGATATGACTTCTTCTATTTTAACAATAATTGGATTTAAACTATCTAGTAAAAAAGAAAATCAATATAGACCATATATTTATACAAAATATGAGAATTTGTCTAGTATACTTTTGTCTATGATTATGTTTATACTTGGCATAATATTCCTAATAAAGTCAATAAATAAAATAATTTCACCAGAACAATTAATAATCAATTATATTACTTATATTATTTTATTTATATCTTTAATTGTTAAAATCTTTCAATATATTTTTTTAACAAAATCTTCTAAAAAAATTAATTCTAAAACACTATATACTAATTCATTAGAAACTAGAAATGATATTATAACTAATACATCTATACTAATTTCTATGTTTATAATGAAATTATATAATATAAACATAGATGGTTATTTAGGAATTATAGTATCATTATTTATAATATATACAAGTATTAATAATTGTAAAAATGAAATATATAATTTATTAATAAA
>CASFKI010000062.1:0-10908 GCA_949295285.1 uncultured bacterium
CAATATTCTATCAGCTTCATTTTTATCTAATATTTCCCATTTTACATCACCTATTTGTTCTTTTTCTATAGTTGCATCAATATCCTCCACTAATGTATACGCACCCAAACACATATTATCAAATTCAATATTCCTATTAACAAGTTTTCTCCCACTTATTACTTCATTAAATTCAATGTTTTTTCTACCAAATATAGTTGGGTGTTCCTTTAATGTTACTAAAAATATTCCAAGTGGTTCACTTTTTATACATTTTCCATTTTCATTTCCTATTATAGCTCTTGGAATTGCAATATATATTTGCATCAATTTCCCTTCCTTTCAAATTTACATAATTTTAAATTATTATTTAAATATAAATCCTTTATTTTTTTTATTACTTCATCATATGATGAATTATATATCCTTCCTGCACATCTATTAGCGTGTCCACCACCATTAAATGCAATTGCTAAATTTAAAATATCAATATCACAATTATCATTTTTCTTAAATTTAATAAAATAATTATTTTCTATTTCGATAATAAAAATCGATAACGGATACTCATTTGTCGGTTTTGTTAATTTATCAAATAATGGATGTTTTAATAATGATGTAATATCTTTTACTTCTTTTTTAATATTTAAATGAAATAAAAGTATATTATATTCTTGTAATTGATTATCCACTTTAATAGAATCATATAATTTTTTTTGTTCATAACTCATTTCATACATTTTTTCTTCAATCTCATGTCTAACTTTTTCATCATTTATCAAACTATGGGCAATATCTATGGATTTCGATGTATAAGATCGTTGAAAACAAGCTGTATCACTTGCCATACCTAAATATAAATAATATGATACATTTGAAGGAACATTAATATTTTTTTTGATTAAAACATCTGCTATTATTTCACTTGTAGAACAAGCATGTGGATTTAATAATTTATTTTTTGGTAACACATGTAATTCATTTCTATTTTTATCGTGATGGTCAATTAAAAATCTATTTTCTATAGGAATAGTATCAAAAATTTCTATACCATATACTCTATCTTCTTCATTAACATCACAAACAATCACATAATCCATTTTTTTGTCTTTCACATCATCTAATGTATATAATTTTATTTTAGTTTTTATATCTAAAGAAGTTTTAAAATTTTCTAATATTGGAAAAACATTATAATTTTTATCATTTGTAAAATGAATAATCGTTTCTGCTAGAGATATGACACTTGCAAATGCATCAATATCAGTATTTTTATGTGTAATTATTGATATATTTTTCAATTTTTATTTTCCTTACTTTCAAATAATAATTTATCTTTATTACTATACACATCATTTATTATTTCATTAGGGACTAAAGAATCAATACTTTTGTTTTTAATAATTAATTTTTTTATTAAACTGGAACCTCTAAAATCATTATCACTTGTAATATCATAAATAAATAGTATTTGTTCTTTATATTCTTTATCTGACATGTAATTTGTAAATATTTGCAAACGCATTTCATCATCAAATGTTCTTCCTGATTTCACACCACGAAAAACATTAAATATTTGTTCTTCATGACATATATCATGAATCATCTTATCTTTAGCACTTTTAACAATAACTTTTTTTCCATATTTTTTTGTACATTTTTTTACCAAACTAATTCTTTCTTCTTGAGTAAACCAATATTTTTTCGTATAGCTATTTGCTACATAAATATAAACTTTATCAAAAATTTTTAATGCATTTTTTAATCTTTCCTCATGACCATTATGCCATGGATCAAAACTTCCACCTAAAATACAACTACTCATTATTATACTCCTTTAAAACATGATTTTTTACTTCTAACACTTGCCTAGAAAGATCAAAATTGGTACAATCAATAATTTTAATTGGATTGTTTAGGTTTAATTTACATAATTCTACATATGTGTTTAAATACAACTGATTATATTCATATGCAAGCTTATCAAATTTACTTAAGGTTTTTCTTTTATTTATTCTTTTTTTCAATTCTTGTTCAGAATTATTTATAAGAAAAATCACTCGATATGGGCTAATTTTTTGTAAATATTTTCTGTATTCCTCAATTCTTTGATTCATTGAAATGTTAAATATCATATATTTACTAATATTTTCTGATCTATCAAGACATACTATTCCTTCTTTAATAAGTTTATTTATTGTAGATGACTTTCCAACACCATCGCTACCTTCTATATATGTTTTAGTGAAAATTATGTTATTAATATTTTCATCTAAATATAATGAGTTATTACTTACATCAACTAATCCTTTTATTTTCAAATCTCTATTAGACTTTACTATTGTTAAACCATTATCGTATTTTTCAACTACTAAACTATTATTATTTTTTATATTTTTATATTGAATACAATTTTTATTTTTATATTTATATTTGTTTATAATTTTATAATCAATTAAATATTTATTTAATGATGATTGTCGTGTATTTACACATCTTTTTGTATAAATTATATTAGTTAACCAATTAAACATAATAGCAATTAAATTATCTTCATAACTAAATGTTTCAATAATTGTATTGTTTTTTTTACATATTTCTATACTTTTTGCAATTGCAAACCAATATTCAGACTTTATTGTATAATTATTATTTTCATTTTTATAAAATATAACTATTCTCTTTTTCATATTTGCTGCTTGTATAAGCTCAACAACACTTCCAACAGAAAAATTCATATCAAATACACAACAAAAGATATCACATTTTTTTATAGATTTCATTTCTTCTTTTATAACAGTATTGCAATCAGTTGAAGTAAAATCGCCATTTGATGCTTGTTCAAAATAAAATGGTCCTCCATATTTTATTGGATAGTTTTTTAACTTTGTATTATTATCCGGAAAAGTCAATTTTAAAGAATTTCCTAATAAAATTGATCTATAATCATTTTTTAATCTTTTTGATAATTTTTTGTTATCTAAAGTAAGATTAAATTTTCCAGCAAAATATATCTTTTTCATATTAACAACTTCCTTTACTTTTTTTCATTATTTTATACCAATTAATAAAACTTCCTATTGCCATCAAAGCCCATACTAAATTAAGAGAAAATAAATATATTGCTTGATCTTCTAATAGCCAATATGTAATACAATAAAATATATCATTAATAAACCATATTACCCATGTATCAATTTTTTTCATCATCATAAGATATGTTGCTACAAACGAAGAAACTGTCGTAATTGCATCAATCAATGGTAATGGATCATTTGTTTTTTTCAATTGCAAAAAAACAAAGTAAACGCCTAATATCATAATAAATGTATATATTACTCTTTCTTTAAAAGAACATACCCCTATATAATTTTTATCTTTCCTATTCCAAATTATAAATCCAAAAATACCAACAAAAATATAACAAATACTATTACTAACATCCCCATATAATTTTACGCTAAGTGAAAATATAATCATAAAAATCATTTGAATTATATATGCTATCCAGTTACTTCTTTTATTTAACATTACTAATAGACCTTGTAAAAGTCCAAAAAATGTTGCTCCAATTTCTAATATATTCATTTTGTATTTTACTTCCTACTTAATACCATTTTCACTATTTCATTTTCTTCATCGTTTATAATATTTCCATCAATACCCGTACCAAGTTGAATTTTTGGTTTAACTATAGGTCCATGAAAATCACTACCTTTAGTAACTAGTAAATTATATTTATTAGCGATATTTCTTAATTTTTTCATTTCCTCTAATGTTTGATCAGAATGATAACATTCAATACCTGTTAGTCCATAATTCAATAATTCTAATATTTTATTTTCTAAATCATCATCGTTTAATTTTAATTTTTGTGGATGAGCTAATATTGCAATACCACCTGATTCTTTTATCATTTCAATAACTTCTTTTGGATGATAAGTATAATCTAGTATTTTATTTAGTGGCTCTGTATTAAAATATTTAGAAAACATTTGTTCTTTTTCTGTAATATAACCTTTTTTTAAAAATAATTTTGCAAAATGAGGTTTTCCTATAACATTTCCTCCACATATTTCTTGCAATTCTTCAAGAGAAATATCATATCCTTTTTCTTGAAAATATTTGATAAATCTTTCATTCCTGCTATTTCTCTCATCTACTAATTTTTTTAATTTTTCTTGTAAACCATTATTATTATAATCTATATTATATCCTAAAATATGCATTTGGCCTTTTTTAGAATATGCTTTAACTTCTACTCCTGTAATAAATGTAATATCTTTATTCTGAGAATAATTCACTGCTTCTGCTAATCCGTCTATAGTATCATGATCAGTTATAGATAAAACATCTATATCCTTTTTCATTGCCAAATCAATTAATTCACTTGGCGTTAATTCCCCATCAGAGGCTGTTGTATGTGTATGTAAATCTATCATTTTTTACCTTCTTTCTTATTTTATTTTTTTAATACTAAATTATCGTTTTTTTTGATAATTTCATCTATTATTTCTTTAAATTCATTAATAAAACTTTCTACTAATGATGGAATAAATAATTTAATTTTTTCAACATCAAAAATAATTAAATTTTCAAACTGAATAGAATTTGATTGCGTAATATATTTAACTGTTTTATCTAAAACTTTTATTATATTCTTAAAATCAACTTCATCAATTCCTGGATTAATAAATTCACTTCGTGCAAAATTATACAATTCTTCAAAATCAGAAGATAGTTTAAAATAATCTAAAATTATTTTATTCATTATTGTATAATCTGTATATATACTATAATTACTTTGTTTGTTAAAAATATCTGATTGTAAATAAATTTGATTATCTTTTTTAACTCTAATATATTGTATATCTTTGTTGTAATTAGTCTTTTGATTATTTTCATCTAAACAATCAAAACTATCAGTAAATAATTTTCCAAAAAACATTTTATCCGTATAAAGATGAAATAAATAACCCAAAACGCTAAAATAAATTTTTATCATACCATCATATTTTTCTATAAATTTTTCTAGTACGGGCATTTGAACAAACATATCTTTATCTTCTAAATTTCTAAAATGTGTACTGATCTTTTCCTCTTGCAATAAATCATCATATTTGGATTTTAATAAAGCTTGTTCACCTTTAGGTAAATTAAATAAAATATTAAAATTTATTTTTGATGAATCAACTATCAAATTTCCTAATAAAAAATTGTTTTTTTGATTTTCAGTTAATTTAATTCCATAATTACTTTCCAATTGTTTTAAAAATTCTTTACCTGCAGCATGATGAATAACAAATGAAGCCATATTTTCCTCCTTTCTACTTAATTAATTAAATTTCAAAAAATTAAAATTTAAATTTAGTAAATTGTATTTTAATTTAAAACATGATATAATACAAATATTTATTTATTATGTTTATTATAACTTTTAGTTATGATATATAAAAAAGAGGGGGGGGGAAAATAATGAATGTTAATTTAGAATTGTATAAGATATTTTTAACTGTAGCTAAAAACAATAGCATAACAAAAGCAGCTAATGAATTAATGATTAGTCAACCCGGTATAAGTAAGTCTATTAAAAATCTTGAAAGTCAATTAAAATGTTCCTTATTCATGAGAACAAAACGTGGTGTTATTTTAACTGAAGAGGGAAAAGTATTTTATTCTAAATTAAGTGACGCCATGCAATTAATAGATAATGCCGAAAAATCTTTAACTGAAATGATAAATTTAGAGTGTGGTAATTTAAATATAGGAATCAGTAATACTCTAACAAAAAATTTTTTATTAAATTATCTTGATATATTTCATAAAATGTATCCAAAAATTAAAATTAAAATACATACAGAGCCAACTACAGAATTACTAATTAAAGCAAGAAATGGAATAATAGATTTTATAATTTTAAATTTACCATATGATATGCCAACTGATTTTTATGTAAAAAGATTAAAAACAATACAAGATTGCTTCGTTGCTAATAATGATTATATATATTTGAAAGATAAACAAATTCCATTAACCAAATTAAATAATTATCCATTAATTTTAATATCTAAAGGATCAAATACTAGATATTTTTTAGATAATTTTTGTTCAAAAAATAAAACTACACTTATCGCTGAAATGGAATTAGCTAGTTACTCTTTAGTTACTCATTTTATTAAAAAAGGTTTTGGAATTGGATTAGTAACTAAAGATTTTATCAAAGAAGATTTAAAAAATGGTAATCTTTTCGAATTACAAGTATTACCTAAAATAGATAAAAGATATATTGGTGTAGCCTATCCTAAAAGTAAAGTACTAAGATATTGCGCTACAACATTTTTAAAAATCATCGAAAACAATAAATAAAAGATTGTAATTTGTTACAATCTTTTATTTTAATTAGCAAACTCAATTATTTCATTTTTATTTTTTAAAACTTTTATTAAATAATCTATTTCTTCATAAGTATTGTAAAAAAATAAACTTATCCTAACAGTATCCTCTTTATTATCTCCCATTTTGGCACAATGCTTTCCACTTCTAACACATATACCTTTTGTATTTAAATATAAACCTAAATCCCCTGATAAAACTCCATCCATATTTATTATTATAGTTGCTCCTTCACAATTTTTGTTATATATTCTAATATATGGTATTTTTTCTAACTCTTTTATTAAATATTTTCTTAAATATTTATCATGTCTTTCAATATTATCAATTCCAATTTCACTTAACATATTAATAGCTTCACTAAATCCTATTATTCCTGCTAAATTTGCAGTTCCTGCTTCAAATCTATATGGAATTTCGCTTAATATTAACTTATTTTCGTCATAATTTAAATTCATACCACCTCCATATGAATATGGAAACATTTTTTTTAACAAATTATATTTTCCATATAAAACTCCTACTCCCGTAGGACCACACATTTTATGCGCAGAAAAAGCTAAAAAATCTGCATCTATATCTTTTACATCTGTTTTTACATGAGCAATACTTTGAGCAGAATCAATTACAACTAAAATATTATGCTCATGAGCTAATTTACAAATTGATTTAACATCCCTTTTATCACCACTAACATTAGTAATATGTGCTATGGATATTACCTTTGTTTTATTTGTTATTTTGTTTTTAATGTCATTTATATCTAACTTCTCTTCTTTAGAGTCAATAAATGTTATTTTAATATTTTTTTTCTTAGATAATATCATCCATGGCAATATATTAGATGCATGTTCACTACTTGATAATAATACTTCATCTCCATCATTCAAATAATTTAAAAAAAATCCAAAAACCACTAAATTAAGTGAATCAGTAGTATTTTTAGTAAATATTATTTCTTCTTTTCTATTTGCATTTATAAATTTTTTTACAATGTCTCTAGTATAATCAATTTCATCATCTACTTTAAAACTAATATTATAATCTCCTCTATGAGAATTAGCACAATAATCGTTGTAATATTCATTTATTTTATCTATTACTCTCTTGGGTTTAAAAGTAGTCGCAGCATTATCAAAATAAATAATATTTTTATTTAACATAGAAAATTCTTCTACATTCATCAATCTCACCTATAATAATATACGAATTTAATATAATTAGAGTTATAATAAATATAATAATTGAACTTATTATTTTTTTGTTTTATAATGCTTATAGGGTGATTAAAATGAATTGTACATTTTGTAAAATAATAAATAATGAATTACCTTCATATACAATATATGAAGATGAAGATGTTAAATGTTTTTTAAGTATTGATCCAATACACAATGCTCATACATTAGTAGTACCAAAAAAACATATATTAGATATGTATGAAATTGATGATAAAACTTTATCAAAAATATTTAATATAGCTAGAAATATTATGAATTTGATAAATGATAAATTTAATCCTAGTGGTATAAAATTAATTCAAAATAATGGAAGTGTTCAAGAAGTAAAACATTATCACTTACATATAATTCCAATTTATGATGAAGAAAAAAAGCTAAATCTTGAAGAAATATTTAATATATTAACAAAATAAAAATATTATCATAATAGATAATATTTTTATTTAATTGGATTAATAATTTTTTTTCCACCCATATAAGATCTTAATACTTCTGGAATATTAATGCTGCCATCTTCATTGTAATTATTTTCTAAAAATGCTATTAGGGCTCTGGTTGATGCCAAAACTGTATTGTTTAACGTATGTGGATAATAAGTACCATTTTCTCCTTTAATCCTAATACCAAGTCTTCTTGCTTGAGCATCTCCCAATGTTGAGCAAGAGCATACTTCAAAATATTTTTGTTGTCTTGGGCTCCATGCTTCAATATCACATGATTTAACTTTTAAATCAGCAAGATCTCCACTACAACATTCTAGTTGTCTAACAGGTATATTTAAACTTCTAAATAATTCAACACTAAAATTCCACATTTTATTGTACCAATCCATTGAATCTTCTGGTTTACATAATACTATCATTTCTTGTTTTTCAAATTGATGTACTCTATATATACCTCTTTCTTCAATACCATGAGCACCTACTTCTTTTCTAAAACATGGGCTATATGATGTCATTGTTATTGGTAATAATTTTTCATTTATAATTTGATCTTTAAATTTACCAATCATAGAATGCTCACTGGTACCAATTAAATATAAATCTTCTCCTTGTATTTTATACATCATAGCATCCATTTCAGAAAAAGACATAACTCCAGTAACTACATCACTCCTAATCATAAATGGTGGAATGCAATAGGTAAATCCCTTATCTATCATAAAATCCTTCGCATATGCTAGCATAGCACTTGATAATCTAGCAGCATCTCCCATTAAATAATAAAAACCATTTCCACTTGTTCTACCAGCTGAATCTTTATCAAGACCATTTATACTTTGTAAAATATCTGCATGATATGGTATTTCATAATTAGGCTCTATCGGTTCACCAAATTTTTGTATTTCTACATTTTCACTATCATCTTTACCAATTGGCACACTACTATCAATAATATTTGGTATTACCATCATTATTCTTTTTATCTTACCTTCAAGTTCAGCTTCTTTTGCCTCAAGATCTTCAATTTCACTTTGCATTTTTATAACTTTTTCCTTAAGTTCTTCTGCTTCATTTAATTTTTTTTCTCTCATTAAAGATCCAATTTCACCACTTATTTTATTTTTTTCACTTCTTAAATTATCACCTTTAAGTTTACATTCACGATAAATTTTATCATAATCATATACTTCATCAACTAATGATAGTTTGTCATCTTGAAATTTCTTTTTAATATTCTCTTTTACTAAATCTTTATTTTCCCTAATTAACTTAATATCTATCATTATGCTCACCTCTAAATATAATAATATCATTATTTAAAAAAAATAAAAAGAGAAATTTCTTATATTTTAAGAAAATTTCTCTATATTTTACCATCCTGAAAATCCGAAGATTATAGCTAAAAGGATAAATAAAATTAATATTATAAAGAAAATATTAGCACCTTGATTGCCTACACATCCTGACATATAGCACCTCCTTATTCTATATAAAAGCACCTAGTATGATTACTAATAAAATAAATAAAACTAATGCGAATGCAGCAGAACCTATTCCATAATTATTATTGTATCCTGAACCACAGCCTGTATTCATAAAACATTCCTCCTTTTTTATCTTTACACTTTATAGTATGATAATTTGTATTTTTTGTGTATGATAATAACTTGTATTTTAAATATTTATTTGCTATTATAATAAGAGTTAGGAGGAAATATGAAAAAGAAATTATTAATAGTTTTTTGTACTTTATTTTTAATCACAGGTTGTGGTGATGTAAAATTAAAAAACGGTGAAAATGCAGTAGTAACTTTTAAAGAAGGCGCTATTAGTTCTGATGAATTATATAAAGATTTAAAAGAAAGTTATGGTGCTGAAAAAATTATGAATTTAATAGATTTATATTTGTTAAATAAATTATACCCACAAACTGACGAAGAAAAAAGTTATGTAAATCAATCAGTTAAAGCAATAAAAGAAGATGCACAAACTATGGGAGTAGATTTAAGCATTTATTTAACATATTATTATGGTGTATCTAATGAAAGTGCTTTAGAAGATTATTTATCATTAAATTATAAAAGAGATTTATGGAAAACAGATTATGCTAAAGAGACTGTAACTGCTACACAAATTGAAGATTATTATGAACAAGAGGTGTATGGCGATATTGATGCTAGTTCTATATTAATTACAATTGATGTTAATGAAGATGCCGATGATGATGAGAAAAAAGAAGCAGAAAATAAAGCATTAGACAAAGCAAAAAGTATTATTGAAGAGTTAAAAAATGGAACTGATTTTGCATCACTTGCTAAAGAAAATTCTGAAGATGAAAGTACCGCTGGTAATGGTGGTGCTATGGGAAGTATAAATAGTGATGATGTAAATAGTGAAGTATGGGAAGCATTACTTGATATGAAAGATGGTGATTATAGTGATGAACCAGTTAAAGCATCAAATGGTTATTATATATTATATAGAACATCTCAAAAAGACAAACCAGAATTAAATGACGAATTAAAAGAAACTATTATAGAAAAAGTGGCTTCAGAAATTACTGCTGACCCACTATTTAGCGTTAAATCACAAAAAGCGTTAAGAGAAAAAAATGAAATGAAATTCGTAGATAAAGATTTGGAAAAAGCATATAATGAGCTATTAACAGTATATGAAAATCAACAAATGGCATCTACTAATTAACTTATGATGTAAATTCCATTTTAAAAATATCAAATAACGACTAATAATATACAAAAAAATAAAACTAATTTTTCTTTTTGTATATTTTTTTATTCAAGAAATAATTTATTTAAATAAATTAATTATTTCATCATAGTTATATCCTTTTC
>CASFKI010000063.1:0-13880 GCA_949295285.1 uncultured bacterium
AGTAATAATTAACATTATTATTTTTTACATTAAATAAAATCTAAAATTATTATATAATTTTTTAGTATAAATTTGACAAATTAATATTTTTGTGATACCATATACACCAATTTAAATGTTGGACTGTTAAACAAATTTATTGTTTAATATTTAGTTTTTTAGGAAAAAGTATGACATTTAGTGAATTTAATTATGCACATGATTAAAATATAAATATTATGTGATAATAGTCTATAAAGGATTATATATTGGATAGAGATTTATATTTCTATGTGGTTTCTAGTGTAAGAAAAGTAAAAAATGAACATTAATAAAATAATAATTAATTTTAAATTATTATATGAAATATATTTGAAAGGAAACATATTATGTTAGATTATGAAGATGAAATATTATTAGAACAATATATAACTTATAATTATATGAATAGCGATACGAGAGACTTATGTATGAATTTAATATTACATATGAAAGAAATAAATGATAGTGATGTATCATTAAATGAAAATGCTAATAGAGAATATAGAATTAATACTATGAGATTTGGTAAATATGGTATGGGAATTAAGTTTAATGGTATTATTAGTAATGAAAATGAAAGTAGATTAATAGATGGGGTTATAGTAAGAAAGGAAAATAATTATTTTGTTAAAGCAAATTTATATAGACTTGATGAATATTTAGATGATGAAGATAGAGATTATTCAATAATTGAGCATTTTATTATAATGAATGATCATATCAAAAGAAAGTCTTATTCTAGTGTAACTGGTATTTATTGTGTAGATAAATTACCGTTATTTGATGAAACTTATCTATATGATTATTATAAGAGTATGATTGATCGTGGTTTTCAAAGAATACAATGTTAATAGCTTTTTATATATTTTTTAATTATTAATATAATAAATGTTATAAAAGAAATTAATATTAAAGTGGCTGCTATTAAAAACGGAATTACTATATAATCAAAAGACTCTAAATAATTATTATTTTGATATAAAAAAGTAGGAATAATAAATATTATTATAAGGGATATATATTTTAATATTCCTTTTGTTTTATCTTTAAAATTAAAAGATTTATTTATACTATTAAATATAAATAATAGTATTATATTAGATGCATTAATACTGCAAAGTAACCAAAATATAACAAGAATGTTTTCCACAGAATCAATGAATGTTGATATTCTTATCTTATATAATACAGTATATATTGGATAATCAAATATTTTTGATAAATTAATTCCATATACACCAAGTGTCAACATAATAGCAAAAAATACTAGTAAAAAAGTAAACATGTGAGTTATATAAAAATATTTATTGAATTTTTTAGAATCTACTAAATCATTTTTTTTAACTATATTTATATAGAATATAGGTACAGTAAAATAAATAGAAAATATTAGTGATGATATTAATATATCTTTTTTATTTGATGTAATTATTGGCAAAAAATTTTCAAAATTAATTTCTTTAAATAATCCAAATAAAACAAATAAATATAAAAATAGTGATATGTATACGCTAATTGTACTTACCCTGGTAGTTACTTCTATTCCTCTTTTAGCCGTATTATAAGTAATAAATAATGTAAGAGCATAGATTAAATTTTTATTTGTCCTAATTAAATATTGACTTGATAAAAAAGATACTAATCTATATGATATGAATATGTATATTACCATTGATAATAATATAATAAGTGTATTAATAATCGGTGATATTTTACCAAATGCAAAAATCACTTTTTCCTGTATGCATTCTTTTGTTCTAAAAGAAAATAATTTTAAAATGATAGTTGATATAATAATACTTATTATATAACCCAATATCATAGATATAAACGTATCAGTTTTTGCAGTATCAAGGACAAATGAGCTAAATATCCCATAAAAGGTAGAACAACATAGTGGAATAATCATACTACATAAAGATATACTATTTATTTTTTCTTTATTCATATTCTTTTTTCTCCTATTGAACTAATTGAAACATCTATATTAACATTAGTTTTAATATTTTTTAAATTCCATTTATCTTTATTATTTTTGTAATATTCATTATCATGTTTATAAATATAATTTCCCATTCCTAAAAAATCATAATTATTTTCTTTAGAAATATTAATAACTTCAACTATATTTTTCTTAATTTCTTTTTCAACAATAGAATTTAATTTCTTAATAGTATCTTTATCATCTAAATCATAATCACACATATAATTATCAACATCAGCATTAATTTTAATATTAAAATTCATTATATTATTTTTCCAATTTTTAGTTGTCTTAACTTTATCAATAGTTATTGAAAATAAATTATCATTACATTTTATATCAAAATAAGTTTTGTTAATATTATTACTTAATATATTGTAATTTATAGATTGTTTTTCATTTAATGTAATTTCTTTTTCGCTATTATAAAAAACTAAATGTTCTAAATATATATTTTTTTCATTATTATTTTCTTTTATTGTTAAACTTGGAAATATAGGTTCTAAATTTGGTTCTAAATTTTTATATACAAGATCTATAAAAGATAAAGCTTCAGAAGATGAAATTATATTTTGATTAGAATTGTTTAATTTTTCTATATATAGAGATACACTATTAGAATTTGTTTTAATATTAAATAAATCTTTTGTTAATTTCTCATCAATAATAAAAATATTAAAATTCATTTTTGATTTAGAATTTCTTAAAAAATAATCATAAAAGTCTATATTATTAGTAATTATATTTTTAGTAATAATTAATACTTTTAATTGTGATAAAAGAATATTCTTATTAGTATAGTTAGATATGTCTGATAAGCATTCATTAATCATTTTGCATTTAGTAGTTATTACTTTTTTTGAAGAAGATGTATCATTCAATATTAATTCTGTTGTTATTTCAAATTCATTGTCTTTATAATCTAATATCATTCCTGGAATAATAACTAAATTGTTTATTTCTACATAATCAGCGCATCCACTACACATTAATAAACATAATATCAATAAAATTTTTTTCATAAATCACCTTTATTTGTATTTTGTACTAGTAATCCTTTTTTTAATAATTGTTTTTTGCTTTCGTTTAATACCGGACTTATAGGTAATAAGAATGGTTTACCAAATGATTTAATACTACATAAATCTGTTATTAAAAACATAAACCCAAATAATATACCAACAATACCAAATATTGAAGCTAACACCATTAAAGTATATCTATATGCTCTTATAAAGGATTGAAAATTTTGATATATAAAAAATATAGAACTTATAGCAGTAATAGCAACAATTATGACCATAATAGGTGAAACTACACCAGCAACAACAGCAGCATCACCTAAAACTAATGCTCCTAATATTGAAAGAGAAGTTCCTCTTGAAGTAGGAGTTAAAGCATCTGCTTCATATAATATTTCAAAAGTTAACATTAATAATAATGCTTCTATTATAACTGGAAATGGAACACCATTTCTTTGTATTGAAAATTCTATTAATAAATCGATTGGTAGCATTTGCTGATCATATGTAATTAATGACAAATATATGGCTGGTGCAAAAATTGTTATAAATAATACTAATATTCTAAGTATTTTAACAAACCAAACATATACTTTTTTATTATAGTTATCTTCATCATTATAAAAAAAATCAATAAAGAAAGTTGGAATAATCAAAACACTATTTGAATTTTCACAAACCACACATATTTTTCCTTCACTTAATGATTTGGCTATTATATCAGGTTTTTCTGTTGATTTTATTGTTGGAAATAATGAAGGATTTTCTTTTTTTATTAGTTCTTTAATATAATAAGAATCTAATACTTTATCAGTTTTAATATTTTTAATACTATTAATAGAATATTCAAGTAGTTCTTTATCCACTATGTTATTCATATACATAATACATATTTTGGTTTTGGTTTTATCACCTAAAATTAATTCATTAAAATATAAATTTTCATCTTTAATTCTTTTTCTAATTAAACCTAAATTAGTATTATAGTTTTCATTAAATGAGTCTTTTGGACCTCTGATAGTAGGTTCACTAGTAGGTTCATTTACTCCTCTATCTAAATTTGCTTTTGTTTCAAAACAAATAATTTCGTTTTTGTAAATTAATGCACTAAATCCATTAAATAAATAATAAAATAATTCGTTTTTTTTAATTTCTATAAAACTAATAGATGGTATAAAATTAATGATATCTTTTTTTAATGAAAAAAGTTTTTTTTTAATTAAGCTTCTTTTAGAAAAATAATCCATTATATATTGATTAGTAAGTTGAGATGATGAGACTGTTTGAATATTAATTATATAAACTTTATTTACACCAAAAGAAATCTCCTTAATTTGAAGATCTGGCATATGTTGTTTAGTTTTATATAATTCATCTATCATAATATTATTATGTATGTTATTTTAAAAGATATTCTTTTAATAAGATGTTCCTAATGAATTTATGTAGCATATTCTATATTAGGGTGATATTATGTTTAATAATTATAAAGAAATAGTTACTAAGGCAATAATTGGCAAGGGAAAGAAAACTTTTAAAAATGAATATGAAATACAAACAGATAAAATAGTAGATACAGTTTTGGGCTGTTGGGTTATAAATCATGATTTGAGAGGCGTTAAAGAAGGAGATTATATTAAAATAACTGGTAGTTATGATATAAATATTTGGTATAGTTATGATAATAATTCAAAGACTGATGTTGTTAGTAATAAAATGTTTTATGAGGAAAGAGTTAAAGTTAGATTAAAAGATAATTCTAATGATGAAGATACAGAAGTGATAATTAGAAGTCTTAAAAATCCTACATGTATTGATGTAAGCAGTGAAAATAATAATATTAAATATACTATATCTAAAGAACTTGGTATTGAAATAGTAGGTAATACAAAAATAAAAATAGCTGTTTCAAATATGGAAGAAGATTATGATATTATAGTGGATGAAGATGCAGTAAATAAGGAAATAGATAAACAAGTAAATGTAAATTATTTAGATGATAAAAAATAATAGTGTGGTTTTAACCATGCTTTTTTATATTTTGATTATTTATTATTTTTTTGATATAATTGCTTAAGAGGGATTACATGACTAATTTAATGTTATATATAAAAAACGAAATATATGATTTGGCAATGTATTATTATAATATTTCTACTAAGACAAAGAATAAATTAGATATTTCTAATTATAGTTTTATTAGAAAGATATATGTTGATGTAGTTCATTTAAATCAATATGATTTTGTAAAATATTTAAATAGTTATTTAGAAAATAAAATGTTATCTATGCAACATAAAAAAATACTTTTACAAATTTTTAATATATATAAAAAATATTATAAAAATGATAAAAAAATTAAAATATATAATAAAGAATTATTAGATCAAGCATCTGAATATAGTTTTTTAAAACAAAAAAATAATATATTAAGTATTCTTAATACTAGAGTAGCTATTATGTCTTCACCAACATTTGATATTGATATTAATGATTTAGCTTTTTGTATTTTAATGGATAATGCTGTTGTTAAAAAAATGTATAATAATGAACATTTAGATAATTTAGATATTTTATATTTAAAAGAAATTGATAGAGAGATGTCAATAAATCCAAAGTTGATTTTTTGTTTGCCATTAAGTAATCTTTCTTATGAAAAATTAATTTCATATAAAAAATATATGCCAAATATTGAAAGTATACTTTCTAATGCTAAAGAAATATTTAAAAAGGCTAAATCTATAAATGATAGACTTACTATTGGACATACATCCACATTAGAATTAAATTATTTATATACTTTTTTAGGATATTATTTAAATTATAATAGAGTTAGTGAAAGTAATTTTAATAATGAATTTTTAGTGAAAAAACTAATGAATAAATCTGCGATTACATATCATGAGTTAATTTTTATGATGAAATATATAGGATATAGTAAATGCGTAGAAGAAGGATTAACTGGTGTTGAAATTCTATTTACTGACTGTGATAAGTTTAAAAATAGTGAAAATCAACATGTTCTTGGAGGACAAAATAAAGGGTTTGTATTATTAAATAAAAAACACATGATTGGTACTTCTTTTATAGAAAAGTATTATAAAAAAATTAAATCAATAACTAGTGGCATGGTTTATAGCGGCCCAGTGGTCATAGAAACATTGTATCATGAGATAAGGCACGCTGTTCAAAATAGGGATTATATTGAGCATAAAGATAATTATGAGGATTATATACACTCACTTGATTCAATAATTTCTAAATATGGAAATAAAAATTATTATCATTGCCTTAGTGAAAAAGATGCTAATATTTATGCATATAAAAATTTAACTAAATTTTTACAAAAATATCTTCCTGTTAATAGTGAAATTAACAAATCTAATAAATCAAAAGAAAATTATGAAATATTAATAGATTTTGATTATAAAATTACTGATGGTAATAAAGAGCAAATAACAGGAATATTTGAAAAAAGAGCAACCGATAATTATTTTAAAAACAATCCAGAAAAATTAAAAGATTTTCCAATATTTAGAAAATTATATGATTCTAATGGAAAGCCCTATGAATTTTCAATATTATTATCTAATGCATTATTTGAAGGAAAAGAATATTATTATACTCATATAGTAGGAAAATTATATGATGGAGAAACACTTACTAAAAATAATTTTCAAAAAAGAACTAATAAAGAAAAGTTAAATATAGTAAAAAATATATATACATTTGTAAAATATATAAATGTAAGACTTGCTAAATCTTTAAAAATGATATATAAATACAATTTAGAAGAACGTAAAAAACTTATAGATTATAATATTTTAGTGGATATAAAAGCGGGACAAATATTAATAAATTGGTATTTAAACGTATTTGAACATTTTCCAGATTTAATTAATTATATATATAAAGACAATAATAAATTATTGAAAAAAATAAATTCAGAAATTGAATTGTTCAAATTTAATAAAAAAAATTTATTTGAAAAAATACAATTAGATGACATTGAAAGGAAAATATAATATGGAAGAAAAAAAAGATATAGATGATATATTCACAAATGAAGATTTGGAAGATATTGATGATAAAGAGGAATATATTTTATTTGATGAAGATATAGATAAAATAGAAGAATTTTTATCTAAAGAGGATGAAGATTGGAAATAGATAAGAATAAAATATTTAATGAATTATTAGCAAGTCGAATTGAATTATATGATAAAGAGTTTCTTAAAAAGTATTTAAAAAAAATTTTATTAAATAGATCTATATCTGAATCAATAGGTGGATATAAAATTCTTTGCGAAGAAATAAATGTTTGTGTATGTATTGATAATAATGTAGTTAAAAAAATATATGAAAATAAAGAGTTAAATAATATAGATATTATATATTTAACAAATATGGACAAACAAATGATTTTAGATCCATATTTGTTTTTTGCTGTTCCATTAAGTAACCTTTCTTACGATATATTAATTTCATATAAAAAATATATGCCAAATATTGAAACTATTATTCTAAATGCTCAAGAAATATTAAAAAGAGCAAAAGAGATAAATAATAAAATAGGTAATAATTTACTAGTGTCTTCAACATCTAAAAAAGATTTATATAAATTCTTAGGTTATTATATTAATTATAATAGAGTTAAAGATAATTTTAATTATGAATTGTTAGTAAAAAAATTATTGAATAAAAGAAGATTAAGTTATGATGAAATAAAGTTTTTGATGAAATATTTAGGTTATGTTAAATGTTATAAAGAAAAATTAATTAATACTGAAATAATTCTTGGTAATTGTGATGAATATATTGAGCAAGATAATCAAAGAGTTACTGGTATACATCTAATTGGAGTAATTATTTTAAATAAAAGACACATGATAGGAATGTCGTTTAAAAAATCAAGTAAAATTAATGATGAAGTTTTTAGTGGTTTAGAAAATATTGAAACATTATATCATGAACTAGCTCATGCTGAGCAATATAGAAATTTTTATGAACATAATGATAATTATAGAGAATATTTATATTCTATTGATTTAATAGATTCACAAAAAATTAATAATAATTATTTTCATTCAGAAAATGAAATAGATGCTGAAATTAGTGCAAAAAAAGATATGAAAAATTTTTTAAAAAAATATATTCCTAAATCTAAAGAAATAAATAATATTAATAACATTTTAAAATCAATTAATTATAAATTTGCATATGATTATAAAATTAATATTGATGGAGAAGATGAAGCGAAAGGAAAATATGAAAAAAGATTAATAGATAATTATTTTAAAGAAAATCCAAAAATGTTAAATACATTTCCAATATTAGAAAAATTTTATCATAAAAGTGGTAAACCATATAGGTTGGTCACTCTATTTTTAAAAAATTCATTTAAAAATAAAGAATATTATTATAGTTATATATTAGGTAAAGCTTGTAGTGAAGAAAAAATATCAATAGAGGATTTAATGAATACTAGTGATGATGATAAAATACAAATAATTAATAATATATATATATTCTTAAAATATATTAATTTAAGATTAATAGTAGAAAAAAAATTAATATTTACTAATGATATTAGTGATTATAAAAAAATTATCAAGTATAATATGTTAATAGATATAGAATTTGCAAAGTTTTTAATATGTTGGTATAACCTAATAATTAATCATTATCCAAATATAGTAAAAGAAAATATGAAATTAATTGGTGAGGTAAATAATATAATAGAAAAATTTAATATTAGCAATACAGATGTATTAAATACAATAAATCGTATTAAAAAAGAAAAAAATAGCGATTGTTTAAAATTATTATAAATGATATAATTTTGTATATATGTACAATAAGGAGGTTATAATGATTTATACAAAAGATATAGAAAATATGTGTAAAGTTGCTAAGGGTGTAGACCATGGACCAGCTCCTATACCAGAAGAAGGCAAATGGGTAAAAGCAAAAGAAATTAAAGATATAAGTGGGTTAACACATGGTATTGGATGGTGTGCACCACAACAAGGAGCTTGTAAATTGACTTTAAATATTAAGGAAGGAATTATACAAGAAGCATTAGTTGAAACTATTGGTTGTAGTGGTATGACTCATAGTGCAGCGATGGCAGGTGAAATATTGGTTGGTAAAACAATATTAGAAGCATTAAATACTGATTTGGTATGTGATGCAATTAATACTGCAATGAGAGAATTGTTTTTACAAATAGTTTATGGAAGAAGTCAATCTGCTTTTTCTGAAGGTGGTTTAGCTATTGGAGCAGGTCTTGAAGATTTAGGAAAAGGAACAAGAAGTCAAGTTGGAACTATTTATTCCACATTATCAAAAGGGCCAAGATATTTAGATTTAGCAGAGGGATATATATTAGAAATAGGTCTTGATGAAAATGATACAATTATTGGATATAAATATGTTAATTTAGGTAAAATGATGAACAATATTAAAAAAGGAATGGATGCTATTGAAGCAATAGAAAAAGCAAGCGGAACTTATGGTAGATTTGATGAAGCTATTCGTAAGATAGATCCAAGATGTGAGTAGGAGGGAATATGGCATTATTTGAAGGTTATGATAGAAGAATTAAACAAATAAAAGTTGTTATGGATAAATATGGTATTAAAGATTTTGATGATGCTAAAAAGATATGTATTGATAAAGGATTCAACCCTTATGATATTGTTAAAAGTATTCAACCAATATGTTTTGAAAATGCATGTTGGGCATATACTCTAGGAGCAGCTATTGCTATTAAGTCTAATAGAATAAAAGCAAGTGAAGCAGCAAAAGCTATTGGTGAAGGATTACAAGCATTTTGTATTCCAGGAAGTGTTGCTGATGATAGAAAAGTTGGTCTTGGTCATGGTAATTTAGCATCTATGCTATTATCAGAGGATACAAAATGTTTTGCTTTTTTAGCAGGGCATGAATCTTTTGCAGCAGCTGAAGGTGCTATTGGAATAGCAAAAAGTGCTAATAAAGTAAGAAAAGAACCTCTTAAAGTTATACTAAATGGACTTGGAAAAGATGCAGCTCAAATAATATCTCGTATTAATGGATTTACATATGTAAAAACTGATTTTGATTTTTTTACAGGTAAAGTAAAAGTTTTAGAAAAAATAAAGTATTCAAATGGGGATAGAAGTAAAGTTAATTGTTATGGTTGTAATGATGTTAGAGAGGGTGTAGCTATAATGCATTTAGAAGCTGTCGATGTATCAATAACTGGTAATTCTACGAATCCTACTCGTTTTCAACACCCAGTAGCAGGGACTTATAAAAAAGAGTGTATAGAAATGAATAAAAAATATTTTTCAGTTGCATCTGGTGGTGGAACTGGAAGAACTTTACATCCAGATAATATGGCTGCAGGACCAGCATCTTATGGTATGACAGACACTATGGGAAGAATGCATAGTGATGCACAATTTGCTGGATCTTCGAGTGTTCCTGCGCATGTGGAGATGATGGGACTTATAGGTATGGGCAATAATCCTATGGTTGGTGCAACTGTTTCAGTAGCAGTAGCAATTGAAGAACATTGTAAGTAAAAGTGAGTGATAATTTTGAAAAAATATAAAATTGATGGTACAAATGCAACTTTATTAAAGAGCATAGATGAAAAACGAATAAGAAAGAAAAAAATAAGAGGTCTATGTGCTTATCCAAGAATAGTTCCTGAAAACAAAGTATTAAAATTATTAAATAATACAAATATAAAACATCCAAAATTGATTAAAAACCATATAAATTCTGTAGATATAGAATATATTGATGGAAAATCTTTGATAGGCCAAATAGATAAGAAATATTTAATTAGTTTAATTTGTAATTATTCTTATGAAATGAGTAAAGTTGATTGCACAACTATTAAAAAATATTCTAAATGGACTAACAATACTGAATTTTTATATTATCAAGTTAATAATTTATTGTTAGTTATAAGAAGAAGTGGATATATTGAACAATTAAAAGAGTTAAAAATTAATTTTGATTCACTTTTATCATTCAAAAATCTCAAATTAGATGATACTAGAAAGTTAGTATTAATTCATGGAGATATTAAAAAAGAAAATTTAATAAACTATAATGGACAATATATATTATTGGATTGGGAATTAGCTTGTTATGGTGATATAGCATATGATTTAGCACTACATTTTGATAATGAAAAATATACTAATCAAGAAATAGTGGTTGTTGTTGATAGATTGAGTGGCTCTTTATTTATTAACACTGAACGATTTTTAAAAGATATTTATACATATATGAAATTTGAAAAATTTAGAAGAAGCATAGTTGGATTTATAGAACTTCTTGAATTAAAAAAGAAAAAATTATCTAATGAGACTTTATTATTACAAACATATGAATATTATAAATCTATGCAAGGTGAATTAACATTAGATAGAATTAAAGACATTATTGATAAAAAAAATTAAAAATGGTGAAAATATGAAAGAAAAGAAAATAATAAACAAACTAGTTTCTAATAATGAAACTATTTCAACAATGGAGTCTTGTACTGGAGGGTATTTGGTTTCAAGTTTAACTAATGTAGATGGTTCTAGTAGTGCAATAAAAGTTTCAATTGTTACTTATTCAAATGAATATAAAATCAAATTTGGAATTAAAAAAGAAACAATAGATGAATATAGTGTGTATAGCAATAATGTTTCTAGGGAAATGGCTAAATGTATATCAAATTTTGCACAAAGTACTTATGGTGTTGGAATAACTGGTAAATTAAATGCAGTAGATCCATTAAATTTATATGGTAAAGATAATGAAATATTTGTGACAATTTATAATGCTAAAACTAATGAATATAATGATTTTAAAATAATATGTCCAAATAAGAAAAGAATTGATTGTAAAAAGTTTATAATAGATAAAATATGTGATAAATTATTAGAAATAATATAATAAAAAGACTATTGAAGTCTTTTTTTTCATATATAAATAATAGAAGGGAGTTATTATGAAAAAAATTATATTTATAGTAATGTTTTTAATATTAGGAATTAATAATGTTTATGCATCATCTAATGGAGCAATAGTTGTAATGGATGCAGATAGTGGAAGGGTGTTATATAGTAAAAATATGTCTCAAAGGATGCTAATTGCATCAACTACAAAAATAATGACAAGTATAATTGCTCTTGAAAATGGTAATGAGGATGCTGTATATACAGTAGGAGATGAAATTTTGAAAGTTAATGGTTCTATGATTTATCTTAATGAGGGTGATAAAATATCATTAAGGGATTTATTATATGGATTGATGCTTAGAAGTGGAAATGATGCAGCAATGGTAATAGCAAATAATGTTCTTGGGTATGATAACTTTATAGCTCAAATGAATATTAAAGCTTTTAAACTTGGAATGAATAATACTTCATTTGAAAATCCACATGGATTAAATGATGATACTGAAAATTATTCAACTGCATATGATCTTTCATTGCTTATGAAATATGCTATTAATAATGAAGAATTTCTTAAGATTTCAGGTACAAAAAAATATAACGATTGGTATAATAAAAATGAATTGTTATCGGATTATAAATATTTAATAAGTGGGAAAATCGGCTATACTATGAAAAGTGGTCCAGTTTTTGTAAGTGCAGCTAAAAAAAATAATAAAACTTTAATAATAGCAACTATTAATGAAAGTGATAAGTTTAATTTACATAAAAAATTATATGAAAAATATTTTAATTTGTATGACAAATATAAAATATTAAATAAATATACTTTATCATTTAAGGTAAAGGATTCTAATAATGATCATTATTACATACTTAATGACTTTGATATGTTAATGACAAAAAATGAAATTGATGATTTGAAAATTAATATTGATTTAGATAATGAATATGTATTAGTATATTTGTCTAATAAATTAATACATACAGAAAAACTTTATAAATCCACATATAAAAGTAAAGTAAGTAAAATAAAAGAATTATTGTCATTTTTGAAATTTTAATGTAAAATTGATACAGGTGATTTCTATGGAAAGATTACAAAAATATTTAAGTGCATGTGGAGTAGCCTCAAGACGTAAAAGTGAACAATTAATAATTGATGGTAGAGTTAAAATAAACGATGTAGTTGTAAGAGAACTTGGAACTAAAGTTAATAAAAATGATGTAGTTAGTGTTGATGGCATAGTAGTAAAAAAAGAAGAAAAAGAATATTATTTATTATATAAACCAGAAAAAACTATTTGTTCAGTTAGTGATGATAAAGGAAGAGAGTGTGTGGTTGATTTAATTGATACTAAAGAAAAAATATTTCCTGTTGGTAGATTAGATTATGATACTAGTGGATTACTACTTTTAACAAATGATGGTGAACTATCAAATAAATTAATACATCCTAAAAATAATGTTGCTAAAGTGTATTATGCTAAGGTTCAAGGAATAGTAAACAGGGAAGAATTAAAAATATTAGAAAATGGTATTATATTAGATGGTGTTAAAACCAAAAGAGCATGCGCTAAAATAAAAAAAATAGATAAAAAAAATAATAAATCTTATGTAGAATTAACTATTACAGAAGGAAGAAATCATCAAGTTAAAAATATGTTTAATTATATTGGTCATAAGGTATTAAAATTAAAAAGAATATCTTATTCATTTTTAACATTAGATAATCTTAGTATCGGAGAATATAGACCACTTACTATAAAAGAAGTGAAACAATTATATAGTTTAAAATAAAGTGTGAATTGTAATAGATTTTTATTCATTGTTAAATATTGATATTTTAGATATAATATATATAGTAAGAAATAAAGAGGAATATATGAATAGAAAATATATGAG
>CASFKI010000064.1:0-13666 GCA_949295285.1 uncultured bacterium
AGATAAAATAGAAAATAAATAAATTTAATAATAATATATAAGATACTATAAAAATTTAAAACTTTTGTGTGTTATAGTGGTAACACCGAGTTTAAATAAAAGTTTTAAATATCAAAGTGATTGGCCTTTTAATAGTAGTCAAGCTTATATATTAACATCACTTCTAAATGATATTGAAAATGATAGTAATTTAGTATTTGAAGAGATTGAAGATGGATATATATTACAATCTACTGTTAATTATCCAAATAATAGTAGTTTAACTAGTCAAAAAATAACATTTGATAAAGATATGAATCCAACTTTGGTAGAAGTATTTAACAAAGATGGAATAGCAAATATTATATTTAAAATAGCTGATATTGATTATGATACTGCTGTTAGTAAAGAAGATTTTAATGTTAATAATACTTCTTGTAAAGATTGCTTGGATAGTGAAGTAAGTGAAATTAATGAAACTATTTATCCTATGTATTTACCTGTTGGAACTACTTTTAAAGCAGAGGAAGTAGTAAATACAGATGAAACTAAAAGGGTAATATTAACATTTGATGGTGAAAAATCATTTACATTAATAGAAGAAGTTGCAGCATTACCAAATGAATTTGAGGTTACTAGTACTAGTGGTGAATTAGTATTTTATGAAAATATACTTGGTAATTTAACTGAAAATTCATTAAATTGGACTATGGATGGTAAAAATTATTATTTAATTAGTGATACTTTAAGTAATGAGGAATTATTAAAAGTAGCTGCATCAACTTCAGTAGTATCTGTTGTTAAATAAATATAAAAATAAAAATGCGTTTTATAATGCATTTTTATTTGTTTTATGATATATTTAATGTAGGAGAGAGTATGAAAAAGAGTAGTGATGAAGGAAATAAATTTTTATACATTTTATCATTAATATTATTTATAATATTAGTTTTTAGTATTACAATTACATATCTTTTTATTTTTAAAGAAAATAATGGTAGTGTTGATATAGTTAATAAATACTATGATGTTGTATTTAATAATGTTATGACAAATGACGATATTATAGTAAAAGTAAATAATAACAATATATATGTGTCAGTAAAAGATATTAATGAATTATCTACGCCAAAAACTTTTTATATAGATATGGTAAATATTGGTAATTTAAATGCTGTGGTTGATGGGGTATATATAAGTAATATGTCTGATTATAATATAGGAAAATATTTGAATGTGGAAACATCAATATTAAAAGATGATGTGTTAAAAGGCAGTCAAAAGAAAAAATTGATGGTTAAGTTTAGTTATCTTGGACATTCGAAAGTTAATAAAGGTTTTAAGTTTAATATTAATTATTTATTTAAAGAAGTTATTCTTTAAAAATTAAAAAATATTTGTTATAATTATTATAAGATGGTAAGGAGGATACATGAAGCAGATAATATCAAGTTTAGATATAGGCTCATCTACTATAAAATTAGTTGTAGGTGAGATTTATAATGATGAATTAAATGTTCTAGCAGTATCCGAAGTAAAATCTAAGGGGGTAAAAAAAGGAATTGTAGTAAATCCGGAGGAAACTTTAATTTCTCTTAAAGAAGTTTTTTCAAGATGTGAAGAAATGTTAGGTATTAGAGTAAATAAAGTATTAATAACTATACCATCATATTATGCTGAATTTATTATGACTGAAGGTATTAGTACAGTAACCAATGAAGATGGAGTAGTTAAAAGTGCTGATATTGTCAGGACATTACAAGCTTGCGTTTATAATAAAGTTCCTAATAATAAAGAGTTTGTCGCGATTACTCCAATTGAATTTACCATAGATGATTCAGATAAAAAAATTAAAAATCCTACTGGTGTTGAGGCTAAAAAAATAAAGTGTAAGGCAGTATTAAGTCTTGTGCCTAAAAAGAATGTATATACAGCGATTTCATTACTTGAAAATATTGGGGTAGATGTAGTAGATATTAATTTTGGTAGTGTGGCTGATTATTATGAATTTAAAACATCGGAACATGATAAAAAAAATACGGCTGTTATAAATATTGGTGAAGATAAAACAGAAGTAAGTATATTTAAAAAGGGTGTATTAGTTGAAACTGAATGCATAGAAATTGGTGGAAAAAGTATAGATAGAGATATATGTTATATTTATGATATTAGTAGAAAGCAAGCTATTTATTTAAAAGAAAAATTTGCCCTTGCTAGTAAAAGAAATGCATCTACTTCTTGGTGTGAAGATGTGTTGACAAAAAATGAAGAAAATATTAAAATAAATCAATATGAAATTAGTGAGATTATTAGTTCTAGAATTAAAGAAATATTAATTTTAGCAAAAAAACAAATTAATCTCTTAACAAAAATGGAAATTAGTTATACAATAATAACAGGGGGAAGTTCTCAGATAAACGATTTTAATCTAATTGTAGATGAAGTTTTTGGAAAAGAAATGAAAATTTATAGAGTAAATGATATTGGTTGTAGACATAATAAGTATTCAAGCGTTATAGGATTGATTAAATATTATCATAATAAGTTATCATTTAGAAATAAATTAGCATATACAGTAGATGAAAATGAACAAAATGAATTAATTAATAATAGAAAATCGAATAATAATAGTATACTCGGAAAAATATATGGATATTTTTTCAATAATTAAGGAGTGAATATATGAATAATAAATTAGAGATGGATCAAATTGCTGATATTAAAGTTATTGGTATTGGTGGCGGTGGTTGTAATGCTGTTAATAGAATGATAGATTCGGGATTAAAAGGTGTAGAATTTATAGTTGCTAATACTGATCAACAAGTTTTAAATGTCTCAAATGCTGAGAATAAAATTCAATTAGGTAAGACAATAACTAAAGGAAGAGGGGCAGGAACGAAGCCTGAAGTTGGAAGAGAAGCTGCCTTAGAAGCAAAAGAAGAAATAGAGGATGCTTTAAGAGGAGCTGATATGGTTTTTGTAACATGTGGACTTGGTGGTGGAACTGGAACTGGTGCTGCTCCTGTAGTTGCAGAAATTGCACAAAATTTAGGTTGTTTAACTATTGCTATTGTAACAAAGCCATTTAAATTTGAAGGTAAAAAAAGAATGGATTATGCATTAGTTGGATTAGATGAGTTAAGAAAACATGTAGATACAATAGTCGTTATTCCAAATGATAGACTAAGAGATTTAATTGATAGATCTACGCCACTTAATGCTGCATTTCAAGAAGTTGACAATGTACTTAGGTTAGGCGTTCAATCTATATCTGATTTAATTAGTGTTCCGGGACTTGTTAATTTAGATTTTGCAGATGTTAGAACTATTATGGAAAATAGAGGAGATGCTCTAATCGGTATTGGAGTAGGGTTTGGTGATAATAGAGCAGTTGAAGCAGCTAAACAAGCTGTCAATAGTCCTTTATTAGAAACTACTATTAATGGCGCAACTGATTGTATTGTAAATGTTACTGGTGGAAACTCATTAACTTTATTTGAAGCTGAGGATGCTGTTGAAGTTGTACGTGCTGTTGCCAATACAGATGTTAATATTATATTTGGTGCTGTTATTAATGAGGCATTAACTGATGAAATTGTTGTTACAGTAATTGCAACAGGATTTGAAGATTCAACTGAACCATTATATAGATCAATTGAAGGTGAGAAAAAAGCTGTACAGCACATACCAGATGATGAAGATGATGAATTAGATATGCCTGCATTTTTAAGAAATAGAGATTTTTAAAATTTTAAAAATCTTTTTTAATACAAAAAAATCTCTTAATAAATAAGAGATTTTAATTATTTTATCTGTTATAGAATTCAACTATTAATGCTTCATTAATATCAGAATTTAATTCTTCTCTTTCTGGATATCTAATATATGTAGCAGATTTTTTAGCTTTATCTACACTTACAAATGCAGGAATATTAATATCCATATTCAAGCACTCATTAATTACTGGGTGTTCTAAAGAATTTTCTTTAACACCGATTGTACTTCCAACTTTAACTCTATATGATGGAATATCTACTTTTTTACCATTAACTGAAATATGTCCATGATTAACTAATTGTCTAGCAGCTCTTCTTGTTTTAGCAAATCCCATACGATAAACTAAATTATCTAGTCTGCTTTCTAATAAAATTAATAAGTTAAAACCATGAATACCTTGCATTTTACCAGCAGCTTCAAAAGTTTTTCTTAATTGCTTTTCAGTAAGACCATACATAAATCTGACTTTTTGCTTTTCTTGTAACTGTATACCATATTCACTAAGTTTCTTTCTACTAGTTCCATGAATACCAGGAGCAGTAGGCTTTTTTCTTAATTCTTTACCAGTTTCAAGAGTAGAAAAATTATATCTTCTTGATTTTTTATAAGCTGGTCCAGTATATCTTGACATAATATATCCTCCTTTCAATATTTTGTATTAAAAGGCTACTATAGATTATTTATAGGGAGTTTTTATAAAAGATTTCACCTTGGCAGAGATTACTTTCTTTTTTCAAAAAACACGTTATAATCATCTATAGTGCTGCCACTTAAATACTAGTAAATTATATAATAAAAATTAATAAAAATCAATAAATAATTGATACAATATATTTAAATATGATATAATTTTAAGTGTGGAGATGATATTATGGCTAAAAAAAGTATGAAAATTAAATATAAAAAACCAAAAAGACAAAAAAATAAAGAAATTATTGATATGAGTGCTGATAATCAAGTTAAGGCATTTATATATACTTCAATAGGTGTATTAGTCTTTTTAGGAGTGATATATTTGGGGGTTATTGCAATGGAAAAATTAGGGTTATTTGAAGCAGGTTATACAAAACCTGAAACTGGTGAAGTAGAATTTGATTATAATTTTATTACTATGGGAACAGTTCTAAATAGAGGAGAAAAAACATATTATGTATTATTTGATGATTATAAAAATACTATAACACAAGATATATATATTAATGATTTATTATCTAAACAAGATAAATATAGAGTTTATAAAGTTGATATGAATGAAAATGAAAATAAAAAATATGTTTCACAAGAAGCTAATGAAAATGCACAAAGCGTTAATGATATTAGAATAAATGGAATTACATTAATTAAAGTTACAAGTGGAAAAATTGTAGATTACATTACTGGAAGTGATAATATAGAAGAGTATTTGAAATAATGATAGAGGAGATTAATAAAATTTGTAAAACAGAAATAAATGCTGATTTAGCATCATATAATACATATAGATTACACTCTAAAGTACATTGTATGTGTTTTATAGAAAATACTAATCAATTAATAGAACTTCTTAATGTGTTAAAGAAATATAATGTTAAATGGTTTGTTCTTGGAAATGGATCAAATATTGTTCTTCCTAATTACTATGATGGAGTTATTATTAAATTATCAGGATTTAATAAAAGTTACATTAAAAATGATATATTATATTGTGAAGCTTCTTGTATGATAAATAAAATAGCTACTAAAACTAGTTTAAATGGTTATGCTGGGCTAGAATTTGCTTGTGGTATTCCTGGTACTATTGGTGGAAGTATATATGGAAATGCTGGTGCTTTTGGTGGTTGTGTAGCAGATACATTAATTTCTGCTACTGTATATAATGGAAAGGATGTTATAGAATTATTAAACGAAGACTTTAAATTTGCAAAGAGATATTCAATTTTAAGAGATAAAAAAAATTCTAAATATATTATTTTATCTGCTAAATTTAAATTGAGTGTATCTGATGCAAAAGAATTAAAAGATAAAATAGTTGAAAATAATAAAAAAAGAATGTCTTCTCAAGATTTAGATCATCCTTCATGTGGAAGTGTTTTTAAAAATCCTCAAGGTTTATCTGCTGGAAAATTAATTGATGATTTAGGATTAAAGGGATTAAAAGTAAATGGAGCAATGGTTAGTCATAAGCATGCTAATTTTATTATAAATACGGGTAATGCTACTGGAGATGATATAGTAAAATTAATTAAAATAATAAAAAAGAAAGTTAAAGATGTTTATAAGATAGATTTAAAGTTAGAACAACAGATAATAAAGTAGATTATTAAAAATAATCTATTTTTATTGCAATAAAAAAATTAGAATTTTATATCTAATTGATTTATTTTTTCTTATTAGTTCTTATCTCTTTTGCTGATAATCTTACTTTTTTGCCATCAACAATAGTTGTTTGTAAATTTAATTTTTGAGTTTTTTTAGTTGCCTTTTCTGAAAATGGTCTATTTTGTGAACTCATATTACTTCTATTTGATAGATTTTTTGCCATAATAAACTGCCTCCTCTTTTTAAGTCACATATAATTTATCATAAAATTTTATTTAAGTAAAGTAAAAATTGACTTTTTATTATAATTTTAGTATAATACATAAAAATCAAATGGGGGATATAAGTATGAAAAAAGAATTAAAAAGATATATACTTGTTGAGAACTATAAAGAGATATATAGGGAATGTGATAATTTTGATGAATATAGGAAATTATTAGACAAAATAAGAAAATATAACAATAATCCAAAAAACAAATATTTATTTGGAAATGTTAATTATTATGTGGATAGGGATGCTAAAATTATAGTTATTATTAATAGATTTAATAAATTGATGCCAAAAACAAATATATCTAGTATAGATGAATTAACTTCTCAAATGGATAGAAATGGGTTAATAGATTATATTAGACTTAAATTAAAAACAAATAGTCCTATAATTAATATTGCATATTTAAATGGTGGAGAAAATATAAAAATTGGATTAATTCCTGTATTATATAAAGATGATATAAAATATTTAAGTAAAAAGTATGTGTTTAGCTGTATAAAATTATATTTAGCAAATAGCGATTATAATTTTATATTAAAATTATTAACTAGATTTGAAAAATATAATATAGTAAAAAATGATATTATAAATATAAGAATACAAATAAATAAAATAAGATATACAAATGTTGATAATTCATATATTTTAACAATGCTATCAAATTTATATGATAAATTAGTTGCTCAAAGAGATTCAAATGGTAATATAATTAAAGATAGTAATAATAATAATTTAAATAGTAGAAGAGTCGTAAGGGATTTTGGCTTCTTTATTAAAGAATATAAATTAAATGAAAAAATGACTAAAATTGATGAAGAAGAAGATGAAATAGATAGTGATTTGCAAGATGAATATGCATTGTATTCTTGGGATCAAGATGAAGGAACTTATCATAAAGATTTTGTTGTTAAATATGATAAAAATATGAAATTATATAAAAGAGTTTAGAAGTTATATATTTCGACAAAAAAATGTATAGCTTTTTTAATATAATTATTTTGGTGATATAAAATGTATTTAGACGAATTTATAATTTTAAATTTTATCATTGACTATTTATTGCTTGATACTTTAAGAATTTTACTTAAAATAAATGTTAATAAAAGAAGAATTATTTTAGCTGCGATAGTAGGAGAATTATCTATAATATTTTTGTTTGTTAATTTAAATAATATGTTACTTATTATTGTAAAATTATTGTTATGTATTATTATGATTTTAATTGCATTTGGATATATAGATTATAAAACTTTAATTAAGAATACAATTTATTATTATATAGTATCTTTTTTTCTTGGTGGTAGTTTATTTTATTTAAGAGAAGATGGTTTAATTAAATATAAATATTGTTTATTTTTAATACCTATAATTATTCATATATATAAGTACTTTGAATATAATTTAAAGAAAATATTAGATACTAGATATAAAGTTACTATATATTTAAACAATGGAGAGGTATTATTTTTAAATGGATTTATGGATACGGGAAATGAATTAATTGAACCATATGGTAATAAAAAAGTAATTATTATAAATAAAGAAGTTAATGAAAATTATTATTTAGTACCATATAGTACTATAAATAATAATTCTTTAATAAAATGTTTTAATCCTAAAAAAGTTTATATTGATGGATTTGGGCAAAGGGATGATGTGTGTATTGGCGTTATAAATAAAAAATTTAATGGATATAATTGTATATTAAATTATAAATTAATGGAGGAATAATGATAGAAAAAATATTAAATAAGTTTTTTAAAAATAATGATGTGTTTTTTATTGGAAGTACAGATATATTACCACCTCCACTTGATAGAATAGAAGAGGAGGAATTAGTAAAAAAGAGTAACATGGGAGATTTGTATGCTAGAAATAAACTAATTGAACATAATTTGAGATTAGTTGTTTTTTTAGCTAAAAAATATGATAATACTATATATGATTTAGAAGATTTAGTAAGTATTGGAACAATTGGATTAATTAAGGGGGTAAAAACATATAAATTGGATAAAAATATTAAACTTGCTACATATGCATCTAGATGTATTGATAATGAAATCTTAATGTTTTTGAGGAAAAATAAAAAAAGAATGAGTGAAGTTAGTCTTGAAGATTCAATTAATTTTGATGTCGAGGGAAATGAATTAAAATTAGAAGATGTCTATGGTACTGAAGAAGATATGTTAGAAAAATTAATTCAAAATAATGATGATAAAAAATTATTAGAGATAGAAATTTTAAAATTGCCAGATAGAGATAAAAATATAATAGAACAAAGATATGGATTATTTGGTAAAAAGGAGTTGACTCAAAAAGAATTGGCAAGTAAATTAGATATTTCTCAATCATATATTTCAAGAATAGAAAAGAAAGTAGTTAAGAAGTTAAAATCTATTATGAAAATTTAAAAAAGTTAATCATTTGTATTGTAATTATACATGTCTTTATGGTAAAATACATATATAATATGACAAAAGGGAATTGGAGGAATTAAAATGTCAAATAATTATGAAGATTATGGCTATGAAGATAAAGAAGAAATACAAACTGATAAAAAATCAGCTTTAATGAAAAAAATAATAATTGTAATTCTTGTCGTTATTGCTATATTAATAATCTTTTATTTAGTAAAAGGGTGTAGTGGTAGAAATGATATTGATGATCCACAAACACCAACATTTAATTATGAACAAGAGTTATTAAATGCTGGTAAATTGTATTATGAAAATAATATGTCATTATTACCTATATCTGTTGGTGAATGCAGTGAAGTTAAATTAGAAGAATTAATTGAGAAAGGTCTTGTAAATCCTGATGAGTTTTCAACTTGTAATTTGACAGCTACCTATGTTAGAGTATGTGTATTGCAGGATGGTAGTAAACAATATACACCATGGTTAGTTTGCACTGATAAAAATTCAGAGAATGAATATGGCCCTAGTATTGAAGGTACATTGAATGATATTATCACTGATTCAACATATGTAAGTTTTATATATTTACCACAAATGTTAAAGACTGAAGGAACTGCTTATGGTAAGACTGAGGAATTATGGAAAGATGAAATTACTTATGAAAACTATAAAACTTTAGGCACTACGAATTATTATAGATATAGAGATAAATTATATACTTGGGATTTAACAACAAATCATTATTATACAACAAGTGGTGAAAAAACAAATGCTAAAGATGTTAATGAATATTATGTAACATCTCCAAATAGCGATTATAAGATGTATGATAATGCAACTAATGAAGCATATAAATGGTATAAAAATACATCTTCAAAAATTTATTATTTAGGAGAAAATGGAGAAAAAGCATTTTCACCAACCGCACCAGAAGGTTATCCATATAATGAAGGTGGAATAGATGTATATTTCGAACGTAGCGATACTACATACAATCCTTACAAGTATTATGTTTGTGCTGTAGATGCTACATCAACAACTGTTGTATATCAGCAAGATACACCTTGTGGACAGGGAACTAATAAGAACTTTACTTATCAAAGAGATATTGTATATAGTTGTAGTAACTCAAAAGATGATGAAGGTGTATCTGTAATTGATGGTATTGTTGATCAAGGAGATAAGTGTCATATATATGGCGATTGGAAATCTCTTGGCACAGGGACATGTAAAATAAGTGAAACTTGTAGAACATATACATTCTACAATTGGTATAAATTTGAAAGTGATGGAAATAGGTCTTATTATCCATCAGGATCAAAAAATGCAAGTGGTGAAAAAGTATATTATACAAGTGCACCGGCTGCTGGATATATAAAAGATGAAACTACAAGAACAAAAGCTTATAAATGGTATAGAACTACGACTAAGACTTCAACTGAGTATACAGCTACAGCACCTAGTGGATATTCTAAAGCAACAAAAACAAATGATTATAAATGGTCAAATTGGTCAGATTGGTCAACTAAGAATCCAAGTATTAATGATGGAAGAGATAGAAGCATTGAAACAAAAGTAAAAATAAAATTACAACAAATAATTGGAGCTAGTGAAGAAAATTGGGTAGATTTAACTGAAAATAGTACTTATGTAACTCTAGATGAAATGATAGAAATATTTAAAAATAATAAATATGAAGTTAATACTTTAGCAGATATAAATAACATTGGAGAGATAAGATATCAAATAAAGATGATGATTAGAAATAAAAAGGAGACAGAATAATGGTAGAAAGATTAAATGAGATTAGAAATAACTTAGATAAACTTTTAGCAGAGAATACTGATATAACATCAATTGGAATTGTTGAATTAGCGGATATAGTAAAAAATTTAAAAGATTATAAAAAAGAAGCCGATGATATTTTTAACTCTTATAATCAGTCAGTATTTGATGGAAAAAGTCTTGAGGAAATAGAATATGATGAAGATGAACTAGATTCTATATTTAGTGCAAAAAAATATATTTCTGATAAAACATTGGAAGTTACTTACAAATATGATATAGAATTTAAAAATAAAGTTAATCTTTATAATCAAAAAAATGATGAGATTGAAAGTGCAAAATTAGAAATTGAAAGAAATGAAGCACAAATTGAAAATTGTAAAAATAGAATAAAGTCATTAGCTGCATATATTGCTGATGATAAAAGTTCTCCTGATTTAGTAGAAAATTATAAAAATGAAAAAGAAAGTTTAGAAAAGACTATTGCAATATGCAATAGTTCAATATTTATACTAAATAGTAGAATAGAAAAATATAAAAAACAACAACAAGCTTTGCTAAATGGAGGAGATTATATTCTTGAAGATCCTCTAAGTAAAAATGCTGACAAAGAAATTGATAAAGAAAAAGCAGACGATCAAGAATTAGATGATGACATGGGAATTGTTCCTCCTATTTCTGATGAAGAAAAAAAATTAACATCAGAAGAACCAGAAAATAGTGATGATTTAACTATTGATGAACTTGAAAAAGGTGATGGAATAACTCCATTACCATTATCACCTGAGCCAACTTCAGAGCCAGAATTAGAAGAACCTGAAAAAGGTGATGGAATAACTCCATTGCCATTACCACCTGAGCCAACTTCAGAGCCAGAATTAGAAGAACCTGAAAAAGGTGATGGAATAACTCCATTGCCATTACCACCTGAGCCAGAATTAGAAGCAGAAAATGATGAAGAAGATAAAGAAAAAGTTGCTCCTGTATTAGTAAATGAAACAGCTCAACCAAAGCCAACATTACTTCAAAAAATAGGAAATATAATAAAAAAAGGAATTCTTTATTTAGGTGGTTTATCAGCAATTATACTTACAGCTGATCATTTTATAAATCATCATGATATTGCTGAAATTGAAGAGCAAGAAGATGAAGATTTAGATCAAGATGAAAGTCAAGACCTAAATCAAAGTCAAGATCAAGATCAAAGTCAAATTCAAGATCAAGAAAACAATCCGTCTCTAACTCCAGGTGGTAATAATAACACTCCAACGACAAATCCATCTAATCCAGGTGGAGATAATAATAATAATAGCAGTGATAATAATTCTGGAAATGATGATAAAGAAGAACAAGAAGATCAAATATTCAATGATAATACGACATTTCCAATTGAACTTGGAAGTGGTGAAGTAGCATATAATAGCGAAACTGGAGTTGAGGTTACAAAAGATGGAAGTGCATATTTGCATAATGAAGATGGAAGTACAACAAATCAAGAAGATAGAGATTTGGATGTAACAGATCACGATACTTCAGTTGTTGTTGAGGAAGATTTATATCCTGATATTAATCCACCAGTTAACTCACCAAGTTTAGATGAGCAAATAGCTGCCGTTCCAGAAACAGGACAAGAGCAAACATATCAAGAAGCAGTCACTAATGATAATTTAACTCAAGGTGAACAAGATAATCTTGATTCTGCATTAAATGCATTTACTGATTTCTTGAATGATGAAAATTTAACTTTAACACCATAATTATAAGGAGGAAAAAAGAATGGAAAATTTAACAAATCAAATATTAATGTTGGAAAATAAAAAAAGTTATTTTGTGTTAAGACAAGCATCTTATAAAGGAAAAACTTATTATTTTACTGCTGAAGTTGCTCCAAATGGTGAAGATTTTACTAATGAATTTATGTTTTTAGAAAGACAAGATGTTGATGGTAAGTTTGCAGTTGTAGAAGTAAAAGACAAACAAGTACTTTCAGTGTTAGCTCAAAACATTAAACTTGAATAATGAATAAAAATACTTAATTCCTTTCAATATAGTTTGAAAGGAATTTTTATATGGCTAAGAATAAAGTTGAAATTAATGGTATTAATACTTCGTATTTAAAAGTATTAACGCATAATGAAATGATTAAGTTGTTTAAAGATTTAAAGAATGGTAAAAAAGAATGTAAATCAATTTTAATAGAAGGAAATTTAAAATTAGTACTTAGTATATTGCAAAAATATCAAAATAAGTGTGATAATTTAGATGATTTATTTCAAATTGGAGTAGTAGGTTTAATTAAAGCAGTTGATAATTTTGATTTATCATTCGAAGTTAGATTTAGTACATATGCTGTTTTTATGATAGAGGGGGAAATTAAAAGATACATTAGAGATAATAGTTCTCTTAGAATCTCTAGAAGTATAAAAGAATTATCATATAGTATCATAAATTATAAAGAATCTTTTTTATTAAATAATTTTAGATATCCTACAAATGAAGAAATATGCAAAAAATTTAATTTATCTAACTATGAATTATATAATATATTAAATTCTCTTACTGATGTAGCAAGCATTTTTGATCCTATATATAATGATGGTGGAGATACTATATATATTGTGGATCAATTAGAAGATAAAACTAATATTAATTTAGATTATTTACTTAGTTTAAAAGATGCGTTATCTAAAATTAAACAAAGAGATAGATTAATAATTGAAAAGAGATATATAGATGGTTTATCTCAGGCAGAAATAGCAAAAGAATTATCTATTAGTCAAGCACAAGTATCTAGAATTGAAAATAATGCTCTTGAAAGTGTTAAAAAATTAATTTTATAATATAATTTAATATGAAGTTATCAGAGTTAGCTAAAAAAGATATTATTAATATTAAAGATGGAAAAGTAATAGGCAGAATTGTTGATGTTGAATTTGATATTAATAGTGGTTATTTAATTAAATTTATTATAGAATCGCCTAATATTATTAAAAATTTATTTTCAAGTCAAGATGTATTATCTATTAGATTTAACCAAATAAAAAAATTAGGCGAGGATGTGATATTAATAGAAATATCTTAATTTACTTATTCCGAATATTTTTTCGGGAGGGACGGCGGCCGTAGCAAGGGAA
>CASFKI010000065.1:0-7278 GCA_949295285.1 uncultured bacterium
AATGGAGCAGGTGATGGGAATCGGACCCACGTTATCAGCTTGGAAGGCTGGAGTTCTACCATTAAACTACACCTGCATATGTAACGAATATAATTTTACTTGAATTTATGGAGTTTGTCAAGATAAAGTAATAAAATTTATTTTAAACTGGTAGAAATTATCAACTATTTATTATATAATTTAATAGAGGTATAAGTTATGCATGAAATTTTTAATAAAGAATTAAATTATATAAAAGATATAAGAATTAAAGAAAGTTTAATTACTATATTAAACAAATTACCTGAATATTTTTATCATATTCCAGCATCATCAACAGGTAAATATCACCCCTCTTTTGCATGCGGAGAAGCAGGACTTGTAAAACACACAAAAGTCGCTGTTAGAATTGCATATGAATTATTTAATAATGAGGCATTATGTAATTTTAATCAAAATGAAAAAGATTTAATTTTGTTTTCATTAATAATACATGATGGTATTAAAAAAGGAAAAGAAAATAATCAACATACTACATTTGATCATCCATTATTAATAAGCAAGTTTATTAAAGACAACAAAGACAATTTAAAACTAACAGATAATGAAATTAATTTTATATGTGATTGTGTTGAATCACATATGGGTCCATGGACAAAAGACTATAATGGCAATGATGTTTTACCATATCCAAAAAGCAAATATCAAAGATTTGTTCATATGTGTGACTATTTATCTAGCAAAAAATTTTTAGATGTTGAATTTACTGAAAATAATGATATAAAATACTAATATAAAAAACCTATAAAATTATTACTTTATAGGTTTTTATTGTTTCTTTCTAATACTTTCTTTTAATTTTCTAAATTCAATACTTTTTTTATATAATTCTTCAACTTTAGCATTGTTACAAAAATTTTCTAAAAAATTATTTATAGTTTTTTTATCTTTTTTCATATTATCAATTTTACTTTTTAATTCTTTTACCATAAATTCTCCTCTTCTTTTAATAATAAAACTTTGATATTTAATAGTTTGGCAGAATTTATAATAAAATCTGGCACATCTTTAGTTACAATAATAAACTCTGGTTTTATAATGTTTTTATCTTTTTTATCTTTATTTACTTTAATATATATTTTTGAATCTTTTTCTGTTAATCTAACTGAACCATTTTTTTCAAGTTTATTATATCCATAATAATTTTTATCTAGTTCCGATGCATTAGTATATAAATAATAAACACCATCATTATTAGGCGAACATAATAATTTAAAATCCTGATTAATTATCGTATATATTTCTACTCCATTTACAACTTTTTTTGTAATCCCATTACTATTTTGTTTATATAAATTTTCTATATAGTCAAGTGTAATTATATTTTCATTTATAATATCAACTTTATACTTTTTTATTTTATTAAATAAATTTATAACACTAACTATATTTATTGACTCTTTATTTTCTAAAATACTTTCCATATAAGATAATGTTAAATCAACATCTTTAGGTGTAAATAATAAATCTAACATAGTAATTAAATTAGCTTCTTCTTTGGTGAATATATTTTCATTATTATATCTAAAATTAATTAATGAATTAGTATCAAATAAACCAATTATTTCCTTAATTGTATCTGTTTCTAATAATCCTGGATTACCCTTTTGATTATATCCTTTATTAAATAAATATTTACATATTAAATTATTAATTATTTCAGCATCAGTTAATGATGATAATTCACTAACTAATTTTTTCAATGAATATATATCATAATTTTCCAATTCAGATTTTTTTGTAATAGCATAATTATTATTTAATGATGCAATTAAAATAATCAAATTTTTTTCTTCTTTGTCTGTTAATTTTTGATTATCAATATCTTTTAAAATATCAATATAATAATGAAAATTTTCTACCGCTTTAAATAAAGTTTCTTTATTATCATCGAAAATACTTTTCATTATTTCATAATAATTTTCAAATAACTCACTTACTTTTTTAGTTTTAGCTATAAATAATAAACTAGATATATGAACAAAATTAAATTTAAAATATTCTTCTAATGTTTTGCTATTTATAAAGTTTAATCTATCATCAAATATTTCCAATGACATAAAATCATATATTTCTTTATCTATATTTACATTTATTTCATAAGCAGTATTTATTATTTCGTTTAATAATTTAATCGTAGGTTTGTTATTTGTAGTTTTACTACTATTTTTATATAACAAAGACAACCCAATAAACACTGTTATTTTTTCTACATTATTTTTTGTAATGATTTTTTTATTGAATAACACTTTAAATAAATCAAATAATGAATCATAATCTTTTGTATAATTATACTTTTCTATATTAGATAAATATTCATTAAATATTTTATTTATTACTTTATAATACTTATCATATATTTCTTCTCCATAATATGTTTTAAATAAATATAAACATCTAGAATTAGAATCGATTATAACTTTTTCTTTTTCCTCAATTGTATCTATTTCATTGTATATTGGTACAATATATGCAAGAGCATAATTTACATCTGTCATAATTAAAGATATTATTTGATTAATATCTAATCTTTGTATTATTTTTAACAATTTAGATGTATATTGATATGAAATATCTTCACTTTTAACATCATATCTATATAGCTTTCCTTTGGCATTAACAAGGCCTTTATTGATAAATATATTAATTATTTCTTTTATTGATTTATTCTCTACATTGTCAAGCAAATCAAATATAATTTCATGATTATTTTCTAATGCAGGTATACTTAAAAATCTCAATAAATCTATATCGTATTTTAATAATTCAATTAAAGATTTTCTATCAATATAATTAATCATATATGGATTATTATTAATATATTCCCTTTGTACATCAATAGTCATTGTACTTAATAAAGATTTATCTTCTTTTAATTTTTCTAACTTTGTTTCTATATATTTTTGCTTTGCTGTACCATTTATATATAAATTATATCTTTCATCACTTAAAAACTGATTTTGAACATTTTGTGATGCGAATTTAATCATACTTGGACAACCTTTTATTATAGCTTCCCATTGTCTATCAGTTAAATCATCTTTTATTTTTTTTACAATTTCTTCAGTTGATTTCAAATCTGTTTTAGATAAAGTTTCAATAACTTTCATCATATCTTCCATATATAATTTAGCAACATCTTCTGGTTGTTGAAAATATAATTTTAAATATGTTTCATATTCTTCATCGCTCATTTGAACAACATTTGCATTCATAAAAAATTTATTATCTTTCAACCAAGAAGATACTAATTTTTTCTTTGCCTCACTTGACCCATAATTAAAATTAGATAAATTACTATTAATTCTTTCTATTTGAAATTCTAATGGAAGTATTCTTATCAATGATGGATGTTTAAAAAATAAGTAGCTCAAAACGATTTCATTATCTTCAAATTCTTTTCTATCTAAATACATTTGCTCTATTTCTTTTTCACTTTTATTATTTAGACTTCTAATGAAATTGTTCGCTTTTTTTTGAATTTGTCTACTTTGCATTTTTTTAAACAATGACATATTAAAACCTCTTCTTATTCTATAAAATATTATAACATTTATAATTTTGCATGTAAATTATTTTTTAGATAAGAATTTGTGATTTAAGGCTATTGATTTAATACCTATTCCAAATTTAAAAGCAATTGTAGCAATATTATCATCAATATTAACAATTACACCTTCACCAAATTTTGTATGTTCTACTTTATCTCCTGTTCTATATTCAGCAGTTGTTTCGTTATACATATTACCTATTTTTTTATTTTCTTCATTTTTATTTTTAGAATTAGTTATATTCATTAAAGTACTATCTATTTCTTTTATAAACCTACTTTCAATAGTACTTGTAGTCTTACCATATATAGTTCTTCTTCTTGCACTTAATAAATATAATTTTGTTTTAGCACGTGTTATTCCAACATAACAAAGCCTTCTTTCTTCTTCCATTTCAGACAAATTTTCAAAACTTCTTTGATGTGGAAATATCCCCTCTTCCATTCCTAAAATAAATACTATTTTAAATTCTAATCCTTTAGCAGAATGTAATGTCATAACATTTATAGCATCACTATCTTTTTTATATTGACCAGCATCTGCAACTAACATAATATTTTCTAAAAAAGTCTGTAAATCATATATCCCATTTTCTTCAAACGCAACAGCAACACTTTTAAATTCATTTAAATATTCTACTTTTATATCATTTTCGATAGATGGATTTAATTCATATTCTTCTCTTAAACCAGTTTTAACTAATACTTCTTCTATTAAATCGGACAAACTTAATTCTTTACTATTTTCTTTTAGTTCTAATATTATATTTTTCCACTCTAATTCTTTTCCTGAATCAATCGCATCAAAAATAGATATGTTATTTTCTTCAGCTTTCTTAATTAAATTATCTATCGCTTTTGGACCAACACCACGTTTTGGTGTATTTATTACTCTTAATAAACTTATTGAATCAATAGAATTATATATTAAGTTTAAATAAGCAATTAAATCTTTTATTTCTTTTCTATTATAAAAATAATAACTACCAATAATATTAAATGGCATATTTGATTTTACTAATTCTTCTTCAATAATTCTACTTTGTGCATTTGTTCTATATAATATTCCAAAATCATTGTATTTAAACCCGATATTAATAAAATCTTTTATTTTATTAATTACAAATTTTGCTTCTTCTGTCTCATCATCCACTCTTATATAATCAATCTTTTCTCCATCTCCACTATCAGACCATAAATTCAATTTATTTCCCTCAGTGTTATTTTTAATTACACAGTTAGCAGCTTTTAAAATATTATTAGTGCTTCTATAATTTTCTTCTAATAATATTACTTTTGTATTTTTATAATCTTTTTCAAAATTTAATATATTTCTATAATCTGCATTTCTCCATGAATATATAGATTGATTAGCATCCCCTACTACAAATATATTTTTATATTTATTTGCAAGTAATTTACATAATTCATATTGAATACTATTAGTATCTTGATATTCATCTACTAATATATATCGAAATCTCTCTTGATATTTTTCTAAAATCACTTTATTTTTTTTAAATAATTCAACTGGTTTTAATAATAAATCATCAAAATCTACCGAATTATTTTCTTTAAGCATTTTTAAATATTTTTCATATATTAAAGTAATAATTTTATCTTCTTCTCTTAAAAATAACCTTCCATATTCACTTGGAGAAATTCCGTCATTTTTTGCATTACTTATTCTTGATATTATATATTTAATATCATAGTCCTTAGGATCAAACTCTAAATCTTTTATGATTCTTTTTATTATTGATTTACAATCATCAATATCAAGAATTGTAATATTTGATTTATAACCTAAATCAAAATAATTCTCTCTTAAAATTTTAAGACCAAAAGAATGAAAAGTTCCAATAAATATATTATTAGATATATCTCCTAATTTCGTATTTACCCTATTTTTCATTTCTTTTGCTGCTTTATTTGTAAATGTAATTGCTAATATATTATATGGGCTTATACCATTATTAATTAAATTTATTATTCTTTCTGTTAATACTTTAGTTTTTCCTGAACCTGCTCCCGCTAATACTAAACAAGGTCCTTCATTATGATTTACTGCTTCTTTTTGCTTATCATTTAAAAACATACCACACCTCTATTGACTTATTAATTATATAATAATTTCTTTAAAATTGGTATTGTTATTTTAAATTTTCACTCATCATTTCAAATTGAATATAATACTATGAAAGTGAGGAAATGAATGAAAAAAATTATGTTAATTATTTTCTGTATAATTATAATTGTTATTATTACTATAGCTGCATTTAAATTAAAAAATAACAACAATGATAATATGAATACAATTGTAGTTGCAGAAGTTACTCATTCAGTATTTTATGCTCCTTGGTATGTTGCTCTTGAAAATGATTATTTTGAAGATGAAGGATTGCATATTGAAGTAATATTAACTCCAGGTGCAGATAAAGTGGCAACAGCTGTTTTATCAAAAGATGCTAATATCGGATTTTCTGGACCTGAAGCTACTATTTATGTTTATAATAATTCAAAAGAAAAATTATTAACTTTCGCATCTTTAACAAAAAGAGATGGACAATTTATAGTTGGGGATTGCTCATTAAAAAACAATTTTACCTTAAATGATTTAATTGGTAAAAAAGTATTAGCTGGTAGAAGTGGTGGTATGCCTTTAATGATGTTTGAATATGCATTATACAAAGCAAATATTGATAAAGAATTAGTTAATATTGATACTAGCATAGAATTCGCAGGACTTAGTGGTGCTTTTATTGGAAAACAAGGTGATTTTGTAAATTTATTTCAACCAAATGCTAGTACACTTGAAAAAGAAGGATATGGGTGTATATTAGGTTCGCTTGGACAATTAAGTGGTAGTGTTCCATATACATCATTTTATGCATCAGAAGATTATATTAATAATAATCCAGAAATAATCAAAAAATTTAATAAAGCATTAAATAAAGGACTAAAATATGTTTTTCAACATTCGTCTGAAGAAATTGCAAATTCAATATATAATCAATTTCCAGATACATCATTATCAGATTTAGTTACAATGATAGATTCATATAAAAAAGCTGATTCATGGTATGATAACACATATGTTAATATAGATGATTTTGATAATTTACAAGAAATAATGATTTATGGTAAAAGCATAGATGATAAAATTGACTCTAATATATTAATAACAAATGATTACAACTAATAAATTATTATCCATTAAAAATTTATCAAAAACATTCTATTCTATAAAAGATGAAATATTTGTACTGGATAATATAAATTTCGATGTGTATGAAGGTGAATTTATTGGTATCATTGGTCCATCTGGTTGTGGAAAAAGCTCTATATTAAATATTCTTTCAGGATTAGATAACAATTATAAAGGAGCAATTATTAAAAAAGATAATTTAACAATTGGTTACATGCTACAAGAAGATGCATTATTTCCTTGGCTTACCATTTATGAAAATGCTATGTTAGGATTAAAAACATCAAAAAACGTAAATAAAGAAAGTAAAGAATATGTAAATTATTTGTTAAATAAATATGGATTAAATGATTTTAAAAATAAATACCCCTATGAGTTATCTGGAGGAATGAAGCAAAGAGTTGCATTAATTAGAACTCTTGCAATTAACCCAGATATACTACTTCTTGATGAACCATATTCTGCTCTTGATTATCAAACT
>CASFKI010000066.1:0-7564 GCA_949295285.1 uncultured bacterium
CTTCTTTGTCTTTTATTCTCTTTTTTATTCATAATGTCTATTTCCTAACTTAATGTTATTTTATATATTTGTATATATTTTCACAACATTTATTATTGTTTTTTATATAAAAATTTTTCATTCTTGATAAATATTTACTATCTACATGTAATTTATTATTATAAATTCTAATTATTTCTTCAATTAATTCATCTTCATTTGTAGTTAAATTACCAAATGCATCTTCGTATTTTAAATCTAAACTTCTATATGTATGAAGACCAGCATAAAATTCTTTTTTATCTGGTAAAAAATAAATTATCGGTCTTTTATATTTAATATAATCAAATTGATAAGATGAAAAATCAGTTATGAATATTTTATATTCAGATAAGAATGTTTTATCAAAATTAACACTAATATTTTTTGATTTAGATTTTATTAATTTTGAATATGGTTTAAATATTGGATGAGGTTTAAAATCAATTTCAATATTATTTTCTTCAATAAATTTGATTAGTTTATTATTATTCAATAATGCATCTATTTTATTATAAAAATTAGAATTCTTAAATTTCTCTATGTAAACTTCCCTTTTTCCATTTATAATATCTCCTATTAAATATTTTCTCCAAGATAAAGCTATCAATATTTTATTTTTAGATTTTAATTCTTTAGACTCTATAAATAGTCTTGGCATTCCATACGGAATTAAATCTTCTTTTAAGTATCCATAATTTTTTACAAAATTTTTTAATTCAAAATTAGATGACACTACTACTTTACTTATATGTGAAAGTTCTTTAGAATACATTTTCTTTAGGTTAGCATGTAATATTCCGTGTTGCATATAAATAACTTCATGTTTAATAATATCTTCATATAAATTTAATGATTTTCCAAAGGGAGAGTAGTTTGATGTATTTGAATATGAACAAATTATTTTTTTGCTATTTAAAAATAGAATTTTTTGCTTTATACTTTTAAATCTTATAGTGTGTTTTAATTCTTCACTAGATAATTTATCTTTAACTTTAGATACATCATCAAATAATATATAATATCTTTTTACTCCATCCTGTTTCTTAATATCATGCTTAAATTGATAATATGCATTATCTAAAATACCACCACTATCAGAGTATAGCCATATTTTTTCATTTTTTCTAATTAATATAGCCAATATTTTATACAAAACTATTAATTTGTTACTAAAATATTTGGAAGATTTAATGATATTTAATATTGTTTTTAACTTATTAGTTTTAATAACACTTATACTAAAATTTGAATTTATTTTTAAACAGAATTCATCAAAATAAAATTTATCTATTTCTCTATTTCTGTATTTTAAATTGCAATTTATATTATATTTATCATATTTTAATTCAAATTTAATATTTTCAAAATTTGTAATATCTATATATACATCAAACTTATATGCATTTGATGCTTTTAAATCAGCGTTTATATAACTTACTATAGATTCAGTTAATTCAATTTCTTTTTTTTCATCATTAATATACATATATAACTTTGGTTTCTTTTTATCAAATATGCATGTATTTAATGATCCTAATAATTCTATTTTATTTTCATTAATTAATCTAACTTCATTTAAAACTACTTCAACGCTATTTTTCTCAATTAATACTTTATCACCATTTAATATTTTATATCCTTTTTCATTGATATCAAAAAACAAATTATATTTTTTTAATTTAAATAAGTAATATTTTTTAAACTCATTTAATCTTGGGTGTGTAGATATAATTTCATCATCTATTTTGTTTAATATATTGACAAATCGATTAATCATTATTTCTTTTTCTTCACCTTCAAGGTAATTTTGAAATAATTTATCTTCTGAAAGTCTCCAACCAATAGTATTTACTATATTTGACATAACAAATCTTGGTACTTTTTTATTATTATATTTATTATGATTTAACAATTCTTCAAAATAATTATAAATTGAATCATAACAATAATACATATTATTATATAGTTGAGAAGCTCCACCAACTGATTTTCTATAATAATATATTGCTTCTTTTACAAAACCAATTTTATTTTTTTTACACAATACTTCTGTATCAAATTTTTGATCTTCAGCAAGCTTAAGTTTTTTATCAAACATTGGTAGCTCTTTATTATTTTTTACCATCACATTAATTGTAGATTGGTTAAAATGATAAAATTTATTTAAATCATATACTCCAGTATTATAGTCTAAATATCCTTCTCTTTCTTTTAATTTACCATTAGAATTGTAATATATTGGATAAGTAAGTAAATCTACTTCATCATAATGTTTTTCAAAAAAATCATATAATTTTTTTATTGCTTGTTTACATAAATAATCATCTGAATCTAAAAACATAATGTATTTTCCTAGAGATTTTTTAATTCCTAAATTACGAGCTGTACTAACCCCATTATTTTTTTGACTATAATATTCGATGTTTTTATATTTATTTAAATATTGTTCACAGATATTTTTTGTATCATCAGTCGAACCATCATCTACTAATATTACTTGAATATTATGAAATTTTATTGTTTGTTTTATTAAACTTTTTATTGTTTTTTGTAAATATTTTTCACAGTTATAACAAGGAATTATTACACTGACTTTATAATTTGTTAACATTTTCTACTCCTTATCAAATTGGTTTCATGTGTTATTATATCACAATATAATAAAATATATTACTTTTCTATTAAAAATTTTAATATTTCTTCTTTATGCTTTTTACCACTTACAATATCATTTATCAAATTAATTATTGGCATTTTAACTTTCTTCTTCCTTACTAATTTATGTATTGACTTTAGAGTATACATTCCCTCCACAGTATATGTACTTAAAAATTCATCTAATTGTTTTTTATTAGCACCTATACCAATCAAAAAACCAAAATTAAAATTTCTCGATTTTTTTGATGTACAAGTCATTAATATATCACCAAATCCAGCAAAAGAAACTATTGTCTTTTTTTTACCACCAAGCGCATGAATCAATTCTTTAATATCATTCATGCTTTCTGTTAAAAATAATGCTCTTGTTGATTCGGTAATATTCATGCCTTCTAGTATACCTGATGCTATTGCCATTATATTTTTAACACTAGCACATATTTCTACACCAATTATATCATTAGTTCTTCTAAACTTTGTTTTCTCATTTTCAAAACATTTTCTAACTATAATTTCTGCTTTATTACTTTTAGTTGCAAGAGATAATCCAATTGGAACGTCATATATCATGTCATTTGCAAAAGTAGGACCCGCTATTATTGCATATGGATTTTTACAATAATTTCTAAATATATCATGTAAAAAAAGACAAGTTTCTTGTTGAATACCTTTAGTTGCAATTAAAACAACAGTTTTTTTATTAATATATTTTTTTAATTCTTTTATTGTACTTTCAAATGCATGTGCAGCAACACTTATAACAACTAAATCTTTATCTGCAACTGCTTTTTTCATATCATTAGTAACATAAATGCTGCTTGGTAAAATATAGTTTGGAAGTTTTGGACTTCTTCTTGTTACAATAAGCATATTCCTACCTTCAATAGTATGACTCAATAAAACAACATTGTTTTTATTTTTTACTAAAATATTAGCAAGCGCTAATCCATATGCCCCTGAACCCAATATTCCTACTTTCAATATAATCACATCCTAAATTAATTTTAACAAAAACATATCAAAATAAAAAGACCTATTTATTTTTAGATCTTTCAAATATAATATCAGTTTTAAGTATAAGAAATAACACTATAAATAAAAGTATTATATAACATACAACCACTTCTATATCATGCCCTAATGCATAAAAAATGCTTGTTATTGAAAATAATAAATTTATTGCATATATTAATAAAATGCTATTTTTTGTGCTAAATTTTTTTAATAATTGATGATGTAAATGTTGTTTATCTGCATGATCAATTTTTTGCCCTTTTAATTTTCTTCTAATTATGGCAAATAATGTATCCATTATTGGAATGGCAAGTAATAATGTTGGTATTATAAGTGATGTTAATGTTGTAGTTTTAAATCCTAGTAAAAATACAACCGATATCATTAATCCACAAAAAGTACTACCAGAATCACCTTGATAAATTTTTGCTGGTGGGAAATTATGTACTAAATATCCAAGAGTACAACCAAGCATCATAAGTGAAATAATAATATCTAAACCACCAAATTTATTTAATATAAATCCTATTATTGATATCGTTAAAAAATATATTGATGTAATTCCAGCACATAAACCATCTAAGCCATCAATTAAATTAATAGCATTTATACAAGCAATTATTATAAATATTGAAAGTGGTTTTGAAAATATTCCAAAGTTAATAGTTATTCCAAACATATTAGCTTTTGTTATTTCTAATCCACCATAAAATACTATTATACACGCAACTGCCAATTGTACTAATAATTTATATTTATTTGGCATAGGTGTATTACTTTTTGTCATATCATCAAATAATCCTAATAAAACTATTAAAAACGATGAAATCAATATTGATAACATCAAATTATCTTTTGGTGCAAAAAGCATATATCCTAATAAAAATGCTAAAAATATTCCTATTCCACCAAGTAACGGCATTGGCTTTTTATGTATTTTCCTTTTATCATTTGGAACATCTAATATATTTAAAATTATAGCTATTTTTTTCATCATTTCAACAAATATAACAGATGATACAAAACATATAAATACTATTAAAAATATATTATGTCCATTTACAGTATAATCCATATTCTCACTCCTTAAAAATTATTATAAATCAAATAATATATTTTTTCTATATTTTTATAGTTATAGTTGTGTAAAGTATTGGTATATTTAATGAAAAAAACACATGTATATGGTATAATACAATAAAGATGATGATAAGGAGGTATATTATTATTAAAAAATATTTATTATTAATTTTATTATTAGTAACATTTTTCTTTTTTATGCCTCTAAATATTTTTGCTTCTTATAGTGCAGTTGTAACAGGAAATGATGTTAGAATTAGAAATGATCATAATACTAATGGAAAAGTTTTATATTCTTTAAATATAAATACCGCAATTACCGTGATAGATAAGAAATTATATGAAGGTGATGGATGTTCAGATGGATGGCTTCAGGTTTCATATAAAAATACTACCGGATATATGTGTAGCAAGTATATTTCAATTGTTGATAATACTTTTGATGGAATAACTGTTATGGACTATAACGCTAGAGTTATTGGTAATGATGTATCTGTTAGAAAAAGTTCTAGTACTTCTTCTACTTTTATAACTTCATTAAGTTTGGGAACAAATGTTGAAATATTAGATACTGTCAATAGTTCATCTAGTGGGTGTGACTCCAAAACTTGGTATAAAATTCAATATTATGGGAATCAAATTGGATATATTTGTAAAGATTATATTAAGAAAAAAGAAGAAATAACTGCTAGTGATGATGATTATAAAAAATTTTTAAATGATAAAGGATTTCCTGACTCATATGTACCATATTTAACATACTTACACAATAAATTTTCTAACTGGAATTTCGAGGCTATAAAAACAAATATCAATTTTGCTACGGCAGTTGATATGGAAGAAGGTAAAAACTTAATGCAAAATTCTAATGAAAATTTTGTAACGTCAACCAAGCCTGCTGAAGGAAATTCTTGGTATAAAGTTAATTCCTCTGTCATTGCGTTTTATATGGATCCTAGAAACTGGTTACTTGAAGATAGAATATTTATGTTTGAAGATTTAAAATATTCAAATGAACTTGAAAATATGTATTCATCACTTATTAAATCAATATTTGGTAGTGGAAAATTAGCAAATGATAAGTATACAATACCTATGTTTAATGCAGGTAAAGATTTAAATATGAGTCCACTTGCTATTGCAACAAGAATAAGGCTTGAAGTCGGTGCTAATGGAAGTGCTTCAACAAGTGGAGAAAGCTTTACTTGGAATGGTAAAACATATAGTGGATATTATAATTTTTTTAATATTGGCGCTTATGAAGATACAATTGATGGTATAAAAGTCTCAGCTGTTAAAAGAGGATTATTATATGCAGCAAAATTAATTGATAGAACCGGGGAATTATGGAATAATCCACAAACGGCTATTATTGAAGGAAGTAATACACTTGCAAAACAGTATGTTAATAAAGGACAAAATACTCTATATTATCAAAAGTTTAATGTATCTCCAGATTCTGCTTCTTCTCATTTTACTCATCAATATATGACTAATATACAAGCTCCGGCTATTGAAGGTGCACAAACATATAATGCTTATAAATCAGCAGATATATTAAATTCTAATTTAACATTTTATATTCCAATATATGATAATATGCCTGATTATACTTCTTTACCATTATCTGGTAACACAAATAATGAATTATCTAATTTAGAAATAGAAGGTTTTTCATTAACACCATCATTTGAATCTGATATATTAACTTATGAAGCATATATTCCAACAAGTATTAATAAAATTAATATTAAAGCTGATGCTAAGAGTAATTTATCAACAATCAGCGGTAATGGTGAAATAGTACTTGAAACAGAAGAGTCAGTTGTAACAATAACTGTTATATCGCAATCTGGAAGTAAAAAAGATTATACAATATCTATTCACAAAGTTAATGATACAACTACAATACAAAACGTATTATCAAATACATCTTTTGTAATTAATAATAATTACTTAACTAAAGTTAAAAACTCTACAACTGTTAAAAGTTTAAAAGACTTATTAATTAAGAATGGTGCTAAAGTAGTTACAATTAGCGATTCAAGCAATAATATTCTATCAGATAATTCAATTGTTGCGACTAATCATAAAATAACCATTCAAACAGCAATTGAAAGTAAAGATTTTATAATATCTGTCAATGGAGATACATCTGGTGATGGCAAAATAACTATTCTTGATTTGTTACAAATTCAAAAGCATATTAAAAATTTATCAAAATTGAACAATGCTGCATTAATAGCGGGAGATACATCTGGTGATAGTAAAATAACTATTCTTGATTTATTACAAGTACAAAAGCATATTAAAAATATTAAATATCTATAGGAGGAAAATTTGTGAAAAAAATTATTAAATTTTTTTGTTTATTAATTATTATTTTATCATTTACATTTTTAAACATGATAAATATAAAAGCCGCAAGTGCTACTATAAGTGTGTCATCTTCTACAAGTAGAGTTGTAATTGGAAACACATTTAATGTTACAATTAAAATATCATCAAGTAGTAGTTTAGGTGCATGGGAATGGACAATAGATTATGATAAGAAGAAATTACAATTAATAAGTGGAGAGGCTAATGTTGCTGATGTTTTTGAGAAAGAAAATACTAAATCAAAATCATATACATATAAATTTAAAGCAATAGGAACTGGAAGTAGTAAAATATCTGTTAAATCTTATGGAGCTTTAGATACAAGCGAAAATAGTTTATCACTTTCAATTAGTTCTAAGACAATATCTGTAATAACACAAGCTGAATTAGAAGCAACATATTCAAAAAATAA